>DKND01000070.1:88075-91604 GCA_002470605.1 Opitutia bacterium UBA7397
TGGTGAAGGTCAGCCAGAACCAGCCGAAGCAGCCACCCATGCGGGTCTCATAGACAGTCGCCTGAAATCCAATGAGCGAAGAAACTTTCGGATGACCCTTGGTGAGTTCCTCGGCCGACAGCGCCTTCGCCGGACGGCCGGCCAGCAGCGCCGCGTCTCTCGTCGTCCACGATTGCTTCATCGCGACGAGCTTGGCGAGGAAGTCTTCACGTATGCCCATGCGGAGAAATTGGCCGAACGTACTAACCCGCGCAATCCGCTATCGTGTCGGCGGCAAGCCAACGCGGGCTTGAACCAAAGCAATTTATGGCTGTCCATTAGATATCCCCATGCGACCCATCCTCGCCCTGCTCCTCCTGCCTTTGGCCGCCCTGGCCGATGGCACCAAATATTCGGTCAGCTACCCGGCGTCGGACAAGCCCGGCGAACTGATCTTCGCCTCGACTTATAATCTTTGGCTCCCCGAGGGCGTAAAGACCGTCCGCGGTATCATTGTCCACCAGCACGGCTGCGGCGCAGGCTCAAATAAAAGCGCCGTAACCGTCGCTGACGACCTCCACTGGCAAGCGCTGGCGCGCAAGTGGGATTGTGCCCTCGTCGGACCCGTCCTGCATGAACCAGACAAGGCCAATTGCCGGATGTGGTGCGATCCGCGCAATGGCTCCGACAAGACCTACCTGCATGCCCTCAACGACCTCGCCCAGCAAACCCATCACCCCGAGATCGCGACTGCCCCTTGGTGCCTCTGGGGCCATAGCGGCGGCGGCTTCTGGTCGAGCATCATGCAGGCCAAATACCCCGAGCGCATCGTGGCCATCTGGTTCCGCTCCGGCACGGCATATTCTTATTGGCAAAAACCCGAAGACCCCAAGCTCGACCGCCAGATTCCCGAAGTCGTATTGCCACCCGAAGCCTACGAAATCCCGATGATGTCCAATCCCGGCGTAAAGGAAAACGGCGACAAGCGCTTCAACACCGCTTGGACCGGCAATCTCGCGATGTTCAAAGCCTACCGCGCCAAGGGGGCTCCGATCGGCTTCGCGCCGGACCCGCTCACTTCGCACCAAACCGGCGACCAACGTTACGCCTCCATTGCGTTCTTCGACGCCTGCCTCGAACTGCGCCTGCCCACCACCGGCAATGTACTCCGTAAAATCGACCAGACAAAAGGCTGGATGTCTCCCCTCCTCGGCAGCGAAGCCAAATCCGCCGGGGAATATACGGGGGCAAAAGCGGAATCGAGTTGGCTGCCCAATGCCGCCTTCGCCAAGGCATGGATGGAATACGTCAAGACGGGCTCGACGTCTGACACCACCCCACCGCCCGCGCCCTTCAACGTCGCCGTCAAGTCTACCGGTGAGGATATTGAAATCTCCTGGGATGCCTATGCCGATTTCGAAAGCGGCATTCGCCAGTTCATCGTCCTAAAAGACGGACAAGTCCTCGGCCGGGTCCCTGAAAAACTGGTCAACCCCTTTGGCCGACCCCTCTTTCAAGGGATGAGTTACGGCGACACGCCCAATCAGCCCCTGGCGCAAATGCGCTTCGTCGACAAAGGCGCCAAGCCTGGTGCGTCGTATAAAATAATCACGGTCAATACGGCAGGTCTCGAATCGAAGTAAGACCCATCGATCATGCCAATAAAAAGGCCGCCTATTTAGGCGGCCTTTTGTTATCATTCAAACCAAGCGATTATTCGCCCCAGCTGCAGGTATTGCCGGCGTAGATCGCGTGCTCGCCCAACTCGCCTTCGATGCGAAGAAGTTGGTTATATTTCGCGACACGGTCCGAGCGGCAAAGCGAACCCGTCTTGATCTGGCCGGCATTGAGACCCACGGCGATATCCGCGATAGTCGAATCTTCGGTTTCACCCGAACGGTGCGAAATGATCGCGGAGTAACCGGCGCGCTGGGCCATGGCCACGGCGTCGAACGTCTCGGTGAGGGACCCGATTTGATTCACCTTCACGAGGATCGAGTTCGCGGTCTTGGTCTTGATGCCGCGCGAAAGGAACTCGGTGTTGGTGACGAAAAGGTCGTCGCCGACGAGCTGGGTATTGGCGCCCATGGCGTCGGTGGCCTTTTTCCAGCCAGTCCAATCGGCTTCGGAGAAACCGTCCTCGATTGAGACGATCGGGTAACGCTTCTGGAGGTCTTGGTAGAACTTGATCATCTGCTCCGAGTTGCGCTGGGACTTATCAGACTTATGGAAGGTATACTTGCCGGTCTTTTCGTCGTAGAATTCGGAGGCGGCCACGTCGAGAGCAAGGAAGACTTCCTTGCCGAGCTTATAACCGGCGGCCTTGACGGCGGCGGCGATGGCCTCGAGGGCGGCTTCATTCGAAGCAACCTTGGGGGCGAAACCTCCTTCGTCGCCGACGGAGGTCGAGAGACCCTGAGCCTTCAGCACTTTCTTGAGAGCGTGGAAGATTTCCGTGCCCATGCGGAGCGCTTCGCTAAACGACTTAGCTCCCTTTGGGACGACCATGAATTCCTGGATGTCGACGGGGGCATCCGAGTGGGCTCCACCGTTCATGATGTTCATCAGAGGAATCGGCAGCACCTTGGCGTTTGGACCGCCGATGTATCGATAAAGAGGTTGGCCCAGCGCATCAGCCGAAGCGCGTGCGACGGCCATCGAGACGCCCAGGATGGCATTCGCGCCGAGCTTGCTCTTGTTCTTGGTGCCATCGAGTTCGATCATGGCCTTGTCGATGGTGAGCTGGTCTTGCGCGTCTACGCCCGCGAGCATGGGAGCAATTTCTTCATTCACATTGGCTACGGCCTTCAGGACGCCCTTGCCATTGTAACGCTTCTTCGGGTCGATACCCTTCGGGAAGGACTTGGCGCTCACGTCGCTATCGCGAAGTTCATGGGCCTCATAAGTGCCGGTCGAGGCACCGGACGGCACGGCGGCGCGGCCGAGGGAGCCACAAGCGAGACGGACGTCGACTTCGATGGTAGGGTTGCCGCGGGAATCGAGAATCTCGCGGGCGGTGATATCGGTGATATTGGTGCTGCTCATGATGGAAAATGAAGACCTATAGGGGTAGGGACAAGGGGCGGGGCTGTGCGAGTAAAAAGGTATCAAAACCCGCAAACAAAGAGCCCCGGACTGAGTTTTTCAGGCCGGGGCTTCGAAGTGGTGGGAGTAGATGGACTTGAACCATCGACCTCCTGAATGTCAATCAGGCGCTCTAACCAACTGAGCTATACCCCCAAAAAGGCGGAAGGTGAACAAAGTGAGGCAGATGCCCGCTGGCAAGCCTTCAATGAATATCACCCAGATAGGTCGCCGCCCCGTCTTTCAAGGCCTTGGCAATCACGCTCCCCAAGCCCTTAGGCGATAGGGGATAATCGGCCAGTTTGGCCAGCGGTAGCCATTCGAAGCCTACCTGGCGCCGATCACGTTCCTGCCCTGCTCCGATCGGCGAAAAATCCTCGCAGGTGCAGTGGAATACCGCTTCTACCTGATGGAAATGCCCGTGGATTCGGTACATCCCATGGTTCTTACCCACGTATTCCCGGAC
>DKND01000119.1:0-169 GCA_002470605.1 Opitutia bacterium UBA7397
AAGCCGCCGGCGGTGATGAGCACACCTTTGAAATCTTTGCGCAACTCCTTGGGGCCGACGCCACTCACCGCACCATGCGCGATGTCCTGGGCGGTGACGCGCGTGACGTGGGCGTAGGCGATCTCGAGCTTAGAGAGTTCGCGTAAAAGATAACCAAAAGTCTCGGTCG
>DKND01000119.1:302-1296 GCA_002470605.1 Opitutia bacterium UBA7397
AGGCGCGCCCCTTTGACGTATTCAGCGACGATGCCCGGAATCTCTTCAAGCGCGAGGGCACGAGGGGTCACGTAGTCGGCCATCTCTTTACCCGTCCAGACTTGGCCCTTTGGCTTGATGGCGGAAGGTGCAATCGGCAGTTCGCCGTTGAGCTGGAAGGCCGGGTGCGAAACGCGACCGACATGCCAGAGCTGCAGGAAAATGCGGCCACCTTTGGCGTGCACGGTGGCGGTGACCTTCTTCCAGCCCGCGACGTGTTCGGCAGTGTAGATCCCCGGGGTGTTCGGGTAACCATGACCACGAGGCGAAACCGTGGTGGCCTCGGAGATGATCAGGCCGGCGCTCGCACGTTGGCCATAATACTCGGCCATCAAGTCCGTCGGGACGTTGGCACCTTCGGCGCGACAACGGGTCAACGGAGCCATCAGGATACGGTTCGGTAACGATAAGGCACCGACTTGGAGGGAGGAAAATAGGGAGGACATGTGTGGTTTGAAGGAAGAAAGTGAGGGATAGGGGTCGGGGTAGGAAAGGCAAGTGGGAGGACGCAAGAATAAGAGGCCCAGAGGCTCGGCAACAAGAAGGAGGCGAAGAGAGAGAACTGAATTGAGGACTGGATAGATGGACAAAAGTTTCGGGTGGCTGGTGGCAGCCCCAGGTGGCAGGTGGCGGGTAGAAAGAGACAACGTGACAACTTCCAGGTGACGGGTGACGGCCATCAGGGCATCAGCCATTCGGGGGTCGGCATTCCAGCCATCAGCAGCTGGGAGCCGGAGGCCGGCAGCCGAAACCCGAACGGCCGTAACCCGGAGGGCTGGCTCCCGTGGCTGTCACCCGTCACCCGAAAATGCATACCCCCAGCAAATCATCCGGTCTCCGGTTTCCCCTTGAGCGCACTATCCCGCCACCTGCCACCTGCCACCCGAAGCGGCCTCTCTCGTCCGCCCGCTCCGTTCTCACTCATTACCCCATTATTCTTCCCTCCCCACCCCGC
>DKND01000119.1:1325-5900 GCA_002470605.1 Opitutia bacterium UBA7397
CCTTCCTCGCCTTCGCTTCGTTCTGAACAGCCCGTTTATATCATCGGCCACAAGAATCCTGATGCCGATGCGATTTGCTCCGCCCTCGCCTACGCCGCCTTCAAACAAGCCTCCGGTCAAAAAGGCTTTGTCCCGGCACGTTGCGGTAACTCCAACGCACGGATTGATTCCATCCTGAATCGTTTCGGCGCGACTCTCCCCGAATTCGTCGGCGACGTCACCCCGCGCGTCAAAGACATCATGCACGCCGATCCTTTTAAGGTCGGCGTCGACGACACCTGTGCCCGCGCCCTCGAGCTTCTCGACCTCCACGACGTCCGCGCCTTACCCGTCGTCGGTCGCGATGGNNCTCGGCGATTATTTCATCCCCAAGCCTAAGCGCGCCACTTCGATGCGCAAGGTCACCAGTTCGATCAACGCCATCATCCGCTCCATCGGTGGCACCGAAGTCATTGCGCATGACCCCGAGACGGTCGATGAACTCTTCGTGCGCGTCGCCGCCATGGAACTCGAGTCCTTCGGCAAATCCGCCACGGTCGAAGGCATCCCCACCAATAAGAGCATCATCGTCGTGGGCGATCGCAATGACGTCCACATCCGCGCCATCGAAATGGGCGTGCGTCTGATCATCGTCACCGGCGGCCACCGGATGAAAAGCGAAGTCCTCGAACTGGCCAAACGCCAGAAGGTTTCCGTGGCTTACGCTGATACCGATAGCGCGACGACAGCCTGGGCCGTCCGGGCCTCCACGCTCGTAGGCGGACTCATCCAACACGACGCCCCTCGCTTCAGCCCGCAAGACAAGATCGCCGTAGTACGCCGTCGCATCGTGCAATCCAGCGCTCTCATCTGCCTCGTCGTCGATGAAGATGGCCATCTGCTCGGCGTCTTCTCGAAATCTGACATCCTTAAGCCCGTGCAAACGCGCCTAGTTCTCGTCGACCACAACGAACTTTCACAAGCGGTCGACGGTGCGGCCGAAGTTGAGATTGCAGAAGTCGTCGACCACCACCGCCTCGGCAACCCCCACACGGCCCAACCGATCTTATTCCTCAATCGCCCGCTCGGCTCGACGTGCTCAATCGTGGCCGATATGTTCCGCACCGCCAGCCTTCAACCTTCGCCGCAGATCGCCGGCCTGATGATGTGCGGTATCATTTCCGACACGCTTCTGCTCCAAAGCCCCACGACGACGCCCCTCGATGCCGATTTGCTCCAATGGCTTTCCCGTCTGGCGGATGCCGATCCGCGCGCGCTCGCCGACATGATCTTCAACGCGGGCTCGGTCTTGGCAACCGTCACGCCGGCCGTCGCCGTCCGCGCGGATTGTAAAATTTATAAGGAAGGCGATCGCCGCTTCTCCGTCTCCCAAGTCGAGGAACTGGGCTTCAATAACTTCTGGAAATGCAACGATGCACTCCTCGAGGCCTTAGAGAAATACCGCCTCGAGAACGGCCTCCATTTCTCGTGCTTGCTCGTGACCGATATCGACACGCAAAGCTCCCTGCTCCTCGTGCGCGGCGAAGCCGATGTGATCCAATCCATCACCTACCCGCAGAAACGTCCGCCGGATATCTTCGACCTCCCCGGCATCGTGAGCCGTAAGAAACAATTGCTCCCTTATATCACCAGCCTGCTTGGATCGTCCGCCGATAACGCATGAACGCCGAAGAGACTCTGCTGAACTTCATGCGACGCCCCGGCTACAAGCCGATGCGTCTGGAAGCGATCGTGAAGACCCTCGGCGGCGACCGGCACGACCTCGATGAGCTCCGCAAAGCCATTCCGCGCCTACTAAAAGCTGGCGCCATCGTCACCCATAAGGGCCTGCTGCTCGGGCTACCCAAAGGGCCCGCCGGCTCGCGCGACGACTCCCTCCTCGAAGGTACCATTCTCTTTCGCGCCAGCGGTTCCGCTCGCGTGGTCTTCGACGTCACCCCGGGCGACAAACCCCGCGAGGCCTTGCACATCGACGCGAACGACACGCACGTAGCCCTCCATGGCGACCGCGTGCTCGTAAAACTCAATCAAGTCCGCCGCGATCGTAACGGCGACGATTGGGGCTCCGGCACGGTGGTACGCGTGATCAAACGCGCCCTCACCCAACTCACCGGCACCCTGCGCCGCAACCGTCTGCAATGGTTCGTCGTGCCTGACGACCCGCGCATCTCGCGCGAAATCATCGTGCGCGACCCCACGCGCTCCGACCTCAAACCCGCGCCAAAACCCGAAGATAAGGTCGTCCTCAAGCTCGACGCCTGGGAGCGGCGCAATCTGAGCCCGACCGGTACGCTGACCGAAGTGCTCGGCGTGACGCACACGCCGATGGCGGAATACCTGGCCATCCTCCGCCGCTATAACCTCAATCCAGAATTTCCCGCCAGCGTCGTCTCCGAAGCCAACTCCTTCCCTTCCACCGTCCAACGCGACGATTGCATCGGCCGCGAAGATTTCCGCCAGATCCCCACTATCACCATCGACCCCGATGATGCGAAGGATTTCGACGATGCCCTCTCCGTGCAACGCCTTCCGAACGGCAACCTGCGCATCGCGATCCATATTGCCGACGTTTCCTACTACGTCAAAACCGGCTCCCGCCTCGACACCGAAGCCCGCGAGCGTGGCAATTCCACCTACCTCGTCGGCACGGTCATTCCGATGCTACCACACGCGCTCTCCAGCGGCCTCTGCTCGCTCGTAGAAGCCCAAGACCGCTTGGTTAAGACGGTCATCTGCGAATTTTCGCCCGACGCTCAACTTCTCAAGACGGAGTTCGCTAATTCCGTCATCTGCAGTCTCAAACGTCTCACTTACAAGCAGGCTTACGCTTTCCTCAAAGGCGACGATAACGCCCAATTGCGCGCGATGCCGGCGCCCCCGCCGCACCAGACCGGCTCTCCTGGCCGCCCGCTTTCCGAATTAAAAGACGACGAGCTCGAACTCATCCGCCAGATGATCGGCGATTTCTGGAAAATCGGGAAGATCCTGCGCGCCGAACGCTTCCGGGCCGGCTCGCTCGACTTGGACATGAAGGAGATCAAAATTTACTGCGATAAGGACGGCTGGGCGGACCGCACCGAAATCGTCACCCATGACGAATCTCACCAACTGATCGAGGAGTTCATGCTCCTCGCTAACGAGTGCGTGGCCAAGAGCCTCGACAAAGCCTCCATCCCGCACGTCTGCCGCGTCCACGACGACCCCGATCCCGAAAAACTGGCTGCCCTCCGCGAAGAACTCGCCGGCGATGGCTTTAAGGTCGGCGACCTGACGCACCGCTCCGAAATGGTGAAATTGCTAAGCGACCTCAAGACCCGCGAAGACGGCTACACGATTCGCATCCAGCTGCTCCGCTCGCTTAAACAAGCCTGCTATCGCCCCTCGCCCGACGGCCACTTCGGCCTCGCGAAACGCCACTATTCTCACTTCACATCACCGATTCGCCGTTACGCCGACTTACTGGAGCATCGCATCTTCGATGCTTATATCGCCAAGCATGGCGTAGCCTCGGCTCCCAAGGACCCGCCCCGCTCCCCCGGGCTCGGCGAACTCGTCCGTTCCTGCGAACATATCTCAATCACCGAACGGAATAGCGCCGAAGCCGAGCGCGATTCCGTCAAAATCAAGATTTTGGAATTATTCGAACGTGAAGTGGAACGGAAAGACAAACGTCCCTTCGAGGCGATCATCACCGACATCAAGCCTCACGGCCTCATGGTCGAGCTCTCGGCTTCCAATGCCTTCGGGCTCGTGCACATGTCGACCCTGACCGATGACTACTACCGGATGAACGACCGCGGCAACATGCTCGTCGGTAGCCGCACCGGCCGCAAATTCATGGCTGGCGGCACGATCATGGTGACCGTCGATCGCGTCGATCGCTTCAAACGCCAAGTAGACTTCCGCCTCGCCGATGACGGCCAACGTAAGACTCGCGGCCCGGAACGACGCAAGGGACAGAGTTAAAAAGAGGGCCGGATGGAATTCAGGGGTAGGGCTGACCACCCTTGGTCAGCCGCGGTTGAGCGAGGACGCTCAGGGGTAAAGGGTGGGGCGCGACTGCGTCGCGTCCGTCGGCCAGAGTCATCGAGAATAGCGAAGCAGGTCGAAATCGCAGCTCGCACGACGAACGGACGCCACGCAGTGGCGCCCCTACCCAAGAGAAGCCGCTCAAAGGGAATCCAGAGACCTGATGATTAGATATAGCCGAGGGAGACAAGGGCAGCACGCGGTGCTGCCCCTACCATCATAAATCTTCGGTCCTCAATTCTTCCAGAACAGCCTCCACCACGCTCGGGCATAATCTCGGGCCGCTTTGCCCAGGCGGATTCGGCCGGCATCATCGTCGGTCCAGCGCACGGGTATCTCAGCCAAACGGGCGCCGTTCCGCGTCATCCGCACCAGAACTTCGGCTCCGAAAGAAAATCCTTTCACGCCGGGCGGAATCGTAATCGCTTCTAAGGCGGTGCGGCGGACTAGTTTCAACCCGCACCCCGGATCGCTCACGCGGGTCGCCGGCAGCAGTCTCCATCCCGCCGAGAGCAAAGCCGAAATCACGGTACGCTTCCACGAACG
>DKND01000119.1:5964-7376 GCA_002470605.1 Opitutia bacterium UBA7397
TCGCCATATCGGCATCGCAATAAGCCAACACATCGAAACCGATCGGCGCAGCCTGCCAAGCGGACAAGATCGCGATACCTTTATCCGCCTGATCCGTGGCCCGATGATAAACCACGCGATACGAAGTCTTACCCGCCGCCTCGACCGCGACGGCCTGCGTCCAATCCGTCGAACCATTGTCCGAGACCATGATCAGGGCGTCGGCACAATGGTTCCCATGCAGACTCTCGGCCAACTTCGCCAAACCCGGCCCAAGGCGTCGCTCCTCATTGCGGACGGGTATGACGATCAAGAGGGGCATCGGCGAGACAGGCTAAATCATCGATTTACTGAGGGATTACAACCTAAGTCTCATTGAGTTGAGACTCATTCTCAATTAGTGTTTGACGGCTGTCAGCCTGGGATTTGGGTAGCCCTACCCTCCGATGAAGTTTCTCACCCTGCTTTCCCTCGTTTCCGCCGCGACTGCCCTTAGTTGCGAAAATCCCTTCGGCTACTCCTACATCGCCGAGACGATCAAGCCCGGAAAATACGAGATCGAACAATATATCACCGGCCGCTTCGGTCGCGATATCGGCACCGGCTATGACGCCCGCTACCGCGGCTTCGATTTCAAGACCGAGTTAGAAATAGGCATCAGCAAAGACGAACAGGTCAACATTGAGCCCACTGCCCTCTATCTGGACTCTGCTTCGTTCGAAGGCCTGCGTTTCAACGGCATCAACCTCTCTTACAAGAAAATGTTGGCCGACCCCGATCGCGCGTCCTGGGGCCGCGCGATCTACCTCGAGCCCGGCTTCTCGCAAGTCAGCTCCAAGAATGGCGCGTTGCGCGACCGCTGGTCATTCGAAGGAAAATACATTCTCCAGCACAACTTTGGCGACAATAGCCCTTGGATGTATGTCGCCAATCTCGTCGGTGAAGTAACCCACATTTCCTCCGACGGTGAAGATGCCGTGGAATTCAAGATCACCCAAGGCCTGGCCTATCAGCTCACCAAGGATTGGACAATCGGCCTCGAGAGCATCGCCATGGTCGAGTGGGTCGAGTTCAATAACTTCGAAGAAGCCGGCTTTTTCGTAGGTCCCTGCCTTAATTACCGCCGGGATGATTTCTCTGCGACCTTGACCATGCTCGCGCAAGTCGCCGGAGCACCTGTCAGTAAAGGCAATCTCAATGTCGTCGAGAACAGTCCCTACGAAGCCCGACTCACAGTTGCCTGGGAATTCTGAGGCGGTCAAACGTCAGGCCTTCACTGGCTAGGGACAGCACCACGTACTGTCCTTTTTATTGGGTAGGGCTGACCACCCTTGGTCAGCCGCGGTTGTGCGAGCGCGCTCAGTGGTAAAGGTAGGGACGCGACTGCGTCGCGTCCGTCGACCAGAGCCTAAGTTCAGGCAATCGGGTTCGGG
>DKND01000078.1:0-2126 GCA_002470605.1 Opitutia bacterium UBA7397
TCCGACCTCGGATGCTACGGCAGCGAGATCCCAACGCCTAACCTGGATGCCTTAGCTCGGAACGGCCTGCGCTTCACCCAGTTTTATAATACTGGTCGTTGCTGCCCCACCCGCGCCGCACTCTTGACGGGACTGTATTCCCATCAAGCCGGCGTCGGCCACATGGTGAATAACCAAAACGTCCCCGGCTACGTCGGACATCTCAACGACACCTGCGTGACCCTTGCAGAAGTACTGAAACCAGCGGGATACTTCACGGCGATGACCGGCAAATGGCACGTCGGACATGAACAAGGCGTAACGCCTTCGACGCGTGGCTTTGATCGCAGTCTCCACGCCCCCGCCGGAGGTTTCTACTTTCCCGAAGCCCAACGGGCCAGCCTCTATCTCAATGGTGCGCTGATCAAAAACGACGATGCGCGTCTGCCCAAGAACTGGTATTCGACCGATCTCTGGACCACTTTCGGACTGAAGTTCATCGACGAAGCCATCGAAGCGAAAAAGCCTTTTTACCTCCACCTCTGCCACAACGCTCCACACTTCCCCTTGCAGGCACCGCAAGCCGACATCGCGAAATTCCTTGGTCAATATAAGATCGGCTGGGAAGAAGTCCGTGCCCGGCGCTACGCCCGCCAACTCGAGATGGGTATCATCGATAAGAAGTGGGCCAGCTCACCTTTGCCCGAAGCCGTCAAGGCCTGGGATAAAGTCCCCACCAAAGAGCAGGAACGTTTCGATCATCTCATGTCGGTCTATGCGGCCGTGGTGAACCATATGGATAAAGCCATCGGCGACCTGGTGGCCGGTCTCAAACAGCGCAACGTCCTCGATAATACGCTCATCCTTTTCATGAGTGATAACGGGGGTAATGCGGAATCTGGCGCCAACGGACGAACAGACGGCGACCCTGCTACAGCCTCCTCTCAATGGTATTGCGGCGAAAGCTGGGCCTACGCCGAGAACACTCCCTTCCGTCTCTACAAACACTTTAACCACGAAGGCGGGATTTCGAGTCCGCTGATCGCTCATTGGCCCGCCGGCATCAGCGCCAAGAACGAACTCCGCACTCAGCCTGGACATCTCATCGATATCATGGCAACGGCCGTCGACGTCGCTGGCGCCACCTACCCCAAGACTTTTAACGGTAATGCCATCCTGCCCATGGAAGGGCGTAGTCTCGTGCCCGCTTTTCGCAATGACCCCATCCAGCGCGATGCGTTGTTTTGGGAGCACGAAGGCAATGCCGCCGTCCGTGTCGGTGATATGAAACTCGTTCGCCGGAGCCGCACCGGCACCTGGGAGCTCTACGATATGAAAGTTGATCGTACCGAACTCCACGACCTCGCTACTAGCCAACCTGACAAAGCCAAGGAACTCGCCGCCCTCTGGAATGCTTGGGCCGAACGTGCCCACGTCACCCCCTACCCAGGTGCCGAAGCTAAAGCCGGCAAGAAGGCGAAAGCCCAGAAGGCCGCAGGCAAATAAGGGTAGCCATTGCTTAGGATATCGGCACATCGTCAACGCCGATGAGTTTTCAAAATCCGCAGGAGGCACTCAACCTCGCAATGACTCACCATCAGGCGGGGCGACACGCCCAAGCTGAGGAACTCTATCGTCAGCTTCTTCAGACTTTCCCGACCAATACGGACCTAATTCATCTCCTGGGCGTGGTAGCGGTCGATGGCGGGCGTTGGGCCGAAGGTCGCGAATACCTCGAACGCGCGATTCAACTCAATCCCAACGTTCCGCATTATCACACCAACTTCGGCACCAAACTGGTGGACAATCAGGAGTATGCCTTGGGCATCACGCACTTCCAACAAGCCCTGCAGCTGAAGCCGGAATGCGGGGTTACTTTCTACAACATGGGGCGGGCCTTCATGGCGACGCGCCAATGGGAAGACGCCATCTTTGCCTATCAGAACGCCCGACGAGCTCGCCCCGACTTCCCGCCCTGCGAACTTGATCTCGGCACGGTGCTCGACGGCGCAGGACGACGCAGCGAAGCCATCGCCCATTATCGCGAACGTCTAAGGCGCTTCCCCGACGATATCGCCGTCGCGAACAACTTGGGCAACCTCCTCAAAGATTCCGGCGAACTGGACGAAGCTATCAAAGTCTACGAG
>DKND01000078.1:2163-7378 GCA_002470605.1 Opitutia bacterium UBA7397
CGAAACGACCGAAAAGCATCCAGCGCTGGCCTCACTGCGCAGCAACCTCATCCTGACGCTACTGTATGACCTGACCGACGACACCCGCGCGCTGCTGCGGCAACAAAGTCTTTGGAATCAGCACCACTCCGAGCCGCTTCACTCACAACGTCGGCCCCACCTTAATACGCCCGACGAAAAACGCCGCCTCAAGATTGGCTACGTTTCGGCCGACCTGCGTGATCACGTCGCTGGTCGCGCCCTGCTTCCCGCCTTAACCCATCACGATCGGGCGCGATTCGAAGTCGTCTGCTATTGCCTAAATCCGCACGATGCCATGACGCCTTCTTACAAGTCGCAAGCCGATCTTTGGCGCGACGTGGGACAGCTGTCCGATGAAAAATTAGCGGCCGTCATTCAAGACGACCAGATCGACCTGCTTATCGACCTAGGGCTTCACACGTCCGAAAATCGTCTCGTCACCTTCGCCCTCAAACCTGCCCCAATTCAAATCTCCTGGATCGGCTATCCGGGATCTTCCGGGGTCGATGCAATCGATTACCGTTTGACCGATGCCTTTCTCGAACCCCCTGGCGGTGAACCCTGCATCTCTCCGGAAAAACCTTTCGTCTTACCGCACCTGTGGCAGTGCTATGTCGCCCCCGAAGGCGCCGCCGAAGTAAGCGAGCTTCCAGCCCAGCGGAATGGCTACGTCACTTTCGGATCGTTTAATAATTTCTGTAAAATCACCCCCGCCATCCTCGAATGTTGGGCGCAGATTCTCTTGGGCGTTCCAGGCTCGCACCTCGTATTATTAAATAATCCTGGGAGCCATCGTGCACGCACCCGAGAATTCATGCACCAAAGAGGCATCGCACCCGAACGGATTGAATTCATCGACTACGAACCGACCACGCCGACTTCGCATCAAGGCAGTTTCCTGAAACGTTATCATCGGATCGACATCGCGCTGGACACTTTCCCCTATAACGGGATGACCACGACGTTCGATGCACTCTGGATGGGTGTGCCGGTCGTGTCCTTGATCGGCCAAACCAGCGTCGGTCGCGCCGGCTTGAGCATCTTGTCCAATCTTGGACTTCCTGAATTTGCCACCGACACCGTCGGAGCCTACGTCCACCAGGCCATCGAAACCGCCCAGGACTTGTCACGCTTGGCGAAACTCCGTCAAGGATTGCGCCCCCGCATGGCAGCCTCCCCGCTTTGCGATGCGATCAGCCTGACTCGCGATCTCGAAGCTGCTTTCCTGAAGATGTGGAACGACTGGTGTGCCGCTCAGGCCACTAAGGCATAAATTAGGCTTATTTTCAGGAGGCAGGATTGATCATTAACCTTTGCAACCCCGCCAAGGTCCGCCTGTCTTAAAAGGGTGCACTTACCCCGCTTCGCTTGCCTGTTGCTCATGCCTCTGGCCACTTTCGCCGCGGAGGTGAAGAAGCCTAACATCCTTTGGCTGATCGCGGAAAATATCGGACCGGACTTAGGTTGCTACGGCTACCCTGTCGTCAAAACCCCCAACCTCGATCGGTTGGCCCAAGAAGGGATGCGCTACCGCTTAGCCTTCTCCACGTCGCCTTTTTGCTCCCCCAGCCGCTCCGCCATACTGACCGGAATGTATCAGACGTCCATTGGCGCCCAGCATCACCGCTCACACTTCATCGAAGGGCTCGATGCCGACTTCACCCTCCCGGCGGGCATCCAGCCCTTCACCCACCTCTTACGCGACGCTGGTTATTATTGCGCTAATATCAAGACCATCGCCGGCCACCCCGTCGGCACCGGAAAGACCGACTTTAATTTCAAAGTCACTGGCGAACCCATAATGACGGAGTCCGCCGCTAAAGGGCGTTCCGCTGAAAAAAATAAACGTAATAATTCTAATTTTACAAAAGTTTTTGCCGGCGATGAATGGACGAATCTCCCCAAGCATCGCCCCTTCTACGCTCAGGTAAATCTCCCCACAGTCGAACGCACCATCAAGGGATGGACTGGCTCAGCCAGTAACCCTTGGAACGGGCAGACCCATCCGGCCATCACCGATCCAAGCTCGGTCACCGTGCCCCCGTATTACCCTGACCACGAGATCACTCGCAAAGACTGGGCCGGCTATCTCGATGCGGTTTGCGGCATGGATACGCGTGCCGGTGAAATCCTCCGCCAACTCGAAGCCGACGGCTTGGCCGACGATACCATCGTCATCTTCTTCGCCGACAATGGACGGCTCGAACACCGCGGACATGGCTTCTGCTACGATAGCGGCGACCGCGTGCCGTTCATCATCCGCTGGCCGAAGAACTTCCCGGCCCCGAGCCAATACCATGCCGGCAGCACCAGCGAACAGATCGTAAGCCTCATCGACCTGACCGCCACGACGCTCGCTTTCGCGGGCCTGCCGAAACCTGCCGGCATGCACAGCCAAGTCTTCATCGGCCCTCAGGCCGAACCCCGCACGGCCGCGTTCATCGCCCGTGACCGTCATGATGAATGTGTGAACCGTATCCGGGCGATCCGCACCGAGCGCTGGCGCTACATCCGGAATTTTATGCCCGAACAGACCTGGATGGCTTGGCATCGCTACAAAGACGCCTGCTACCCGGTCGTCCCGCTGATGCGTAAGCTATTCGCCGAAGGTAAGCTGACCGGTCCGCCCTTGGCGCTGATGGCTACCACCATGCCGGCCGAAGAACTTTACGACACAGAGGCCGACCCTTTTGAAATCAATAATCTGGCGAACTCTCCCGACCCCGAGCATCAAAAAGTTCGCGCCGATTTACGCCAACGACTCGAAACCTGGATCGAGGAAACCCACGACCAAGGACGCACGCCCGAGGACCCTCGGGTCGAGGCGTACATGCAGCAACAGATGCACGAACTTTTCGGAACCCCCAGCTACTATCCAGCCTCTTGGCAGCCCAAACCCATTAAATGAAAACTGACCTCCGTCCCCTGCTCGCGCTCTTCCTGCTCCTGCCGCTCGCACTCATCTCGGCCGAAGCACGCAAGCCCAACATCCTCCTGATCGTCGGCGATGATATCGGTTACGGTGATCTTTCCAGCTACGGCGGTAAAGACGTCGCCACTCCGCATCTCGACGCGATCGCTGCCGCTGGCATGCGCTTTACCAGCGGTTACGTGATGGCACCAGTCTGCGGACCTTCCCGCGTGGCCATCTTATCCGGACGCTACCCCAGCCAAATTCTTCCTTATACGGGCAACCCAGCGCACGGCTCCGATGTTGGACTTCCTCGCGAACATCGGCTGATCTCGGACCTCTTGAAGACCGCAGGCTATCGGACGGGCGCCCTCGGCAAATGGCACCTCGGAGAAAAATCCGGCTTCGAACCGCAAGCCCGTGGCTTCGATTCATTCTACGGCTTCTTAGGCGGAATGCATGATTACTATAAAGCCGAAGACAAACAATGGGGGCCGATCCTACGCGATCGTGAACCAGGCGAACTCAAACAATACCTGACCTTTGCCCTTGCCGAGGAAGCCGCCGCCTTCATTCGAAAAAAAGACCCCCAGCCTTTCTTCCTCTACCTAGCCTTCAACGCCAACCACACGCCCTTACAAGCGCCCGAAGAATTTCTGGCAAAAACCGCCCACCTTACGACGCCCATGCGCCAGAAGAATGCCGCGATGACATTAGCCCTCGACGAAGCCGTCGGACGGGTGATGCAAAGCCTCCGCGAATCCGGCCAAGAAGAAAATACGTTGGTCGTATTCATATCCGATAATGGCGCGGCGCTCATCAAAGGCTCCGCCGAAAACGGCGGGAGCAACGCACCCTTGCGGGGCAGCAAAATTGAGTGCTGGGAAGGCGGCATCCGCATCCCTTTTTTCATCCAATGGAAATCCCACCTCCCGGCGGCGCAAGTATCCGATGAACCCGTGTGCTCCCTGGATCTGCTCCCTACACTTCTGGCGGCAGCCGAAGCCACCGTCCCCGCCGACCAGAAAGTCGATGGCCATGACCTGCTTCCATGGCTTAGCCAAAAGAATGCCGTCCCGGCCCGGGGTATTTTATATTGGAAACTGTACGACAATAACTTCGCTATCCGGGAAGGGGATATGAAATTCGTCCATGTGGGAAAAACGAGCGGCTTGTTCAATGTCCGTAAAGACCCCTCTGAGACCAACGACCTTGCCGAAGCACACCCCATCCTCGCGCACCAACTTGAAGCGAAATGGAAAGAATGGAATAAACTGACCCTCGCCAAAAAATAACCCTACTATCCTCCACGTCTTATGCGCCCTCTCCTTGCTTGGGTCTTAGTCTCTAATCTTATAAGTCTCGTCGCTGCGGAACCAGATTTAGCCGAGCACTTCGCCCTACCCCCGCCTGCGGCCGAAGCCTCGCTTCCGGGCGAAGGCGCTTTGCGTCGCTATGACGGCTACGTGAAGCGCTGGAATACGAGCCGCCCCCAGTGGGCCAAAGATGTGACCAACGACCAAGGTGCCGTCGTCTTCTTGGGCGACTCAATCACCCAAGGCTGGGGCACGGATTTCAAAAAGTCCTTCGAAGGCATGAAGCTCGCAAATCGCGGCATCGGCGGCGACACCACCCGCGGCATGCTCATTCGATTACAGGAAGACGTACTCTCGCTCCACCCGAAAGCGGTGGTACTCCTGATGGGCACAAATGACATCGAGGTCGAAGTACCCGTCGATGCCATCGGCCGTAACTTCCAGAAGATCGTCGCTGCGCTCAAAGCCCATGACCCGAAGATGCCAGTCATCGTCTGTCGCGTCTTCCCAAGCTCCGCCACGAAGAAGCGTCCGAAAGAAACCATCAACGCCGTCAACGCGCTCTTCGACGCCGCGGTGAAGAACGACCCGCAGTTCACGGTACTCGATACTTATGGACTCTTCGCCAATGCCGAAGGTGACGCCCTCCCCGCCCTCTTTCCCGACCTACTCCACCTCAATGGTGCAGGTTACGCCAAATGGGCCTCCGCCCTGTGGCCGCTCTTCGCGACGCTCGGTTACCTCGACACTCAAGCCGAGGTATTCAAGCCCGACCCAGGCTTCGTGAGCCTCTTCAACGGCAAGGACCTCACCGGCTGGGGCTACCGTATCACCCCGCCCCGCAAGGCACCGAAGGCACCCAAGCCCGATGCTCCCTTTATCGTCGAGATCAAGGCCGAGGAGAAATTCGACGGGCAGGCCTCAAGTTCCGACGGACGTTACCGAGCCATCAACGGCCGCCTTGTCG
>DKND01000078.1:7464-7641 GCA_002470605.1 Opitutia bacterium UBA7397
AGTGTCGCGATTACCTTCTCGCGGGTCCTTACAAAGATTTAAAAAAATATAAGGCCCAAGATTGGAATGAACTCATCGTCACCGTGAAGGGCGGCATCGCCCATGCCGAATGCAATGGCGAAGTCCTCGAGGACGCTTTGAAGATTCCGGAGACCGGACCCATCGGGCTCGAAGGCG
>DKND01000114.1:0-17885 GCA_002470605.1 Opitutia bacterium UBA7397
CTGGCGAGTTTACCTGCACCAGAGACCAACTTAACGGTGACACCGGTGGAGATGTCTCTAAGCAAATCAGCCCCAGGCAGGATTTGCGCATAGGTGACGCCCGTCTTGACGGACAGCACGCTCACGGCACCGATTTTCTTTCCATCCAGATAGACTTCAAAGCGACTTTCGGGTTTCACGCCGTTGATATCTCCGACGGAGAAGGCGATATGTCCCGTGGAGTGGTCGAGTGCGATGATCTTGGTTAGGATGCCTTCGTCGCTCGTTGCGCTGCCACCGGCGACCACCGTTTCGGGTGCAGCCTCATTGAGGGGGTCGCGAGGGAAGGGTGGGCGAGTTTCGCTGCGTCCGGCTGCCCAGCCGTAGAGTTGAACATATTTTTGAACGATACGGTCGCGGGTTTCTTCAGCTTTGGCGGCCTTGGTAGCGTTTTCTTCCATCTGCTCTTTGGTGAACAGGCCTGCGGTCTTTTCTTTCTCCTTAACGAGCTCTTCCTTGGCGGCGCTCAATTCGGCGACCGCGGAATCTTTCTTGCTGTTGGCTTCGGTCAGTTGACCAGTAAATTCGTCGCGCTTACGGGTGAGTTCGGCACGTTCGCCTTCCAGGGTGGTGACATTGGCGGTTAAGCCTTCGATCTTGGTCTTTTTGTCGGCCACATCGGCTTGCAGGTCTTTGACGTTTCCTTCGAGGTCTGCGGCCTTCTTGCGCTGATCATGTACGATTTTTTGCATGGGCGCTCCGAGGTAGGTCATGCGGGCTGAAAAATCTGCGGGCGCTTTGATCTCTGGGTCGAGCGTCATCCAAGCCGTGCTCGTGGTCGCGGAGGTGACTTTACCTTTCAGAGAAAAGGCGAAGAACAGGGCGGCACCGGCAGCAGCAAAGCCGATGATGCGAATGAAAGTGTTGAGCTTTTTATTCATGGGGTAGGGGAAGTTGGGGTAAGAGAATTAATTAAGAATGACGAAAAAGGGTCAGGCTTGGGTCGGGGTTTTCTTGTTTTGATACTGACCCGGGGTTGGCCGCAATATGCAGAAGTACTTTGAACACCAGTTCCTCTGACCCGACAAGTCCAATTTCCTTACAGAGGGCCTCGGCGGAAACCCATTTACCCTTTATTTTTTCGAGTCCGGCCAGCGCTTGGGCTCTTACCTTAAGGGTTTCGGCCGCGGCTTTCTTGCCGGCTTCGACGCCGGGCTGGTGGTAGGCGTTGATACCCAACAGGCTAGCGTAGAGTCCGACGGCTCGCTCGAAAAGAGCTATGAGCATTCCCACGGTTTTGGCATCTACTTGCTCAATTGTGAGCGTAATGCTCGGCCGTCCGTTGCCGGAAAGGGCTTCGCGTGTTCCTAGGAAGAATGCCTGAAGGTAATCGCCGGAGGAAACCCCTGCTTCGACTTCGATGCTAGGGCCATCTCGATCCTTGAGCACTTCGATGAAGACGGCAAAAAAGTTATTCACACCGTCACGCAACTGTTGCACATAGGCGTGCTGGTCCGTGGACCCTTTGTTCCCGTAGACCGTAAGACCTTGGCTTACTTTACGACCCTGTAAGTCCAAATCCTTGCCGATCGATTCCATCACAAGTTGTTGCAAGTAGCGGGAGAAAAGCACGAGACGGTCTTTGTACGGTAAGACAACCATGGCCTTGCTGCCGCGTCCTTCCGTGAGGTGATACCAGGCGAGTGCTAATTGTGACGCTGGATTTTTGCTCGCGTCGGGGATGCGGGTGAGGCCGTCCATGGTGCGGGCTCCTTCGATGAGCGATTTGATCTCTATACCTTGGAGGGCTGCGGGCAGGAGTCCGACGGGGCCTATCTCGCTGGTGCGCCCGCCCACCCAATCCCACATGGGGAAGCGTGCCAGCCATCCATCCTTGAGCGCGACTTGGTCGAGCTGGCTACCTTCGCCGGTTACCGCCACCGCATGACGTGCAAAGGATAGGCCAGCCTGCTTCCAGCGCAACGCGGCTTCGATTTGGCCATTGCGGGGCTCAGGAGTGCTACCCGACTTCGAAGTTACGATGACTAAGGTCGTGCCTAGGCGATTTCCAAGCCCATCGATCACCCGATCGATGCCATCCGGGTCGGTGTTGTCGATGAAATGAACGCGGAGTTTATCGGTCTTCTTTCCTAAAGCGTCAGCGACGAACTGAGGTCCGAGTGCGGAGCCTCCGATCCCGACGCAAAGGAGATCCGTGAAAGTGCCGTGCGCGCCTTGGATTTGCCCGGAGTGAATTTTTTGCGTAAAAGCGGTGATGGCCGAGATGGCTTCGGTGATGGCCGCGCCAATCGCAGGGGTGGGCGAAAGTTCGGGCGTGCGTATCCAGTAATGACCCACCATGCGTTTTTCGTCAGGATTCGCGATGGCGCCTTTTTCGAGTGCATCCATGTCGGCGAAGGCTTGAGCCATCGCCGCTGCCATTTTATTTTCGAAGCCAGCGGGCGCCGGTGCTCGGCTGAAGTCGATGGCGAAGCCATGTTGAGGGAAGTTTAACAAATGCTTCCGGAACTGGTTGAAAGAGTTTTCCACGGGCGAATACCTTCTCACTTTTAGCCCCAATTTGCAACCTTGGAAGGGTGCTTAAAGGGCATAAATAAGCAAGGGGAGGGCCCGTTCGGCCTTCCCCTTACGGAAATCGTTATCGATAAACGCTTCGCTTAATCAGCGTCCGTAATCGCGCCGTCCGAGGCTGAGGAAACGAGTTTGGCGTACTTGGCTAAAGCCCCCCGCGTTTCTTTGGGCGGGGAAGGTTTCCAGGACTTCAAGCGGCGGGCGATTTCATCCGCCGGAATACCGAGGTTGATCTCATTCTTTTCCGCGTCGATGACGATGCTGTCGCCATTCTGGACAATCGCGAGAACGCCGCCGACTGCTGCTTCGGGCGTGATGTGCCCGACGACAAAGCCGTGGCTTCCGCCAGAGAATCGACCATCGGTGATCAAAGCGACCGTTTTGCCCAGTCCTTTGCCCATGACGGCGCTGGTCGGCCCAAGCATCTCGCGCATGCCAGGTCCGCCTTTAGGCCCTTCATTGCGGATGACAATGACGTGACCGTCTTTTACTTCGCCGTCGAGAATGCCGCGCAAGGATGCTTCTTCGGATTCGTAGACGATGGCATTGCCGGTGAAATTATTCCCTTCTTTGCCCGAGATTTTGGCGACCGAGCCTTCAGGTGCGAGGTTGCCGCGCAAGATGCGGAGATGGCTATCCGCCTTGATCGGGTTCGATAAGGGGCGGACGACGTCTTGGTCTTTCGCATAGCTGCCGACGTTCGCCAGATTTTCGGCGACGGTTTTTCCGGTGACGGTCATGCAGTGCCCGTGCAGCAGGCCGGCATCGAGTAGCATCTTTAACAGGGGTTGCAGGCCGCCGATACGCACGAAGTGGGCCATGTTATATTTGCCGCTGGGCTTGAGATCGGCCAAGACCGGCACTTTGCGCCCAACGCGTTCGAAGTCTTCGAGGGTTAATTTGATGCCGGCCGAGTGGGCCATCGCGATTAAATGCAAGACGGCATTGGTCGATCCGCCCAAGGCGATGACGACGGTGATGGCATTTTCGAAAGCCGCCTTGGAGAGAATGTCGGAAGGGCGGATGTTGCGTTTGAGCAGTTCCAAGACGGCTTTACCGGCGCGTTCGCAGTCGGCTAGCTTGTCTTTGGAATTGGCGAGCTGCGCCGAGCTGTCCGGCAGGCTGAGTCCGAGGGCTTCGATGGCGGAGGCCATCGTATTCGCGGTATACATACCGCCGCACGAACCTTCTCCCGGGATGGAGCAAGTTTCGATTTCCTTAAGCTCAGTATCACCGATTTGCTTTCCGGCATATTTTCCTACGGCTTCAAAGACGGTGACGATATCTGCGGATTGTCCGCGATGCAGTCCAGGTACGATGGTCCCGCCGTACACAAAGACCGAAGGCCGATTCAGTCGGGCCATGGCGATGACGCAGCCAGGCATATTTTTATCGCAACCGCCGATGGTGACCAGACCATCGAAGCCTTCGGCGCCCGTGACGGCTTCGACGGAATCCGCGATGATCTCACGGGAGACGAGCGAATAACGCATCCCCGGGGTGCCCATGGAAATACCGTCCGAGACGGTGATGGTGCAAAAGATGATGGCCTTGCCGCCCGCTTCGTCGGCCCCCTTGGCCGCTTGGGTGGCCAGGCGGTCGATGTGCATATTGCACGGGGTGACCATCGACCACGTGGAGGCAATCCCCACGATGGGCTTATGGAAGTCCGCATCGGTAAAGCCTACGGCCCGCAGCATGGCCCGGCTGGGTGCGCGGTCTGGGCCATCGACAACGATAGCTGAGTGGTGGCGGGTAGAATGGGCGTCGGTCATGGGTGTGAAAAGTCTGCGGTTGTCAGTCGGTTATTGCCCCCTAATAAAAGGGTAGGGAGCGGACATTGAGCCGCACTTACCCTGCCGACAACCCGATTTAAAAACCTCCTTCCTGTGGAATTCAATCTTAAGAAAATTATCAAGGCTCTCCTGTTCTCGACCTCGGAGGCGGTGTCCATCAAGGACATCCAGAAGGTTGTGCATCGTTATCACGCCCAAGCGGCCCCGATTAATCCCGAGGAGCGTCCCGAGGGTCACCCCGAACCGGCCTCAGTTGCTCCCGTCCAGGAGATCATCCAAGACATCATCGACCAAGTGCCTACTTTGCTTACGGCGACGCAGATTCGCGAGGCCGTCGACGCCTTGGAGGTCGAGATGCGCGAGGCCAACGATTCCTGTCGCATCTTGCAGGGGCCCGAAGGCTTTCGCTTGGTGATCTCTCCCGCCTATGCCGATTGGGTGCGTCTGCTTCGCGGTGAGCCTCGTCCGCAGCGCTTAAGTCCAGCAGCGCTCGAGACGCTTTCGATCGTGGCCTATCGCCAGCCCGTCACGCGTTCCGAGATGGAGGCGATACGTGGCGTTTCCGTGGACAGTGCTTTGACGCGCCTTTTGGAACTTGAGCTGGTCGCGGTAACGGGCCGGGCCGAACTTCCCGGCCGTCCGATTCAATACGGCACGACCGACCACTTCCTTGATTTCACCGGCCTGCGTTCTTTGGGCGAATTGCCTGCTTCGGACGTGCTGTCTCCTGCTCAGATTTCGGAATGGATCACGCGGGCGACGACGCCGGTCAATGTCGGTGACGCCGAGATGGGTTTGCCCTTGGATGATCAATCCTCGGCCGCGGTCGCCACCGAAGAACCTCCGCCCCCAGTCGCATGAGTTTGGAAAACCATCGTCGGGAGGTCGATCGTATCGACCGTGAGATCTTACAGCTCATCGGACAGCGGTTGAATGTCGCTAGGTCCATTGGCGAGGCTAAGCAAAAAACAGGTGCGGCCGTCTATTCTCCGCAACGCGAAGAGCAACTTCTCCGCTCCTTGACCGAGGCCGCGCCCGCGATTCCTGCCTCGGGGTTGCGCGCAATCTATCGTGAGATCATCTCTCTCTCCATCGGAGCTCAGATGGCCAAGCCTGTGGCTTACCTCGGACCCGAAGGCTCTTTCACGCAACAAGCCGAGATAAGGGCGTTTGGCTCCAGCGTTCCGTCGCTTCCGTTGCGCACGATCGCCGATATTTTTGCCGCCGTTGAATCCGGTGAGGCGACTTATGGCGTCGTACCGGTGGAAAATTCTACGGAGGGTGTAGTTAGTCATTCGCTCGATCTTTTGGCTGAGTCCGAATTGAAGGTGGTCGCCCAAGTGACCTTGTCGGTCGAGCAATGTCTCGTCGGTCATGGCGCCTTAGCCGATATCACGCACGTCCTGTCTAAGGACATCGCATTGGCGCAATGCCGCGGCTGGCTCTCGCGTCATTTGCCGAACGCGGTCTTAGTTGAGACGGATAGCACGGCGGCGGCGGTGGAGAAGGTCGCCCGTGAACCTAAAGGACAGGCGGCCGTCGCATCATCTTCCGCTGCGGAGTCTCGCGGCGTGCCTATTCTCTCTCGTGGGATCCAAGATCGCCGCGATAACGCGACCCGCTTCTTTATTATCGGTCTGGGTGCCAATCCGCCTGGTGATACGCCGGAAGTGACGAGCGTGGTGCTGACTTTGAAACACGAGCCAGGCTCTTTGCAGGGAGCGCTTAGCGCCTTTTCAGACCGGGGCATCAATCTGATCCGGATCGAGTCTCGACCAAGTCGACGCCAGGCCTGGGAGTATCAATTCTTCATTGATTTTCCGGGTCATTGGGCCTCTCCGGCGGTGCAAGCCGCCGTCACGGAATTGAAAGGCCGCTGTGAAGTCGTCAAGTGGTTAGGAAGCTACCCTCAATCAGCCGGATGAGTCGTCGCGCCCTAGGTGGCGTCATCATCACGGTGCTCGCCGTCACCGTGGGTGCATCGGTTTGGGCCTGGTGGTCTGCGTGGTCCGCCCCGCTGGTCAGTGTGGTCTTTCGCCCGACTTTTTCGGTCCAAGGCATTTCGGCTGGCACGCCGGTCCGCGTCAAGGGCATCGTGGTCGGCCAAGTGGTTTCGGTCGGATTGCGCTTGGATGCCGAGGGAAGATTGCGGCCCGAGGTCAATCTCACGCTCGATCCGGCCACCCTCGAAGACCGGGGTTTTGCTGATCGGTTGCGTGGCGATCAACTACACGCCGAGGTCGAGCGCGGTTTACGCGCCCGCCTGGTGTCGGTGAATCCGGCTTCAGGATTATTACAAGTCGAGCTGGTATGGGATTCGACCGTGCCACCGTCCGCGCCATTGGCACGGAATGAGATCGCACCCTTGGGAGGCTCGATGCAGGGCGCAATGGAAAGTTTGGTTAAGGAGATGGATTGGGTTTCGAGTCGGGATTTTGCGCAGATCGCTGAGGATATGGAACGCGAGCTGGATAATTATTTTCCGAAATCAGACCCTGAGCATGCGGCTCGGCTTTCGGCGGTCTTGGTGGAAAAGACTTTAGCCATCGCCGAAGCGACTGCCCCCAAATCGCTGGGGGCCAAAGCAGCCGAACTGCAAATCGCTTGCGCCCGCTTACGACAGTCCGTCGAAGCGGCTGACCGTGCCATGGATGGGGAATCCCTTGCACTCCTGCAGGTTCGTTTGGCCGATGCCGGGGCCGTGATGGCCTCGTTTTCGGCTTCCTTGGAGGGGTCTAAGGCCAAGATGACGGAATCCGCCGTCGAGGTGACGGGAGTCTTTAAGTCGATTTCAGAAATGGCCCAGGCGTGGTCGAAGAAATCCCGACGTTTGACCACCGAGCCGCTCCCTCGCTGAGGGAACAGGCTTGCGGCGGACCGTCTGAAAGGGGATAGGTGAAGCCCTCCTATGGCTGACCCGACCGACAAGATGGAATCCATCATCAACCTGTGCAAGCGCCGCGGGTTCGTCTTTCCTTCCTCCGATATCTACGGAGGGTTTAACGGGTTTTTTGACTACGGTCCCTTGGGCGTCGAATTGAAGAATAACATCAAGCAGGCCTGGTGGCAGGATTTCGTCCACCGTCGCGATGATATCGTGGGCTTGGACTCCAGTATTATCCATCACCCTACGACCTGGAAGGCATCCGGTCACATCGAGAATTTCACCGACCCCTTGGTCGATTGCAAAGAGTCCAAGATGCGTTACCGGGCAGACCAGCTTTTCTTCGCTCCCGTAAGGGTCGGCGGCGAGACGATTGGTTACGTTTCCGTCCTTGAGGATGACGGCATGCAGGCCAAGGCCGAAGAGATGGCGAATGATATGAAACGTAAGTTAGCCAAGCAAGGGGCGCTCGAGTCTCTGGTGCTGAAGGATTATACCGAGGCTAAGCCCGAAGAACACGCCCTCGTGCCTTCGCCGGCCACCGGCAAACCGGGTTCGCTCACGCCTCCTCGTTCGTTCAACATGATGTTCCAGACTTACGTGGGTGCGATGCAGGACGCTTCGGCCATCGCGTTCTTACGTCCGGAAACCGCCCAAGGGATTTTCATCAATTTCAAGAACGTCGTCGATACGGGACGCGTGAAGGTGCCTTTTGGTATCGCTCAAGTCGGGAAGGCTTTCCGCAACGAAATCAATCCGCGCAATTTCATCTTCCGTTCGCGCGAGTTCGAACAGATGGAAATCGAATATTTCATCTCACCGTCGGCTGACTGGGAGGTCGCTCACAAGGATTGGATCGAAGGCTGTCTGGCTTGGTTCGAATCGATCGGGATTCCTCGGGCGAAGCTGTCCCTTTACCCGCACCCCAAGGAAAAGTTGGCCCACTACTCGAAGGGTACGACCGATATCATGTTCGAGTTTCCTTTCGGCGTCCAAGAGCTGCAAGGCGTCGCCGCTCGCGGTGATTTCGATTTGACCCAGCATAGCACAGTCTCCGGTCAGAAGCTCGATTGGTTCGATGAATTGGCTAAGTCCCGGTTTATTCCCCATGTGATCGAGCCGTCCGTTGGGGTCGACCGGGTCTTCTTGGCCTTGCTCACCACCGCTTATCACGAAGATGAAATCGAAGGCGAGAAACGCGTGGTCTTGCGTCTGCCTCCACGGGTCGCGCCTTTCAAGGCCGCGATTTTCCCGCTCGTGAAAAATAAGCCCGAACTGGTCGACCGTGCCGAAGCCTTGTACCGCCGGCTCAAAAAGCGATTCAATGTCTTCTACGATGCTGCCGGCGCCATCGGTCGTCGCTACCGTCGCCAAGACGAAATCGGCACGCCCTATGGCATAACCATCGACTTCGAGACCATCGAGAAAGACGCCGGCGTGACGGTGCGCGACCGCGATACGCTGGCGCAGGTGCGGATGACCGAAGACGAATTGGTACGCTTCTTGGACGAGAAGGTTAACGGGTAACCGTTAAGCTATACTCCAAGTCGCTCGCTAATCCTGCCAATCGCCGGCGGCCACACAGGCTGGCGGCGATGGCAAGGTTATGTAATCCCTGCGGCAGGTGCGCTAGGTATTCCGGGCGACCTTTCTTATTTCCGAGGAATCCATAAGCGCCGCAGGCTTGCAGCAGGCGCTGCGTCGCCGCTACGTGCAGGAGGTGGGTGAATTCATCTCGCGATCCTTTCCAGTCCGACGCTTCGCGCGCATGGTCTTCGATTTCGACCCGCCAGAGATCCATGTCCTTGCGGGTAAGGTAAGGGTCATAAGCGAGCGAGGCGAAGTCATAGAAGGCGCAACCTTTGCGCATGCCTTGGAAGTCGATGAGCCAAGCCGCATTGTCGCGGACGAGGATGTTCTGCGATTGGAAGTCACGATGGATGGCGACCGCAGGCTGACCGAGTAGTTCGCGCGCTAGGGAGTCCATTTCTTGGATGACGCTCCGGTCGAATTTCTTTCCGGCCAGGACGTTATCTTGGAAGTATTGTCGCTCCCATTGGTAAAGCGCTGGAGAGAAGGGCTCCATGAGCGTGATCCCCGCGTTGGTGGCGGCTTCGAGTCCGAGCTGGTGGATCTTCACGACTTGTTCGATGGCTGAGCCGAAGGCGGACCACGGAAAGCTCGGCCCTTGGGATAGCGACCAAAGGTCGTCGGAGCCAAGGTCTTCAAGCAAAAGGATGCCGCGATCGTGGTCTTCGGCGATGACGGTCGGAACGTTGACGGCGGCTTGTCCGAGCAGGGCATGTGCGATGCTGCCGTAGATGAGATTTTCTGGGCGGCTATCATCGTACACGCAAAGAATGGCTTCTTTGCCGGCCGCATTCGAGACGCGATGGAATTTACGGCCCGAACCGCCCTTGAGCATCTTCCCCCCGTCTACTAAATTGTAACCCAAGTGAGCGGCAGCTTCGGCGGGCGTCATCGCCCCGCGTACTGGCTTTTCAAGCTGGGCCTTGATGGTGTTATATTCTTCGATGGTCCCGAGGTCGTGCCATTGGGGAGATGAATCCAAATAAGCTTGGATGCTGTCAGGCTGGACGGGGATTTTACGTAAAAAATGTTCGACGATGGATTCGATGGCAGCCGGAACGCTTTGGGCAAAAGCTCGGGTGACGATGCAGATGCCCGTGTACTGATAGGCGCGATCCGTTTTTCCAAGTCGATCACGTAAGTCGGTTACCATCCCTTCGTCGGTCACGCGGACGTTGCAATTCGGCCCTTGCGCCCGAACGACCAAGGTGGCTTCAGCTCCATCTCCTTGGTGATGAGCGTAGGCTTCGGTGATATTACAGCTTGATAGGATATCTCCGTTCCAGATGACCAGATCACTCTCATCCTCAGCCAGGAGCGACGCGATGTTGGCCAGGCCTCCGCCTGTCTCGAGCAGGGTTGGTTCAAAGACTAATTTTACTTCGGCACCGCCATAGGTGTTGGCCGGAAACGCGGAATTCCATGCCGCTGGGCAATGGTGGGTGTTGATGATGAATCTCCGCGTGCCGGCGGCGATGAGGCGATCCATCGCTTGCGTCACCATGGGCTTGCCGCCGAGGGGGAGCAAAGGTTTGGGGCAATTTTCAGTGAGGGGCCGAAGACGGGTACCGAGTCCGGCGCCGAGGATGAAAGCCGTACGGGGAAAGTTAGGCATGAACGTTTAGGTTACAGGTGGGGCAGATGCCGTAGATTTCCATGATATGAGTAAGGTCGGAGAAGCCGCTGCTGCGCGCTGCGCTTTCGAGGCGCGAGGTGTCACAGCCCGGAAGTCGATCGATGCGGCCACAGCGGCGGCAAATGATATGGTGATGGTGATGCCCGGCCGCGATGAGGGCATAAAGGCTGCGACCTCTTTCTAGGGGGTGCCGTTGGACGATGCCGGCTTCATCGAGGGCCTCGAGGCTGCGGTAGACCGTGACAAGGTCGAGGGCGCCATCGCCGGCCGAAGAGTGGATTTCTTCGGCGCTGAGAGGACCTTTGGCCTCGGCGAGCACCTTAAGCATGGCCAGACGAGGGGTTGTCACACGAAGGGATTTTTCCTTCATGCGGCCGACGGCTGCTTCGATGCGGGTATGGGGACCTTCTCCGCAGCAGCCTTCTTCGTGGCGGTGACCTTGAGGCATGGCCTACAGGCTTGGGGGGGTTTATGACGTGGCAACACCGAATGGCCACTTGCCTCCCGTCCGGGTCTGGTTTGGCTGTCTTACGTCCATGTCCGACTGTTCTGCCAAGCCTTCGGCCCCAAGCCGTGAACTCTGCCCGGTGGCCTACGCCGATTTCAAGTCGGCCGATAGCTTTCCGTTAGAGCTGGGTGGTGAATTGCCCGCACTCAGCCTTCGTTACGAAACCTATGGGACTTTACTGCCCGATAAGTCTAACGCGATCTTGGTGCCGCATGCCCTGAGCGGGGATCATCATGTGGCGGGTCGTTATCGTCCAGAAGATGCGAAGCCCGGTTGGTGGGATTGTTTTGTGGGCCCAGGAAAGGCTATCGACACCGATCGTTTTTTTGTGATCGGCATCAATTGCATCGGGGGTTGTCAGGGGTCGACTGGACCGATTTCCCTCGATCCGCGCACAGGCAAGGCGTACGGCGGTTTTTTTCCGGAAATCACCTTAGGAGATATCGTCCGGGCACAACGCTTGGTCATCCGACATCTTGGCATCAAGAAATTGCATGCGGTGGTCGGCGGTTCGATGGGTGGCATGCAGGCGTTAATCTGGTGCGCAGATTATCCCGCCGAAGTGGGTCGTATCGCCGTGTTGGCGGCAGGCTTGAGTCAATCGCCTATGGCGATAGCTTTGAACGCGGTTTCACGTGCTTGCGTGGAGACGGATCCGAATTATCGCGGTGGTCATTACGCGCCCGGGGAAGGGCCCGTCTCGGGCCTGGCGGTTGGCCGCATGCTCGCCCATATCAGCTATCTCTCTTCCGCTTCTTTTGAGCAGAAATTTGGCCGTGCCCGCGTGCTCGGCGCCCAGCCCAATAATCCGGTCTTCTGGCAGGTCGAAAGTTACCTCGAACATCAAGGGCAGTCTTTCGTGAAGCGCTTCGATGCCAATAGTTGGCTGCGGATCACGCGGGCGGTCGATCGCTTTGACATGACGGCCCGGGCCGCCGCGGGGTCGCTGTTCTGCGCTCATGGTCCCGACGTGCTGGCCATCGGTTTTTCGAGCGACTGGCTCTATCCTACGAGTGAGCTGCGGATGCTTTTAGCCGCCGCGACCGCCGTCGGCGTCAATGCGGCCTACCATGAGGTGATCACCGATGCCGGTCACGACGGCTTCCTGCTTCCCGATACCGGGCTGACCGTCCGTCTTCACGCCTTCTTGGGCTGATTAGAGCCAAGGGGCCAGGACCTTGGAGATATTTTCCACCGTGCGCCCAAGCAGCGTGCGGCTTTGGCGATAAAGGTCTTCCGAGTAATGGGATGATTCGGCCTCCCATGAATCAATCAGGGTATTGACGGCTTCAATCGCCGCTCGGTCACGGACCACGGCGCCGATTTCATAATTCAGGAAGAGCGACCGCATGTCGAGGTTGGCTGACCCGACGACCAGCTGCTCATCATCCACGATGACGAGTTTCGCATGCAGGACGTCCGGCTTAAAAAATAAAATATCAGCCCCCGCATCGCGCAAAGTCCGCAGGTACCATCGTCGGGCGAGGTCGAGCAGTTGATGGTCCGACCGGCGCGGCACCATGATCCGCACATGGCGGCCAGCTTGGGCGGCGGTGACGAGCAGGGAAAATAGGACGCTGTCCGGCACGAAGTAGGGCGTCACGATGGTGATCGAGCGCTTGCAGTTCGAGAACAGCTGGACGTAGGCATCCCAAAGCGGATCCTGTTCGCAATCAGGCCCCGAGGCGATGACGGCGACCCGGGCTTGGCCGACAGGTCGTGGTCGTTCGCGTAACTGGGTCGCAAAATTCATCGGAGGTTCGTCTGTGGCCTGGCACCAGTCGGCGATGAAGATGCGTTCGATCGAGGCGGCCGTAGGGCCTTCGATACTGAACGAGCAATCACGGAAGCGACGATTCGAAGGGGATTCCCCCATGTACTTCAGGCCGAGGTTCTGTCCGCCGATGATTGCGGTCTTGCCGTCAAAAACCGCGATCTTACGATGGTTGCGCCAATTCGCCGAACCTTTGCCGCGCATGGGTAGGGCTGGGTTAAAGCGAGCGATCTTTCCGCCGGCACGTTGGAGCGGCCGGCAGAGCGTCAGCGGGATGCCCCAACTTCCGATGGCGTCGACCAAGAGGTGCACTTCGATGCCAGCTTTGGCCCGGGCGGTGAGGAGGCTCACGATTTCGCGCCCGACGGCATCGTTGCTCAGAATATAGGTCGAGATGTAGATCCGCTTTTGCGCGCCCTTGATTTGAGTCCGCAAGGCTTCAAGGGTGTCTCGCCCATGGCGATCGCCGAGGAGGCGGAAGTTATTGCCTCCGAAGTCCGGCTCTTCGCTCAGTCGCCAGGCCACCCGGTTCACTTCTTTTTTCGCATCCGCCAGCGACGAGTGCTTCCTGCCACCAAAGAGGTAGATGATCAGCGCGGTGATGATCGGGAAGAAGTATGCGAGCGGCCCCCAGAGAAATAGATAGGCGGGCGAGATGCGGGCCCGCATTATCCGCAGTAGCACGTAGACTTGGCAGCCAGTGCGCAGTGCTGTCATCGCCCCGTCCGGGATGAGATGAATCCATTCCGCGATCAGTACGAAGACGGTCGTGAGTAGCGCCAGCGTCGAGCTGCGGGTCAGACGACCGTATCCCTGGAAAGGAACCATGGATGCACGATAGGCGGCCCGGCGTCTTTGGGTACAAAAAAAGACCCCGGTTGCCCGGGGTCTGATTCATGGGACTAAGAACGTTCTTAGTTTCCGGCCTTGTCGAGAAGGTCGCCGAGACTGTTGAAGTCTCCGCTGCTCGAACCGCCACCCGAAGAGCCACCAGCCGAAGGAGCAGGGGCGCCACCGGTGGATGGACCCTTGATGCGTTCGTAGCTGGAGATTTCGGCCTGGAGACGTTCGGCGTCGTAGCTGGCGGCCTTGATCGAGAGACCGATGCGACGGTCTTCTTTGTCGATCTTGATGACGCGAGCCGTGACTTCCTGACCGACCTTGACGATGTCCTTGACGTTCTCAACGCGCTGTTCGGCGAGTTGGGAGACGTGGACAAGGCCGTCGATTTCGTCGGACAGTTCGATGAAGGCACCGAAGTTCGCCACCTTGGAGACCTTGCCGGTGACGAGGTCGCCGATGCGGAACTTGCGGTCGATTTCGCTCCATGGATCGGTCTGGGTCTGTTTGACGCCCAGAGAGATGCGCTGTTGGTCGACATCGACATCGAGCACGATTGCTTCGACGTCGTCGCCTTTCTTCATGACTTCCGCAGGGTTGTTGATGCGGCGAGTCCAGCTCATGTCGGAAACGTGCACCATGCCATCGATGCCATCTTCGAGTTCGACGAAGGCACCGTAGTTGGTGAGATTGCGCACCTTGCCGCGGACGCGAGCGCCCACGGGGTAGTTGTGGCGAACCTTTTCCCATGGATTGGTTTCGAGTTGGCGGATGCCGAGCGAGATCTTCTGCTCTTCCTTGTTAACGTTAAGGATGACGGCGTCCACTTCCTGGCCGACCTTGAGGATGTCAGAGGGCTTCTGGACGCGCTTGGTCCAAGAGAGTTCCGAAACGTGGACGAGTCCTTCGACGCCGCCTTCGATTTCGATGAACGCACCATAAGCGACGAGATTGACGACCTTTCCGTGGACTTTCTGGCCCACAGGGTAACGCTTCTCGATGCCTTCCCAAGGATTGGATTGGGTCTGCTTGAGGCCGAGGGAGACGCGTTCGCGCTCGCGGTCGACTTCCACCACCATGACGGTGATTTCTTCGCCCACCTTGACGACTTCGCTTGGGTGGCCGATGCGGCCCCAGCTCATGTCGGTCACGTGCAGCAAGCCGTCGAGACCATCGAGGTCCACGAAGGCACCGTAATCGGTGATATTCTTGACCACGCCACGACGGATCGTGCCGGGTTTGACTTCTTCGAGAAGCTTGCGACGGCTTTCGCCGCGTTGTTCTTCGATGAGTTCGCGACGCGAGACGACGAGGTTCTTCTTATCTTTGTTAATTTTGATAATCTTGAAGTCGAAGGTCTGGCCCACGAACTGTTCGAGATTCTTCGGAGGATTAACGTCGATCTGGGACGACGGCATGAAGGCGTCGACGCCCACGGAGACAATGAGTCCGCCTTTGACGATGGACTTGACGCGACCTTGGACGATGGATCCTTCTTGGCAATTGGCCTCGATGCTTTCCCACTTACGGATCTGTTGGGCGCGATCGAAAGAGACGGAGGGGGTGCCATCCTTGTTTTCAAGTTTTTCGAGGTAGACCTCGATCTGCATGCCGACTTGGACTTCGGCCATATCGGGGAATTCGCCCTGAGGGATGAAGCCTTCGGACTTACCATTGATATCGACGACGACGAATTTGTCTTCGCGGATTTCGGTCACGGTAGCGTGAATGACCGAGTGTGCTTTGAGCGCGCCGAAATTAGAATCGGCGAGCAGTTTTTCCATGATGCTCATTGTGTTTTGACTGTTTCTCCTGGTCGTCGCGAGCGACGGTTCCAGGGTTTGGTTGTGGTTGTTGTTTTCCCTAAGGAGAGTCCGCTGACAGGTGTCAGAGGGCCGAAAGGAAGATTGAACGAACCGTCCGACAGGGGGGCTGGCAAGCCGATTATAGGCATAAATCAGCCCGGAAGGGCTTCCAAGGTCGGCCAAATTCTCCCGCTTCGCCTATTTTGGCCATTTTACGCCCAAAGGACTACTGTTTACTCCGAAGCCGTTGCGCGTAGTCGCTGATTCCGGCCGCCACCGCTTCAGCAATTTTTTGGCGATAGGCCGCATTGGCGATCTGCGCGCCTTCATTTTTACTCGAAATGAACCCTCCCTCAACCAGCACGCCGGGGCAATTGAGCGTCCGGAGTACGGCGAAACGTGCCCGCCGAACCCCCCGGTCTTCCGCACCGGTGCCGGCGATGATTCTGCGCTGGATACTCCAGGCCAACTGAAGATTAAAAGCGTCGAAGCGATTACCTGGTTCTGTAGAGGTGTCCGCCTTGGCTCGGGCGGCGTTGGTTGAATGTTGGCCGGCAGGGCTGAGGCAATAGGTCTCGATGCCGGAGCTGTTCGTGTCGCCTTTGGCTCCGCCATTGTAATGAAGGCTCACGAAAAGGTCGGCCTTATTCTTGATGGCGATGGGCGCACGCTGATCGAGTTCGATGGCGACGTCTTTTTCGCGGGTCAAAATAACTTCGAAGCCGAGCTTATCGAGAATAAGTTTCAGCCGGATGGCGGTATCGAGCGTCGCAGCTTTTTCGTTGTAGTTGAGCGTAGCGTTCTGTTTGCCCGGGTCTTTGCCTCCATGCCCTGGATCGATGATGATCCGCTTCGCGCCGGGCAACGGGGCGGGTAGCTTCCAATAAAGGGGAAGCAGGATTTTTTCGTAATCCAGTCGCGAGACGGTGAGTTTCCCGTGCGCCAGGCCGACGGTTTCGTTAAGGTATAACTTGATGCCATCGACCCAAAGGTAATCGCGGTTTCTTTCCGCATAGAGTTCGATGACACCTTTGGCCCCGTGGCGTTCGGCTTCGGCGGGGTCGCTCTTTTTCTGCTCCAATTCGTGAAGGCCGAGTTGGCGCAAGGAGTCGCCGAGGTAGATGTCGCCGCTCGCCGCAAATGTCCCTCCGGCGCAAAAGCACAGAAGGGCAGAGCTGCTCAATAGTTTGGCGACCAGGTGTCGCACAAAATTATTCCGCGTCGTTCTCGCCGTTATCCACCGAGGAGTCGTCTTCGCCATCCTCGTCTCCGGGCATTTCATTGTGCACGAGCTTACGCTTGTTCTGCTGGACGGGAGTGAGGCCCACGACGATGGCACGGCCGCTGCGCTTGGGCTCGTTGTCACGCGTGCTGATGTGGGAAAGTTCGTTGATGGCGCGGGTGATCGTGTCGACGCCGATTTCAGGATGCTCAAGTTCGCGGTAACGATACTGCAAAAGTAATTTAACCTTGTGGCCGTGGTAGAGGAAGTTCTCGGCGCGGCGCACCTTGATCATCAGGTCATGGACGTCGATCCGCGGACGGAGCTTCACTTCCTTCACCTTCGTCGTGGCCTTCTGGTGCTTATGTTTCTTGGCCTCTTCGTAAAGGTACTTGCCGTACTCCATCAATTTGCAGACCGGCGGCACCGCGGTGGCCGCAATCTCGATGAGATCGACGCCGAGTTCGCGGGCGAGCTCGATGGCGCGTGCCGTCTGCATGACGCCCAGCATGTCACCCTTTGGTGAAATCACACGGACTTCGGTCGCACGGATGCGATCGTTGCGCTTAGGGCCTTTGTCCTCTTTGCGGAAGTTTCCGCGGGGTGGGGCCGACTTATTAGGTTTGGGCCGGGGACTGTTAGGACGATAGGGCGTAGCCATTAGGTAACTTCAGATGTGTCTCGCCTATAAAACTCATTGTTTCACGGCCTTGGTTCAAGCACCGATTATCACGAGTGCTTTCCCTTAGGTCGGTACCCGGATTTTATTTCAGGCCCGCAATCGCATCAAGCAACTGTCGCCCATGGGTCGCGGCTTCGATTTTGGGGACGAGCGCGATCAGCTTGCCCTTGGCATCAAAGAGGTAGGCGGCCCGCGCTGGGCCCAGATACTTTTTGCCGTACATCGACTTCTCCACAATGCCATCGACGGCCTTGGCAAACTGGTCCTCGGGGTCCGATACCAGGTCGAACTTGTAGCCGTGCTTGGCGGCGTACTTTACATGAGAGGCACAAGTATCACGAGACACTGATATGATTTTAAACCCTTGTTTGGCAATGGCTTGCATATTTTTACCTAACTCAGCTGCCTGGAGATCGCAGGCGGAGGTGTTATTGCGCATATAGACCGAAACAATGCTAGGTCCCTCGATTAAATCGGAAAAAGGCACTTCCTCCGACTTTCCCTTGCGATGGGCTTGGACTTTAAACTTAAGATTCGGCTTTTTTCCTAATGAAATCATGGTTTTTAAGGTGTTTAA
>DKND01000114.1:17924-32435 GCA_002470605.1 Opitutia bacterium UBA7397
GCTTCCCTCAGCCCTTTCCCCTTTACAAGTCCCTCCAGTGTCCCTTTGTTCCGACCCTTTCCCGCCATGCAAAAGACCCGCAAGTCCATCTCCAAGCGTTTCAAGGTAACCGGAACCGGCAAAGTGATGCGCCGCTCCCCTAACGGACGCCACTTGCTGAGTGCCAAGTCCCGCAAGCAACGCCGCCGTGCCAACAAGTCCAAGCGCGTCGACTCCGGCTTCGAGAAGAACATGCTGGCTTCGATGCCTTTCGCTTAAAGCGGCGGCTACAATTTTTGGCCGACCGGGTGTTCATTAAGGCGACCCCCAGGCCATCTAAACCCAATAAACACAACATACCAACATGCCTAGAGCAACCAACGGTCCAGCCACTAAGGCGCGCAAGCGTCGTACGATTAAAGCGGCTAAGGGCTATTTCGGAAACAAATCACGCCTGTACGTCTACGCCCTCGAGGCCGTTCAGCGCGCCCAGAAGTTCGCTTACCGCGACCGTCGGAAGAATAAGTCGACCTTCCGCCAGTTGTGGATCGTCCGTCTGAACGCTGCCTGCCGTCCCCTCGGTATTTCTTACAGCCGTCTGATCGCTGGCCTCAAAAAGGCTAACATCACGATGGACCGTAAGAATCTGAGCGAGCTGGCGATTCACGACATGCCGGCCTTCGAGGCCATCGTGAACAAGGCCAAAGCCGCCCTCGCTTGAGTTAACGGTTGATCCGTCCCTCTTTCGAAGCCCCGGCCCTCCGGGGCTTCTTTGTTTCTGGGTGCTTTCGCTTGCCGACTTTCCCCGCCAACACACAAATCTATCCATGCAGCAGCAGCTCGTCCAACTCGTCGCCGCCGCGACCCAAGAGGCTTACGCCGTTTCGACGCGCGCGGAGATGGAAGCCTTCAAGGCCCGTGTCGTCGGTCCCAACGGTTCCTTGACTCAGGTGATGAAAGGGATGGCCACGCTTTCGAAAGAAGATCGGCCCGTGGTCGGTAAGCTCATTAACGAAGCCAAGAAGGCNNGATCCGACGTTGCCCAGTCCGGATGCCCCGGCCGGCTCGCTGCACCCTCTGAGCCGCACCCGCGAAAAGATTCTCAGCTCTTTGCGTAAATTAGGTTTCACGGTCGCCGAAGGTCCCGAAGTCGAAACGGAGTGGCATTGTTTCGACGCCCTCAATACGCCGGCCGATCACCCAGCCCGGGACATGCAGGATACCCTCTATCTTCCCAAATCTTTTCGCTCCGCCGATGCGCCGCGCAAAGGCGAGGAAGCCATCCTGCTTCGCACGCATACTTCCAGCGTGCAGGTCCGTACGATGCTTTCGCGCAAGCCTCCTTTTCGAATCGTCGCCCCAGGGCGTTGCTTCCGGCGCGATGCGGTCGACGCCACTCATTCGGCCAACTTTCATCAGGTGGAAGGTCTCTGGATCGATCGCAATGTGACGCTGGCTGATCTCCGCGGGGTCCTCGATTTCTTCGTGAAGGAAACTTTCGGTCCGGAGGCTGAGATTCGTCTGCGTCCTTCTTTCTTCCCTTTCACGGAGCCGAGTTTTGAGATGGATCTGCGCTCACCTAATCTCGGCCGTCTGTCCAATCGCTGGCTCGAAATCATGGGCTGCGGTCTCGTCGACCCGAAGGTGCTCGAGCTCTGCGGCTTGAATCCGAACGAATGGTCGGGTCTCGCTTTCGGTCTTGGTCTGGAACGCATCGCGATGCTGGTCCACGGCATCGATGATATCCGTCTTTTTTATAATAACGATACGCGCTTCCTGCGCCAGTTCGCCTAAGCCATGAAAGTTTCTCTCCAAGCTCTTGCTCGTCACGTCGAACTCGCCGGCGTCACCCCCGAACGTCTCGCGGATATCCTCCCGATGCTCGGTCTTGAGGTCGAATCAATCCAGTCTTTTGGCCTCTCACCTTTGCCGCTCGTGGTGGTGGGCGAAATTGTCTCTTTCGAAAAACACCCGAAGGCCGATCGGCTCAGTGTGTGTCAGGTCGACGTCGGCGACGGTGCTCCGCGCCAGATCGTCTGCGGCGCCAAGAATTTCAAGGCTGGCGACCGGGTGCCCGTGGCTTTGCCCGGCACGGTGATGCCTGGCGGTTTTGAGATCAAGGTATCCAAACTGCGTGAAGTCGATTCGATGGGGATGATGTGCTCGGCGGAAGAGCTGGGCTTAGGCAAGGGCGAGGACGGTCTGCTGATCCTGACCCCGCGTAAGCCGGCCCTCGGTACGCCGCTCAATCAACTCTATGGTGCGCCGGATACGGTCTTGGATATTTCCGTGACCCCAAACCGAGGCGATTGCCTTGGCCTGCGCGGCGTGGCCCGTGATGTCGCAGCGGCTTTGGGTCTGCAACTTAAGCCACTATCGATCAAGACGGCCGCCGGACTGGCCTCCGCGCCTTCTGCCCAGGAGGGATTTAAATTCGTCCGCTCGTCTTCCGAATTCTGTCCTTATTATACGCTGCGCACGTTGCGGAATGTCAAAGTGGGCCCGAGTCCGGAATGGATGCGTCGCGACCTCGAGGCCGCAGGTCTTCGTCCGATCAATAATGTCGTCGATATCACCAATTGGGTGCTGCTCGAACTCGGTCAGCCTTTGCATGCTTTCGATGCCAAGCAGGTGCGCGAAGGCATCGAAGCCCGTCCCGCCCGCGAAGGTGAAGAAATCATCCTGCTCGACGGTAAGAAGGTGAAGCTCGAGACTGGCATCTGCGTCATCGCCGATGCGGAACGCCCGTTGGTTGTCGCCGGCGTGATGGGTGGCGCTGAATCCGGAGTGACAGATGCGACGACGGATATTCTTTTGGAGTCCGCTTGGTTCCGTCCTGGCGAAATCCGCCGCGTGGCTCGCCGGTTAGGTGTGTCCACGGATTCTTCTCACCGTTTCGCCCGCGATGTGGATCCCGCTGGCGTCGAGCTAGCTTCGCGTCTCGCAACCGATTTGCTTATCGAGCACGCAGGAGCTCAAGTCGTCGGTCCCGCCGTCGTAGTCGGGCAGGCGCCTCGCGCCGATGTTACGATCGAACTTCCTACCGGTTACGTTGCCGCCAAGCTCGGCACCGCCATCGCTGAGTCCGATATTATCGCGGCTTTCACTCGCTTAGGGTTCACGGTCAAGCCGAGTGCTCACGGTCTTTCTGTAGTTGTCCCGTCTTTCCGTTCCGACGTCACGCGGCCCATCGATCTGGTGGAGGAATTTGTCCGAATCTACGGAACCGACAAGGTGCCCGTAGGCCGTCCGGTCGCGCCCTTGCCCGGCGAAGAGGACACTTTGTCTTCGGTCTTTACGCGCGAGGTTTCGACGCGTCTGGCTGGCGCCGGTTTCACCGAATGTTGCCATTACTCTTTACGTGATGCCGCCGAATTGAATCGCACGCTCGGCGCCAATAAGGCCTCGGCTCTTGCCTTGGATAATCCTTTGACGGCCGATCAGACCCACCTGCGCGCTTCGCTGCTCCCGGGCCTGGCTGGAGCGCTTGCGCTGAATCTTTCCGTCCATGCCGACCCGCATGGCCTCTTCGAGGTCGGTACGGTTTTCCGTCCGCAGGCGGATGGCACTATCCGCGAGTTTATCGCCGTGGCTTTTGCCGCTCTTGCCGAGCCCGTCACGCGTTCATGGAAATCGCGCGAAGCTTTCGACGGCTTGCGTGCCAAGCGCCTGCTTCAAGATGTGGCTGCGCTTGCCGGCGTCTCCGCTGTACGGCTTTCTTTCGGGCCGGAGACAAGTGGTCTTTGGCAGACTAATCATGCCGCGGCCCTTGCGGATCGCGGCCGGACCGCCGAAGGGGCTTGTGGCATCCTTGACCTTCGTTGGACGCGTCTGATCGGGATCAAGGGTTCGGTCGTGGCCGGAGAAGTCATCTTCCCGCGTTCCGCCTTTGCTGAAACCCGTAAGATTCCTCGTTACGAAGCTTTCTCTTCTTTCCCGCCGGTGACCAAGGATGTGGCCGTGATCGTCCCCGTGGGTATCGCGGCTTCCGAAGTCGAGAGCCGTGTCCGCCAAGGCGCTGCGAAGGCCGCTGGCAAAGAGTTCGTCCTCGAGTCGGTCAACTGTTTCGACGTCTTTAATGGCGCCGGGCTGCCCGAAAGTTGCCGGAGTTTGGCTTTTGAAATCCGCTGGCGCCACGCCTCGCGCACCCTCACCGACGAAGAGACTAATCAGGCTCTGGGCGTCGTCATCGCTTCGCTTGAAAAGGGCGCGGGTTGGACCGTCCGCCGCTGATCGCCATGGCTGAAGGTTTCGACATCGACCATCTTGCGAAACTCGCCCGCCTGAATCTGACGGCCGAGGAGAAGGCGCTTTATTCCTCACAGCTTAATCAGATCCTCGGCCACTTCCAGACCTTGGCTAAAGCCGACCTCCCCGAGACGATCGATTTGGCTCGGGTGGTTTCCGAATCGGCTTTGCGCTCCGATGAACCAGGCCCGGTGCTCGGCGCCGAAGCCGTCACCCGTATCGCCCCCGCCTCTCGCGATGGGCAAATTTCCGTCCCGCGCGTCGTGGACGACGAAGCCTAAGCCATGGCCGACGCCCTTCATACGCTTTCGGCCGCTGAGCTCGGACGACGCCTTTCCGCTGGATTGTTGACGTCCCGCACCCTCTGCGAAGCGCTCATCGCTCGCTATCATTTGGTGAACAAAAAAGTCGGAGCCTTCACCCACCTTGACGAAGCCGACGTGCTCGCGCAGGCCGAGGCTTCTGATGCCCGTCGCAAGGCAGGGGAGGGGCGTGGTCCACTTGAAGGTATTCCGGTCGCCATCAAAGATAATATTGCGGTCAAGGGTCAGCCGTTGACGTGTTCGAGCAAGATGCTCGCCTCGCTGGTTTCACCTTACGATGCGCATGTGACCGAGCGTCTTCGCGCGGCTGGTGCGATTCTTTATGGGCGTCTCAATATGGATGAATTTGCGATGGGTTCGTCCACGGAGAATTCTGCCATCCAAAAAACTTTCAACCCGTGGGACCTCGCCTGTATTCCGGGCGGATCTTCGGGGGGCAGCGCTGCGGCTTTGGCCGCCGGTCTTGTCCCGCTTGCCCTCGGCTCCGATACGGGTGGGTCGATCCGTCAGCCCGCCTCGCATTGCGGAGTCGTCGGTTTAAAGCCTACCTACGGGCTGATTTCTCGCTTCGGTCTCGTGGCTTTCGCTTCGTCGCTCGATCAAATCGGCCCGATGGCCCGTTGCATCGAAGACTGCGAACTTCTCCTCAGGGCGCTGGCCTCGGCTGATGCGCGTGACATGACCTGCTTTGGTCCTTCCGATCGTGCGTTCACGCCTGCCGGTGATGCCAAGAAGCTCCGTATCGGCATTCCCAAAGGTTTTCTCGGCAAGGGGGTGGGTGCAGAGGTCGCCACCGCCGTCACCGCCGCTATTGAGTTTTATCGCTCGCAGGGCTGCGCTATTTCCGAAGTCGAACTGCCTTCTGCAGATCTTGCTGTCCCGACTTATTATGTCGTGGCGACGGCCGAAGCTTCCTCGAATCTCGGGCGCTATGATGGCGTCCGCTATGGTCACCGTTCGGCCTCAGCTGGTACGCCCGTCGAAATGATGACGAATAGCCGCTCCGAAGGTTTTGGCGCCGAAGTGAAGCGTCGCATCTTGCTCGGAACTTTCGTGCTGAGCGCGGGCTATGCCGACGCCTATTATATGCGGGCCCTCCGTGCGCGCTCGAAAATACGGGCCGAATATCTCGCGGCTTTGGCTACGGTCGATGTGTTGCTGACGCCGACGGTCCCGACGCCTGCCTTCAAGGTCGGCGAAAAGGCTTCGGATCCGCTGCAGCTTTATCTTGAGGACATTTTCACGATTCCCGCGAATCTCGCCGGGCTGCCGGCGATCTCGGTGCCTTGCGGCAAGTCCGGCCACCTTCCGGTCGGCTTCCATCTCGTGGGCGCACCGCTCTCGGAAGCCAAACTTCTTGCCGCTGGCCGTCTCTTTGAGGCTGCTCACGGTTTTGCTCATCAACAAGCCGCGCTATGAGTTCTTCGCCTTCAGATTGGGAAGTCGTCATCGGCCTCGAGGTCCACGTGCAACTCCACACCCGCGCGAAAGTTTTCGCCTCGTCTCCGTGGGGTTTCGGCAAGGAGCCCAACGAGCAAGTCGACCCGGTCGTGTTAGGGCTTCCGGGTACTTTGCCGGTCGTGAATCGAGAAGCGGTCGAGAAATCCATCCTGTTCGGCCTGGTCGTAGGCTCATCGGTGCCAGAACAATGTGCCTGGGATCGGAAAAATTATTTCTACCCGGATAATCCGAAGAACTATCAACTTACCCAGAAAGATTTTCCGGTTGTCGTCGGTGGACAGGTGGAAATCGAACTCCCTGGTGCCTCGCGCAACGTGATGGGCGAACATAAGTTCATCCGCATCCATCATGCCCATCTTGAAGAAGACGTCGGCAAACTCAGCCACGCCGGCAGCGGTTCACTCGTCGATTACAATCGGGCTGGCGTGCCTTTGCTGGAAATCGTCACCGAGCCCGATCTCCGTTCTTCCGCCGAGGCCGAAGCTTTCCTGCGTTCGTTGGTCGCACTTTTGACCCAAGCGGGCGTGGCGGATTGTGATATGGAGAAAGGTCAGCTCCGTTGCGATTGTAACGTGTCTATTCGCCGCCGTGGTGCCGAGAAGCTCGGTACCCGCACCGAGACCAAGAATTTGAACTCTATCTCCAGCGTTCGGGATACGGTCATCTACGAGACTGCCCGTCAGATTCGCGAGTTAGAGGCCGGTCGCTCCATCACGCAGGAGACCCGAGGTTGGAATGCGGAGCTGAGCCGCGGTTATGTTCTGCGGGATAAGGAAGATGCCCACGATTACCGTTATTTCCCAGATCCGGATATTCCGACGTTACGGATTTCTCGTGAAACGGTCGCCCGTTTACAAAAACTTGTTCCGGAAAACCTTTACGATCGTCAGCGCCGGTATGTCGAAAAGTTTGGCCTGCCTTTTACGGCGGCCTCCGTGCTGGTGGCTAACCGCGAACTTGCCGAATGGTTTGAGGCCGCCGCTGCCGCTCACCCCGCTAATCCTCAGGGCATCGCCAACCTGGTGACGAATGACCTGCTGCGCGACCTTGCGGCCTCAGGCGGAGCTGGTGCTGCTCCTGCCGACGAGGTGCTCCCCGGGGTTTCGCTGGCTTCTTGTCCGATCAAGCCGGCTCAGTTGGCGGGCTTGGTAAAACTCACGGACGATGGCGTGATTTCTAAGCAACAGGCCAAAGAGGTTTTCGCTGAAATGTTTAAAACAGGTCAAGAAGCGGTCACCATTGTGGATGCGAAAGGGCTTCGTCAGAATAGCGATACGGGCGAACTTGAGAAGATCGTGCAGGAAGTCATCGCCGATCCAGCTGTCGCGAAATCTATCGCCGAATACCGCGCGGGTAACGAGAAAGCGATCAACGCACTGAAAGGACCGATCATGAAGCGTACTCAAGGGAAGGCCAATCCGGTCCTCATCGATCAGCTTCTCCGTAAATTCCTCGGATGAGCAAAGCTTCAACTTCGCCCTTGGCCGCAGGTATCTACGCCGCGCGCGATAATGCCATCCCGTTGGCCGTGATTCTTTTGGCCGCCGCCGGACTGGTCGTCGCTTACAGGTATCAAGTCCCATCTGTCGCGGTCGCGCTGAATCGTGTCGGTGCGCTGAACAAGGCAAACCCGATGGTGTTTGCGGCGATTTGCACCGCAATCACTTCGGGTCTTATCCCGTGGATTTTCCGGATGGCAATCCGCGGCCTGCGCCCGCCACATCCCTTAGGCGACCTCATCCATAGCATGATCTGGTGGGCCTTGATGGGAATGCTCGTCAGCTACTTCTATCATCTACAGGCGATCTGGTTTGGTGATGAGGCTAATTTGCGTACGGTTCTGTTGAAGGTGTTCGTAGATATGGCTGGCTTCACGGTTTTCATCGGCGCGCCCTTTAATGCGATTTCGCACCTCTGGAAAGATTGTGGTTGGGACACGGCTCGCCTTCGCACGGCGATGGGGCCGGGGTGGTATCGTCGCTTGGTCTTTCCGAACCTGCTGACGAATTATTTTGTCTGGTTCCCTGGAACGCTCATTTTTTACAACATGCCGACCGACCTGCAACTGGTCGTGGCTAATTGCATCGGCTGTTTCTGGGCTCTGATGTGTGCCCGGATTGCGGCCCACTCGGGCGTCCCGATCACCGACGTCCATGCCTGAGGCGGATTTCTTGCCCGCTGGCCATCCCTCGCTTGAAACCTTGCTCACGTTAGGCGAATCTCACCCTTGTGCCTGACTTGTTTGGAGAGACTGAACCCGGCGTCGCCGAGGTGGTCCCGTTTGATGGCGGGGCCCGGGCCTACTCATATTCTGTGCCGGCAGCCCTTAAGGATACGTTGCAAGTCGGCCAGCTGGTGCGAGTGCCGTTAGGGGGGCGGGTGAGTCTGGGGGTCGTCTGGAAGTATCCCGCCGAACCTTTGGTGGGCACGAAGCTGCGGAGTATCGTCGTACTCGAGCACGAGCAGCCCGTGATGACGCCCGATTGCTGCAAGCTCGCCGAGTGGATGGCAGGATATTATGGTTGCGGGCTTAACTCGGTGTTGGAGACGGTCCTTCCCGCGGCCGTGCGCAAGGGCGTTCGTCCCGTTCTTCGTCGGATGTTGTCGTTGATTACACCGCCTGACGCCGAGACTTTAGCGAAGATGCGTCGCAAGGCGCCCCGCCAAGCCCAGCTCATCGACTTTCTTTCCGCTCAGGCTGAACCTGTCGACCGCACGAGGGTTGCGACGGACTTGGGCGTCGGGCCCTCTGCCATCACGGCGTTAATCGCCGCCGGGACGATCAAGGAAGCAACCAGCGTGCAATGGCGCGTGGCTTACGATGACCCCTTTTCCGAAGGTGAGACGGTCGCCGCCGCCGGACACATTCTCAACCCGGAACAGTTGGCCGCCGTCGCTTCGGCGACCGAGACGTTGGACAGTAAAGCTTTCCGGGCACATCTCCTGCATGGCGTCACTGGCTCGGGTAAGACCGAGGTTTACGTCGCCTTGATCCGTAAGGTAATTGCGGAAGGGGGCTCGGCAATTTTTCTGGTCCCGGAAGTGGCGCTGACGCCCCAGACGGTGGGTCGTTTGCGTTCACGCCTGGCTGACCTAGGCGCCAAGGTTGTCGTCTGGCATAGTCATCTTTCTGCGGGCGAACGTTTTGATGCGTGGATGGCGATGTCGTTGGGGCAGGCGAGGGTGGTCGTCGGCGCCCGCTCTGCGGTCTTCGCTCCCTTGCCGAACCTTCGCCTCATCGTCGTCGACGAGGAGCACGAGCCTTCGTTCAAGCAGGGCGAAACGCCAATGTATCACGGGCGTGATGTCGCGGTCATGCGGGCTTCGATTCTGGGCGCCGCTTGCGTGCTGGGTTCGGCGACTCCTTCCTTGGAAACCTGGAAGAATGCCACGGCCGGCCGGTATGTCCTCAATACGATGCCGAAGCGGGTGGATGACCGCCCGATGCCGGCGTTTCGTATCATTGATATGCGGCGCGAGATCCTGCATGCGAAAGGGCAGCACATCCTCTCCCGTGAATTGGTGGACGGTATTCGCGAGCGGCTCCAGAAACGTGAACAATCCATTCTTTTCCTCAATCGTCGCGGGCATTCCCGCTCGCTCGTCTGTCCCGATTGCGGCGAAGCGGTGCAGTGCGCCCGTTGCAGCGTCTCATTGACGCTTCATCGTACTAACGACACGGCGCGTTGCCACCTCTGTAACCATCAGGAACGCGCGCCAGTGGTCTGCCCCAAGTGCCGCTCTCCGAAGGTGCGCTGGAAGGGCTATGGCACCCAAAAGGTGGAAGAAACCATCGCACAGCTTTTTCCGCGGGCTCGGGTCGCCCGGATCGATGCCGATACGATGGGGAAGAAGGATCTTTTCCGCCAAGTACTTTCCGATTTCCGGGCGGGCAAATATGACATGCTGTTAGGGACGCAGATGATCGCGAAGGGCTTGGATTTTCCGCGCGTAACGTTGGTCGGGATCATCGATGCGGACCTGTCGCTGCAATTACCTGATTTCCGGGCCGCGGAGCGGACTTTTCAACTGCTGACGCAGGTGGCCGGCCGGGCCGGTCGCGGTCAGCTCGAGGGCGTCGTCGTGGTGCAGAGTTTTCAGCCTGCCTCGGATCCGATCCAATTCGCCAAACGGATGGATTTCCAAGGCTTTGCCGCCGCGGAATTAGGGAAGCGTTCAGAATTTGGCTACCCACCCGAACGGCATCTAATTCGACATATTTTCCGCGGGCGTAACGCGGAGAAAGTTAATTTTGTGGCGGACGCTTGGGTCAAGGAACTCGAACGCCTGCATCCTGGCGTCGCCGAGATTCGCGGGCCGGCTCCGTGTCCGTTCGAGAAAATCCAAGACCAGCATCGTCTGCATATCTGGTATCTCGTCTCGGGCGTGAAATCTTTCCTCGGGGCGTTGCTGCCTTTGCGGGCAAAGTTCCTACGCGAGGATGATGTCATCGACGTCATCGACGTGGACGCCCAAGACTGCGCCTGAAGTGCCTTACCACCAGCGTTTACGCTTCATCCAGAGGATGATGCCGATGGCGAGCAGGGACATGATCCCAAGGGCCAAGAAATAGCCATACTTATGGCCCCATTCGGTATGGATTTCGGGCATGAACTGAAAATTCATCCCCCAGAGGCCGGCCAAAAAAGTTAGCGGAATGAAAACCGAGCTCATCACTGTCAGGGTCCGGATCACTTCGTTGGTCCGGCGTTCTTGCTGGGTATGGTGATATTCTTGGAGGTCCTGCAGGATCATGCGCGCATGCTCGATGCGGTCGGCGGCACGGATGGCGTGATCGTACAAGTCGCGCAAGAACATGTCCAAAGACGGCGGGAGCAAAGGGTGCTCATAATGTTCGAGGACGCTGACCATGTCCTTGAGGGGTTGGGCGAGTCGGCTGAGGCGCACGACGATACGCTTGAGGCGGTAGACTTCGTTAAGGTCCCAATTGTCCGTGCCCTTGAGGATGGAATCTTCCAGCTCGGTGGTGGCGTCTTCGATTTCTTCTGTCTGGTAAAGCAGTCGGTCGACGAGCGTGTCGAGCAGTGAGTAGACAAGGTAGCCGGCGTGCCATTTGCGGATGTTGCCCTTATTGTCGGCGATACGCTTCTCGACGGCTTCGAAGACTTTCTCGTCGTTTTCGTGGAAGGAAATGACCCAGTTTTGCGCCGCGACGATGGAAATTTGTTGTCCTCGCGGGGTGTCTTCTTCGACGCCGATGCGAACGGCGCGAGCGATGGCTAGAAGTTTGTCTCCGTGTTCTTCGAATTTCGGACGCGAAGTGACGGTCAGGATATCTTCCTGGGCCAGCATCGGGATATCAAAAAATGCTCCGACGATGTGGACGATCTGGGGGTCGGTGATGCCTTGGACCTGGATCCAGACCATGCCAGGTTTTCCGGCATAGCGGCCGATCGAATCCAGTTCGGAGAACTCCTCCAGCTTGCAGCTGGTTTCATCGTAGGCGATGACGCGAAATTTGGTCGGAGCGGTGGACTCAAAAGGGGAAGCGGCGGGCAGTTCTCCCGGGGCGCGGCCGATTTCTGTCTCCACGTAGGCGGCTTCGCCAGACAAAGGGACGGCATCGGCCTTTAAGCCCAAGCGCGTGCGTATTTCCTGCATCCGACGTTCTAGGAACGTACGGCTCCGGGCTGCTTCCTGCTGTCGCCTTTGCTGCTGCCGACTCATGGGCACAGCATTCCGAGCCTCGCCGGGTTGTCAACGGGTCTGCGGGGGCCAACTTGCCCGGATTACTTTACTTTTTGGCGCGACTTGCTGTTCCGTCGGCCATTTTTGCCGATGCCCATCGATTCGAGTTTACCCTGATGGATTTTCTGGAAGAGGTTGTTGGAATTGATTACCCCGAGGCAATAGAGCACCGAAGCGACGTCCTCGGTCTTGTTCTTGTCCACGAGTCCGGCATTCGTCAGCCATTGCGCGAGGGCGTTGTGGAAGTTGTTCGGGCTGATGTCCATGCCTTCGCCGCCGAGCCGTAGCCAGAGTTCGGTACGGAGCGCGATGGTGCAATTGCCCCGCTTGTCGTGGGTTTTGCGGATGCGCTTGAGGATGTCGCCGACGGTTTCGGAGTGCTTGTCAGAATCTTCGCTCATGTGAAAATTAGTCGAATGGAAGGGGCTCGGTGCGGCTGCGGTCAGGCGTCAGAATGAAGTCACCACGGTGCCCTGATTTCATATTTAATCCAGAGTTTGCAGGGAACCTCTAATTACATTTCAAGCGTAATATTATAAAGTTAATAGTTTTATCCGAGTTCCGTTGCGGCAGGCATTCGGGTAGGGTCCCCGGTTCGGCTGGAACGGAGGGTCTGATATCCGGGTGGTCGCGACAGGACTTGAACCTGTGACTTCTACAATGTGAATGTAGCGCTCTAACCAACTGAGCTACGCGACCTTACCCGAAGGTGATATCTTAGCCGAGGGGGGAGGGTGACGGGCAAGCCTCATTTGTCTTCCCGCGGGGGCTTGCCATGTCTCGAGATTGCCCAATTATATCCAAGAAATGAATGCCACCCACAGTACTCCTGCGCCACGCGTGGCCGACGAGCGGCTGATCCGGCTGACGGCCTCGGCGGGTGTCAAAGTGAAGGCGCTGGCCTTACGGGAGGCCCAAGGCAGTTTCCTCCGGGTCGCCATTTCCGGCGGCGGTTGCAATGGCCTGTCCTATAAGATGCGTTTTGTCGGTGAGGCCAAAGTGGCTGATATCATGGTCAGGTCGGAAGGGGTCGAGGTCTTGATCGATCCGAAATCGGCCCTTTATCTGCGCGGCACGCAGTTGGATTATTCCGATAAGATGATCGGCGGAGGCTTCAAGTTCTCCAACCCCAACGCCAAGGCCAGCTGTTCCTGCGGCGAGAGTTTTTCGCTTTAACTGCCTTAGGTAGGGTCAGCACTGCGTGCTGACCTAGTTTGCTAATTCGGCCGGCGAACGGTGGCCTTAGGTAGGGGCACGGCTACGCCGTGCCCTCGGGCGCGACGTAGTCTCGCCCCTACCTTGGCGTTCACCATCCGGCGAACGCGGTCTGCCTTAGTCCGCCGGTATCTCGTCCTTGGCGCCGGCTTCGTAACGTTCGCACCAGGCCTTGGACCAGGAGGCGAAGTCACCCGCGGCGATATGCACGTGGGCCTGGGCCATGAGGTCCTGCAGGAAGTGGATATTATGTAGCGCGAGTAACGTACCGCCAAGCTGTTCGCCGGCGTGGTGCAGGTGACGCAGGTAGGCGCGCGAGAAATGACGACAGGTGTAATTGTCCATGCCTTCGACCAGCGGGCGGTGGTCTTCGCGGTAACGCAGGTGCTTGACGCTGATCGGACCATCGGGGGTGAACGCGCCGCCATGGCGTCCGATGCGGGTGGGCATCGTGCAGTCGAACATGTCGGCGCCGAGCGCGACCATGCGGAGCAGCTGGGGCGGGGTCCCGACGCCCATGACGTAGCGGGGTTTGTTCTTCGGCAGGAGCGGCGCGACGAGGCCGACCTGATGGAGCATGTGCTCCTCTGGTTCGCCGACGCTGACGCCGCCGATGGCATGGCCCGGGAAGTCGAGACCGCCGAGCTCCTCGGCGCAGCGGATGCGCAGGTCGTCGTAGACCGAGCCCTGGTTGATGCAGAAGAGGTGACGGCCTGAGGCGAGGAAGCCACTGTCCTTGGCCAATTGGAGCATCTCCTTGGCCCAGCGGATGGAGCGGTTCACCGCGACTTCACACGCGGCGCGCTCGCAAGGGTAGGGCGGACACTCGTCGAGTACCATGGCGATGTCCGAGCCCAGTGCATCCTGGATGTCAAAGCAGTCCTTCACGTCGAGGAACAGCTTGTTGCCGTCGAGGTGGGAGCTGAAATGGATGCCCTCGTCGGTGATGGTGCGGAGCTTCGCGAGCGAGAAGACCTGGAAGCCGCCGCTGTCGGTCAGGATCGGCTTGTCCCAGTGCATGAAATTATGGAGGCCGCCGGCGGCGCGGACGATCTCGCGGCCCGGACGGAGGTTCAGGTGGTAGGTGTTGCTGAGGAGGATTTGGGCGCCCGTCTCGGCGACCTGCTGGGGCGAGAGGCCCTTCACCGTGGCTTGGGTGCCCACCGGCATGAAGACCGGCGTGCGGACCTCCCCGTGAGGGGTCTTCAGGACGCCGAGGCGTGCGGCCGTCGTCGTATCGGTCTTAAGAAGGGTGAACACGGTCGGAAACTAGGGGGGTAGCGGGGAAGGTGGCAAGGGGAACGCGCCGAACGGCGCGAGGGGGGCGCGTAGGCAAGGCGACAAGGGGACGAGGGAGTAAGAACCGCAACGGGAGACCGGAGGCTGGGATATTTGCTGCGGGCATTTAATAACCCCAGCCAATCATCCGATCTCCGGTTTCCCTTTATTCGAAGGGCTACCTACTAACGCGCGTTCCCGTTAAACGTCAGGCGCTGGCCTTTCGGGGCGTCGGCGCGGACCTTGCCGTTTTCGTAGACGCAGACTCCATTAACAAACGTGCGCTCGATGCTGCTGC
>DKND01000114.1:32549-41110 GCA_002470605.1 Opitutia bacterium UBA7397
AAGGCGCCTTGCTTGACGAGGTCGAGGAGCACTTGGAGGGAATGCTGCACGAGCGGCAGGCCCGACGGGGCCCTGAAGTAGGTCTGGGATTTCTCCTCCCACGTGTGTGGGGCGTGGTCGGTCGCGATGACGTCGATGACGCCGGACGCCACGGCCGCGCGCACGGCGGCCCGGTCGGCGGAGGTCTTGATCGCCGGGTTGCATTTGATCTGGTGGCCGAGGCGGGCGTAATCTTCTTCGGCGAACCAGAGATGGTGCACGCAGGCTTCGGCGGTCAGTCTTTTCCCTTTCAAGGGCGCGGCGTTGAAGAGGCTGAGTTCCTTCGCGGTGGTGATATGTAAGATATGAAGCCGGGCGTCGTGGCGCTTGGCGAGTTCGGCGGCCATCGACGAAGAAGCGTAGCAGGCTTCGACGTCGCGGATGTGCGGGTGTTCGCCGGCCGGGACGTCTTCGCCCCACTTGGCTTTGGCGGCGGCCTCGGCGGCCTTGATGCGCGGCGTGTCCTCGCAATGCGTCGCGATCAGGGTGGGGGAGTGACGGAAGATGCCTTCCAGAGTGGCGGCGGCGTCGACCAGCATGTCACCCGTCGAAGAACCCATGAAGACCTTAACGCCGCAGACTTTTCGGGCATCGACGCGTTTGACGATATCCAGATTGGTGTTGGTCGCACCGAAGAAGAAGGAGTAGTTGGCGACCGAGGTGGCCGCACCGATGGCATACTTCTTTTCGAGCTCTTCGAGCGTCGTCGCGGGTGGGTTCGTATTAGGCATCTCCATGAACGACGTCACGCCGCCGGCCAAGGCCGCGCGGGCCTCGCTGGCGATGCAGGCCTTGTGGGTCAGGCCAGGCTCGCGGAAGTGTACCTGGTCGTCGATCAGTCCAGGTAGCAGGAGTTTGNNCGGTCAGGTCGTATTCTTGGTCGGCCTGGGTGCTGGCCGGCAGCGTGCCGATGCGCTCGATGCGACCATCGCGGATGAGGACATCCGCTCGCTGGCGTCTGCCTTCGTTGATCAGTTCAGTATTGCGAAGGACGACGGTGCCCATGGTGGAGCCATCTCAAGCGAAATGCTCCCTTACCGCAAATGGGAAAGCAGGCGGCTTAGGCCGTGACCTTCACCATGTCCGACAAGTCCGACTTCTTGACGCCTTCGGGATTGATGTTCACGGCGGAAACACGGAATTGGGCGCCCTTGCGGTGGCTGAACTTGAGGATGAAGTTCGTGACGCTGAGTTTCTCCTCCGGATAGAGCTCGGTCTTGCGTGCGACCATGGTCGTGACGAGTTCTTCGACTTGCTCGGCGGTGGCCCCAGGGAGTGCGGCCAGCGTCTTCTTGGCTTCGGCAATCTTGGGGTCGCCTTCGATGGCTGCGTTCCAGATTAGGATGGCCACGTTCATCGCGCCTTTGGCGGCGGTATGATTGTTGCCGGCCTGTTCGAGGATGGGCTGAGAATAATTGATCAGCTTATCGGCGAAGCTGGGCTCCCGAGGTGTCGTGTCGGTCGGGGCCTGTGCGGGTGCGGACCAATCACGGACGACGGGACGGGCTTTATTGTTACCAAAGGCGCCTTTGGTTTGGCGGCGGGAGCGTGAGTTGGGCATGTGACCGGGAAGGGGGACATCCAAGGGAAACCCGCCCCGCCCGTTCGGCAAGCCCTTTCCTTGGAGCGTCCCTTGACACCCCGCCCATGTCACGCCAGCCTGCCCCAGTCCCCATAACCGCCGTGTCCGATTATAGCGAAGTCATCCGCGCCCACCGCCGCGACCATCTCGCCCGGCCTCATTCGCTCCCCCGTGGCGTCCACCGTCACTTTGAGAGCACGCTCTTGCCGCTGCCTTTGGAAAAGGTCTTTGAGTTCTTCTCCAAGGCCGAGAACCTCGAGGCGATCACGCCGCCGGAATTAAAATTTAAAATCCTGACTCCGCGGCCGATCGTCCTGACGACGGGTGCATTGATCGACTATCGCCTGACGCTCAGCGGCGTGCCCTTCGGTTGGCGCACGCGCATCACGCATTGGGATCCGCCGTACGCATTCGTCGACGAACAATTGAAAGGGCCTTACGCGGTCTGGCATCACACGCACACCTTCGCCGACGAAGGGGGCAAGACGCGCATGGATGACGAAGTGCTCTATAAACTTCCGCTTTGGCCGCTCGGTGAAGTCGCTTACCCTTTTGTCAAAGGCAAGGTTGAGCGTATCTTCCGCTATCGCCGGGTGAAGGTTCGTGAAATGCTCGGCGTCTGAGGCTGAAGCCTACTTAATCGGCGGTGGCGGCGGGCATACGACCGTATCGGAAAAATCTGCAGGCCGAGGGTGTTTGCCGGCCCAGGCAATTCCCCTTAATAGTAAGGTTCGGACGTCGTTGCGTTGGAAATTAACGTAGGTATGGCCGGGAATGAAAACGAAGGCCCGGTAGGCACCCTGTTCATAAGTCCAGGCCTGCGCCTGCGCTTCGAAACCGTCGCCAATCTTTTTCGGCGTCGGCGAGGTTGCGAGGACGTGGATGTCATTGCGCAAATCCATTTCGTAATAGATCTCATCCTGCATCTTGAAGTCGGCGATGCGCGCAGTGATGACGTGCGTCTTATCGACGAAGTCCAATTGCATGGGGCCTTCGCGGTAGCGGGTGACTTTCTGGCGCCAAGAGCCACCGATGAGTTCCTTGTAGAAATCAGTCCCCTCCGGAGTGCTGGCGACGCTACCCGCATGGATGACGACGAGCCCGCCGCCGTTTTTGGTGAATGCGGCGATCCGCTCGCGTTCTTCGGGTTTGAAGTCGCCCCCACCCTGGCGGTGGATGATGACGACGTCGGTTTGAGCCAACTGTTCGGCTGTCGGGAAGGTTTCACTGCCCGTCGCGCTCGCACCGTGGTCAATCAGGAGTGGTACCCAATCGCGGAGAAAGGCGGGGTGATCGTGATCGCCGGGTTTATGCGTCTTGGGGCCGGAGCGAATAAAGACGCGCAGTTGCTTAGGTGGAACGCCCTTGATTTCGGCTGGAGCTGGGGCGTCGGCCGCAAAGACGGCCGCGACGGCGAACAAGGGTAAGAGACTACGCATGGCGGTAGTTTGGATGCAAAGGTGCAAAAGTGCAAAGGTGTAGAAAGGGGTAGGGGAAGAAAAGTCCGCATCATATTCAGGTGGCGGGTGGCGGCCCCAGGTGGCGGGTTGCAGGTGCTCATCCCGGGACCTGCACCCGAACCTGAACAGCCGAACCCGATACCCGAAGGCCGAGACCTGAGACCTGAAAATGAATCACCCCAGCCAATCATCNNGCCACCTGCCACCCGAAACGAACTCTCTCTGCTGTCTTACAGAATGCCCGGCAATTCTTCCAACGCCATGATAAAGGCATCCGCGCCCGCCTTGACCTTGGGGCGGACGACATACCTTCCGAAGCCGATGACTTTATCGACGTCACCTTTGACTTCGAGGTCGCTGGCGCCGTCGCCGACCATGACAACGGTCTGGGCTTTGAAATCAGCGCGTAGGCGCCGGGCGATCATGTTCTTGCCTTTTGATTTGGAAGTCGGGCAGGTTTCGTCAAATCCGGCATACGTCCCGTCTTCATTAAATTTTAGGACCACGGCCTCCACGCGGGCGACCCCGAGGAATTTGGCCAAGGGCATGATGGCTTGGGTGAAGCCCCCGCTGACGATGGCAATCTTCCATCCTGCTGCGCGCAGTTTGTCGAGTGTTTCGACGGCGGTAGGTTCGACCGTCGCGATATACTTGGTGCCGATGGCTTGGAGTTCAGCGAGCGTCGGTTTGATCATGTTCAGACGCTGGGCGAAGATTTCCTCCATGGGTGTGCCGCCATTCATGGCCGCGTTGGTCATGTCCTCTACGGCCTTAAAGACGGCGGGTCCTCGTAAACGCCCGAGCTCATCAACTCCCTCGATGGCGGAGAGGGTCGAATCGCAGTCGAGAAGAAGGAGTTTTGTGGGCACGTGTGACTTGATGCCTGCCGGCTGAGCAGGTCAATCATAGGGAGTTTATTTTTGAAGTAATTTCCTAAAAATCATACTTAAATGACGGTAAAAGACATCCGCGACACCCGTGGTGAATTGGGCTTGCTACAAGAAGTTATTCTTTAATAACTATTTCAGTAACGACAACAAGTGGTCAACTGCAACCCTCGGCTGTTTTTCATGCATCGGCGATACATTCGACTTGGTGCGCACGCACGGCGATCTTCCTTTACTTGGCCATACTTCTGGTCGTCTACCGCATCGGTGCAGGCTATTTTGAACATCCCGCGGTGTGGGACGCCCGCCACGTCGTCGGGGCTGTCGTTAAGATTGTTCCCTTGATTATCTTTCAGATTTATTTGTTGGTTTTCGCTTTACGTCGCTTTGCCTTCGCGCGTCAGGATTTTATCAAAACCAATAACTTGGTCGCCCTCGAGGCTTTGCTTGCCGGGGTGACAAATGAAGCGGTACGCGAAGAGTTGCAGCTCAGGGGGATTGATGCCATCGAGACGCGCGCCCCCACCTCTCATTGATTGCCCATCTTCGGGCTGAGGGAGTTTAGGCCAGGACGGATGGAGGCTTGCGGTCTGACGGGCTGCTTGGATGATATGAAGCCATGGCCTGTACCCCTCCCACCTCTGCTTCCGATGTTTTCTGCTGCTCGGCCAAGCGTAACCGCTGGGCGGCCCGCGCTGCCCTGATCGCCGCGGTGCTCGTGACCATTATTCTGATGAATGTCAGCAAGGGTTTCATCCACGACTCCACAACCAGCCTGGCTGGCTCCGCCGCCGAACGGATCGTCGGGCACCTGACGGCTTTCGTCGCATTGCTCTCCCTGCAGCTCGCCCTCATCTGCCTGGCTCGTCGTCGCTTCTCGGCTTCGCACCACGCCTCGGTGAAATCGGGCAATCTGAAGGCCCTCGAGCTACTCGCTGCTTCCGCGACCGATGAAGCAACGAAGAAAGACCTCCTCGCCCGCGCCGCCGATATTATCGCTGGCAAGCCAGGCTGCTGCAAATAAGCGGCGCGTTGCTTCGCGGGTAGGGACAGCACCTCGTGCTGTCCTTTTTTGTGCCCGTGTTCGCCGCACGGTGAACGCCAGGGTAGGGGCGGGACTACGTCACGCCCACGGGCACGGCGTAGCCGAGCCCCTACCTTCGGCCACCATTCGGCGGCCTACATTCCCTGCCCGCCACCCGAAATGTGATTAGCTCCCCCGCATCCACCCGATCAGTTTACTGAACCAGCGGGTGGGCTTGGCGGCGGCGCCACGGCGTTCGCGGAGAAGGACAAGGATTTCTTGGCGGCCGAACATTGTCGCATAATCGACCGGGGTCTGGCCGCCTTGATCAGCGAGCGGGTCCGCACCGGCGTCGAGCAGCAGGGTGGCGATCTCCGCGTAACCCTTGAAGGCCACGCCACCGAGGGGCGTCTGACCTTTCTCGTTCCGGAGATCGACCGTCGCGCCCGACTTCAGTAGCAACTTTACAGCCTCGGTTTTGCCGTGGTAGGAGGCCAGCATCAGGAGCGTGTTCCCCTTGGCATCCTGCGCATCCACGGATTGACCGGCTTTCAGCATAGCCGCCAACTCGGGCGTCTTGCCATTGCGTGCGAGCGCCGCCGCGGCTTCGGGGAGAGGGAGCGAGGTCATCGGGAGGTTACTTCCCGGAAGCGCTTTTCGTAGTCGGGGTGGTTGGTGCCCATCCAGCGGTCCCAGTAGTTGAAGTAGAGGCCGAAGTTCCCTTTGAAGCTGTCGTGGTGCTGGATGTGGTTCGTGGGGGTGTTCAGGAACTTGCCGAGCCAGGAATCCATGAGCCACTTGGGGTGGAACTCGTAGCCAGTGTGGCCCGTGATGTTGAACGTGATCTGCCAGAGCATGAAGATCGCGAACGCACCGGGGTGAATCGGCAGGGTCAGCGCGACGAGCGGGAAGATGCCCGCCTGGATGACGGCCTCGCCGGGGCTGAAGCAATACGCGGCCCAGGGGCTAGGGTTATGGCTCTCGTGGTGCACGCCATGGAAGAAGCGGAAGAGCCTGGGGTGGTGGATCAGGCGGTGCGTCCAGTAGAAGTACGCGTCGTGCACGAAGATGACCACGACGATGCTGCCCCAGAACCAGCCCCAGCCGAAGTCGTCGACCTTGGTGTAGATCTGCGTCCAGCCGAGTTTCTTGAGCGCGAGGGTGCCGCCGCCGACAAGTCCGTAGATGACGACCGTCAGGGCCGACCACATGGCCTCGCGTCGCATATCCGCGCTGCTGGGCATCTCCTGGATGATCTTACGGTTGTGCCACCAGCCGCGTAAGAGTACGTAGCCGAGCAGCCACGCTACGCCCGCAAAGAGGGCGTATTGCGTTAGGTGGTTGAGCGAGATGAAGAGAGCGGTCTTCTCGAAGCCTGGGAACTCTTTCGGTAAAGTAAGGGCGATCATGGGATTAGGTGCCCAATAGCTTACGCAGGCCGGCTTCGTCGAGGATGGTCACGCCGAGTTCCTGGGCCTTGGTGAGCTTCGAGCCCGCCTCTTCACCTGCAACGACGTAGTGGGTGTTCTTGCTGACGCTTCCTGACACTTTGCCACCAGCTTTCTCGATGAGGTCTCGAGCTTCGTCACGTCCCAGCGTGGGCAGGGTGCCGGTGAGCACGAAAGTTTTTCCAGCAACACCTTCCACGGTCGTCGCGCTGGCGACTTCGATCAGATTCAATCCTGCGTTACGCATGGCCTGCACCCATTCGCGATGATGCGGATCACTAAAAAAAGATAAGACAGACTCGGAGACTTCGATGCCGACCCCGCTGATGACGGAGGTATAAGTCTCATGGCCTTTCTTTCCGACTTTGGAAATGAGTAGGTCACCAAGCTTAGCGCTTTCCAAAGCGTTCATGGATTTGAAATGGCGGGCGAGGTCCTTGGCGGTCTGCATGCCGACGTTTGGGATCCCGAGGGCGTGAATCGCGCGCCAGAGCTCGCGCTGCTTCGCTTGGGCGACGCCTGATAGCATGTTATCGACGGATTTGTCTTTGAAGCCATCAAGCATGCGCCACTGCTCGGCCGTAATGGACAAGGTCTGGACGGGGGCATCGACCAACTCGAGATCGATGAGTTGTTCTGCTACGGCCACGCCCAAGCCATCGATATCCAAGCACTGTTTGCAGGCGAAATGAATCAGCCGGCGGATCTTCATCTCGCGCGAAGGCACACGTAGCTTGTAAGCGGCTTCTTCGCCATCGCGCGTGGCGTCGAGGCCGAGTTCTTTGAGCCGGGCTTCGAAATTAAAAGGCTTAGAGTCAGCCGGACGCTTCGCGTGAACGACGCCGAGAACTTGCGGGATGATCTCGCCGGCTTTCTGGATGAGCACCGTGTCGCCTTCGCGGATGTCCTTGCGGGCGATCTCGTCAGCGTTGTGCAACGTCGCGCGGGCGACCGTCGAGCCGGCGAGCAAGACGGGGTCAAGTTCGGCGACGGGCGTGATGGCGCCGGTGCGGCCGACTTGCATGCTGATGGCACGCAGAATGGTTTCCGCTTGGTCGGGCGGAAATTTGAATGCCACCGCCCAGTGCGGGAACTTGCTCGTGGTGCCGGCTTTCTGTTGTTCGGCGAGGCTATTAAGTTTTACCACCGCTCCATCCGTGGGGAAGGGAAGGTTGCGACGGATCTGGTCGAGTTGTTGGATGGCGGCCCACGCGGCCTTGATGCCCTGTTGCAGTCCGATGTCGTCGCGGATCGGAAAGCCCCAATCTTTCAGGCGTTGCTTGAAGTCCGAAAGTTTGGCGAACATGGCGGGTTCGCAGGCTCCTAAGCCGTAACAGACGATGCTCAGGTTGCGGCTTTGGGCCACGGCGGCATCAAGCAGTTTGACCGTACCAGCGGCGAGGTTCCGTGGGTTGGCGTAAAGGGCTTCGCCTTCGGCTTCGCGTTCGCGGTTCAGGCGCTGGAACTCCTCCAGCTCCATATAGATTTCGCCGCGGACTTCGAGCAGGTCGGGAGCGTCGGCCAACTTGCGGGGGATCGATTTGATCAGAGCGACGTTATGGGTGACATCGTCGCCCCGCGTACCATTGCCGCGGGTGACCGCCCGCACGAACTTGCCGTTTTCGTAAGTGAGCGAGACGGCGACGCCGTCAATCTTGGGTTCGACGACGAATTGCAAGGCGCTCGCGCCGACGGCCTTGGCCAGGCGTTCTCCGAATGCCATGAAATCGGCTTCGTCGTAAGTATTGTCCAGCGATAGCATCGGCGACTTATGGTCGCGTTGTTGGAAGCCTTCTGCCTTGTCGTCGCCGATGCCGAGATCGGGCCCGGCAAACATCGGGAATTCCCGCTCCAGGTCGGCAAGCTTGTCGACGAGCTTATCGAATTCGAAATCGGAAATCTCCGGTGCGTGCTTTTTTCGATACAGCTCTTCGTAGCGCTGAATTTCAGCGCGAAGGCGGAGGATGTGATCGCGAGGCGTTTCCGACATGGACGTCCGCGGAGGATAAAGGGGGCAGGGTGGGGAGGGAAAGGTTTAGATACTGAGGGGTAGGGGCTGGGGAGGGGGTAGGGGATAGACCACGTGCTGTCCTAGGTGCAAAAGTGCAAATCGGCCTGCGG
>DKND01000067.1 GCA_002470605.1 Opitutia bacterium UBA7397
CTGCTCGCCGATGATCGCAAATGGCATGATGACCGCCTGCTGCAAATGGCGGCCCCCTACATCCTGCGACGCTCCAAGGTCGCCGTGGCACCCGAACTGCCGCCCAAGATCGAACAAATCGTCTATTGCGACTTCGAAGAAAACCAGTCCGCCATCTACGAACAATTCCAAGAGTCGACCCGGAAAGAAATCTTTGAAATGGAAATGGGCGGTGCCAGCGAGGCCCGCATCCGCATGGCGGCCTTCAATCAGCTTCTTCGCTTACGCCAAATTTGCGCCGACCCACGCATCCTCGACCCCAAGCTCGAAGAAACCGATTCGGCCAAACTCCAAGCTTTCTTGGAACTGGTCGAAGAATCCAAAGATGCGAATCACCGCATGCTGGTCTTCTCCACTTTCGTCACCGCTCTCCAACTGATCAAGAAATCACTCGAAGACCGCGGCATCCCCTACTGCTACCTCGACGGTTCCACTAAGGACCGCCAAGGCGTCTGCGATAAATTCAATTCCACGCCTTCCATCCCCGTCATGCTCATGTCGCTGAAGGCCGGAGGCACCGGCCTTAACCTGACCGGGGCTGATACCGTCGTCCACTTCGACCCTTGGTGGAATCCGGCCGCCGAAGCCCAAGCCACCGACCGTGCCCACCGCATCGGCCAGACCCGCACCGTCACGAGCATCAAACTTATCGCCTCCGGAACCATCGAAGAACGGGTCATGGAACTCCAAAAGACCAAGTCTGAGATGTTGCGTAAGCTCCTGACCGAATCAGACTCGGCTTCGTCTGCGATCAGCCTCGACGACATTAAAGCCCTACTCCTCAAGGACTGACCCCATGCTCGCCTCTCTTATTCGACGAAACAAGCCCCGGAGCGAGATGTCGTTCCTCGAGCATCTGGACGATCTGCGCATCTCATTGATCCGAGTCATGGCCGTGTTTGCCGTCGGCATGGTCGGCGCTCTGATCTTTTACGACAAAGTCCCAGCCTTCCTGAGTATGCCGCTCGAATGGGCCAAGCACCCGGAAACCTCTCCCCTCCACATGGTCCTGGGTGCCGCCGAACCGGGCCTCGCCGCCTTAGGAGAATTAAAAGAGTTCACGTTCATCGGCGTCTGGTCAGTCCTGATGTACGCTGCTTTCGGCGTGGGTATTGCCTTGGCTTCTCCCGTCTTCCTTTATGAGGTCGTCCGCTTCGTCGGGCCCGCCCTCTCCGATCGTGAAAAACGCGGCCTCATCCCTTTCTGCGTTGCCGCGCTCATTCTCTTCTTAGCAGGCGCCACCCTGGCCTTTGTCTGGCTCACACCGATGTCAGTCCAAATCTGGCACCACTTTGCGACCGGACTAAAAATGGAAGTCATCTGGCAAGCCTCGGATTATTACGGCTTTGTCATCATGATGTCTTTACTTACGGGGCTGACATTCCAATTCCCCCTCGCGCTCATCATCTTGATGTGGCTCGAGCTGGTCCGCCCCAGCACCTTGCTACGCTCCTGGCGAGGCATGCTTTTCGGCATCTTGATTGTGGTGGCCGTCATCACACCCATCGGCGAACCCATCTCCTTAGGCGTACTGACCGGTATTCTTTTCGGCTTCTATCTAATCGCCGTCTCCATCGGCTCGGTGATCGTCCGTCGCAAACGTATCGCCCGCGGGGATAAGCCCAACCCAGAGGACGACGATATCGACGACGATGATGATGATCAAGACGATGACGACGACCGCACCTCACGTTACGACCGCCCCTCTACCCCCATTTCGCCTGCCGCATCAACGGTAACTGCGAAACCTAAATCCACGCCACCTCCCGCCGAAGGCGATTTGAGTTCACTCGACTAATTTATCCCCATGATCACCCGGTCCCTCCTCCTCTTCGTCGCGTTCGGTCTCATGACCCACGCCTCCGCCCAGACGGCCGCACCTGCCGCCAAGAAAGCCACCGAACCTACCAGCGAAACCGCTGCTCCGAAAGCCGACGAGGATGCCACTATCATCACGCCCTTCCGACCAGCTCAATTACCCGTCGCCAAGGAAACGCATACCTTTCAGCTCGCGAAACTGAATAAGCTGCAAGCTACGGAAACTACCCGCGAACTACAGCGACTCTACTCCGCTTACGCCAATCAGAATATCGTGGACGGCTCGCCCGCCGGCTTCAGCAAAGCCTTGGGCTTCATCGCAACAATCACCTACGTGGTCCACCAAGATCTCGGCGATAATCGCTATTTCGTGAAAGCTTCCTGGCCAGCCGTCGGTTCAATCAAAGACGGCCTACCGGCCGCTACCGATGCGTATTGCATCCTATTGCTGGACCACCCGGTCGCCGTCGGCAGTTCCGGCAAAGCCAACGGGATGCACGTGGGAATGGTTTCGATCCAATTCACCGCTAAATTCCCGCCCCTCGACGGCAAGCGTCTGACCATGCGCCGCGATGCCTTCTTGGAATGCACCCCGCTGGAAGACTCGCCGGCCGCTTTGCAAAAATTTGCCACCGAGATCCTGCAAGGGTCCAGCTACAGCGTCACGACGCTTGAGAAAGTCACCTGTAAGACCTGTGGCGGACTGGGCTTCACCCGAGAAGCCCAAAAAGGTAAATTAGAAGATAAACGCACCCCATGCACGGAATGCGAAAGCGGTAAGTCGACCATCACGGTAGAGACCAAGTTTATCCCTTGATCGAATTGGCGACTGGGGCAAATCCCCCACATCCTGCGCTTGCGCCTTTCCGTCATTCATTACAAGTTGCGGTGTGACCACCCCGCTTCACGAAGGACTCGAGGAACACTTTAAGTCGTTAGAAATTTTTCTTAACGCCCAAGAGTCCGTTTTTGAGCCTGAATTGCGGCCCATGGTCCGCGAGGTGCTCGCTCACCC
>DKND01000096.1:0-13055 GCA_002470605.1 Opitutia bacterium UBA7397
CGAATCTCGTCCTGGCCTGCCGCGCGATAGACCTCGATTTGCGAGGGCAACGGAAAGGGGCCGGAGATACGGGCGCCAGTCGGCGTCACGCTGGCCACGATTTCCGACGCGCATTGATCCGCCATGCGGTAGTCGATACCCTTGATACGGATACGTATCTTGGCACGGGAGGAGGGCGAAATAGTCGAGTCGGAATCCACGTTAGTTCTGGGCAAAGGGGTCATGGCCGTGGCGTTTGTGTCCTTCGGCTTCGGCTTGGTCGAGCCGCTCGCCCAATTCGATCCGGTGCGTGGCCATCGCGAGGGCCGCCAGGGCGAACTCCGTGCCGCGGTCCAGGTCGCCCTTACAACGGGCTTCGGCCTGGGCGCGCGTGTTGGTCACCACGATGCCGTTGATGACGGGAACCTCGGAGCGTAGCGATGCGTCGATGAGGGCCTTAGCGGTGGCATGGGCGATGATTTCGTGGTGGGGCGTGTCGCCGGCCACGACCACGCCGAGCGCAATGACGCAATCGTGGTCGCCGGACATCGCCGTCATGTACGCGCAGTAAGGGATCTCGCCCGAGCCAGGGACGCGGATAATTTTAATATTAGCGGCCGTGACGCCGGCGCCGTGCAAGGTCTTGAGGACCTTGGTAAGCAGGGCTTCCACCAGTTCTCCGTTATAGCCTGCGGCGACTATGGCCAGGTGCAGTTCGGCGCCGTCGACGGCATCAGGAATGGGCTTATCTTGGCTCATGGTGGAAGAACAGGAGCCCGATGGAGGGGTTTCTTCCCCTGCCTGCAAGCGGAATCACCTAAGGGGCGCCTTAGAACGGGACTTGTTCGACGATTTCCAGCCCATATCCCCCAAGGCCTACGACCTTGCGCGGGTTATTTGTGATCAGACGAATCTGTCGTAGTCCGATATGCGAAAGAATCTGCGCGCCGATACCGTAATCGCGGGCATCCATTTTGCCGAGGCGGACGCCGTCGCTGTCCGCTTGCATCCCGCCAAAGGGTTGGGTGACGTGAACGATGACGCCATGTCCGGCTTTGGCCACGGCTTCGAAGCTGGCTCCCAGTGAAGTGCCGGCGCCGAACTGCTGGCCGCGGAAAAGGTCTCCGAGAAGGTTTTCACGTTGCACGCGAACAAGGGTCGGTCGGTCGTTGGATTGTCCGCGGATGAAGGCCAAGTGTTGGCGTCCGTCCGGGATGGAGCGGTAGACGCGAAGCGTGAATTCGCCCCACTGCGACTGAAAGGGGCTTTCGGCGACCAGTTCCACCAAGCGTTCGCGGTGGTGCCGGAACTCGATGAGTTGGGCGATGGAGATCATGTGCAGCCCAAAGCGCTGCTTGAGTTCGATCAATTCCGGTAAGCGGGCCATCGAGCCGTCCTCGTTGAGGATTTCGCAGATGACTCCGCTGGGGTGCAGTCCTGCGAGCGAAGCCAGATCGACGGCCGCTTCGGTATGGCCGGCTCTTTGCAGCACGCCGCCCGGCCGGGCGAGGAGCGGGAAGATGTGTCCGGGCTGCACGAGTGCCTCGGGCTTGGCCTGCGGGTCGGCGAGAATAGCGATCGTCTTGGCGCGGTCGTAGGCGGAGATACCGGTGGAGATCCCCTCGGCGGCGTCGACGGACACCGCGAAGGCGGTGCGCTGCGACTCACGGTTCTCGGGCACCATCTGGGAGATGCCAAGGCGTCGGAGCTGATGCTCAACCGTCGGCACGCAGATAAGGCCACGTGCGTGTCGGATCATCATGTTGACGGTCTCAGGCGTCGCCTTCGAAGCCGCCATCACGAGGTCGCCCTCGTTCTCGCGGTTCTCATCGTCCGTCACAATCACGAGCTTGCCCGCGGCGATATCCGCAAGGGCTTGCTCGATGGTGTCGAAGGGTTCGGACATAAAAGGAGGGAGGTTCGAACTTGGTCGTTCCCTCCCTCGGTGCAAGCGGGGAGATGTCTCCCCTGGCTTAAAAGCGCAGGCTTTGGCTTATTTAGCAGCCTTAGCCTTGGCCTTGCCGGTGGCCTTTCCCTTGGCGGCGGCAGCAGCAGCGGGAGCCGGAGGTTGAGGCGCGACTTTCATGGCTTCGGCGATTTTAGCGCTGGTGGCTTTCCAGTCAGCCTTGGGTTCGGCTTTCACGCTCCAGATTGAGAAGTTGCGGAAGGTCGCGGATTTTCCACCGCAGGTCAGGCCGGGGTTCGCCTTCTCAAGCTTGAAGAGGTCATTGCTGCCGAAGCCTGAGATTTTTCCGTCAATCGTCGCGACCATGGTATCTCCCAACATTTCCAAGACGATGCTATGCCAGGTGCCGGGCTCGAATTTTTCCGCTTGGGCGAGGAAGAGGACCGCTTTGTCTGGTCCGTCATGATCGCTGTCGTCGCGCTGGATGCGGAGCGCGGTGGGCGAGATGGTGACGCGGGCCATATGCTCCTTGAGGGAGTTAATGCTCAGTGAGATGGAGTTGGCCCCATCGAGGCGGAACTCGACCGCGACGACGCAGTCTTGAAATTTGGTGGTGATCCGACTGGCGGCACCGTGATTGTCGGCGGGGATCTGTTCAACGTGTGTTCCGTCTTCGGCGCGATCCCATTTGCCTTTCGCTGCCTTCCATTCGGCTGGCTTCGAGGCTGCGGTGAGCGCGTCGGAAATAAGTTCCTTATCAGGTTGGGCGAATAAGGTCGCGGGTGCCGCAGCGTGCGAAGGGGCGAACAGGGCTCCAAAGGCGAGGAGGGACAGGAGGGGGAGTTTCATGGGTAGGTACCTCTATAACAGCGCAAAGGGGAGATAGTTGCCGCCCCAAGGCTTTTATTCGTAAGTAAGTTGCGCGCTGGCCTTGGTGTCAGCGGACGAGACCGTTCGAATCCAATAAGCATTGAGCCAATCGGGGAAGGTGTGGGTATGGATCCGACCGGGGGTGAGCTTGAAGCTTTGGTAGGCTGAAAAACGGCCGTCGCCCGCGACGTCGAGCTCGACGGTGATGACGGTTTCCGCGTCGCCCTGGTTTTCAAGGACGAGAGTCTTCTTGTCATATCCCGTCATAAGGTAGGGGTCGGAGGGCTGGTTGGCTTTGACGACGTTGTTCTTCCAAGGGCCGCCGTGTCCACGCGGCTTGCCGAGTTTCCAGAGGTCGTCCGCGGCACCGACCCAGACGGCGGCCTTGTCGTCGTCGGAGCGGATGATGTGGCGATTACCCTTCGCGGCTTCGAGGTCGATGCCGGTGAGGACGAGAAGTCCGCGATAAGAACAATAATCGTGCACGGCCAAGTCGCTGGTCGCGATGGGACGCAACCGAATCGCACCACCGGCATTGGCGGCGGGAAGTTCATAGAAGGTGCCGTGGGCTTGCAGCAGGTCGCGCTCGGTGCACACCTCGCGGGCTTTGCGCAGGCCGCTCCGCGCGATCAGTTCATCTTGATGAGGATTGCTCGAGCGCGGCAATCGCCAGCGCACGCGATTCTCTTCGAAGATGACTGAGGCGTCGTCCGTGCTCAGGATGCCTTCTGGAATCGGGGTATTTTTTTCGATGAAGGCGGCTACTTTGCCGTCGGTCTGCTTCTGGAGCTTCAGGTCGGCGGTAAGTTCATAAGCGTCTGCCGTGACGGTTTTTTGGGCGGTGACGGAAGCGTTAAGCAATGAGAGGGTGCGAAGATTCGCACCGCGTGTGAGCAGGAATCCGCCAGAAGATTTTTGATCACCCGCCGCACTCAGCCCAGCGAAGAGGTCGTCACGACGCTGGCTTCGGTCATCTTGGGCGGCATACTGAAAGGTTGCCGAAACTTGGGTGAGGTCGCGGTTCGATCTTACCCTGATCCACGCGCCGTTTTGTTCGGCCGGGATTTCGCACCATTGACCAGCGTCCTTTGCTGCGATGTTGATCTCACGCCAGGTCGACCATTGGCCGTCGCCGCGTTGATCTACTTCGAGGGTAAAGGTGGTGGCGCCGTTCTTGTCATGCTCGAGGTAGACCGCACGTTTGCGGAAGCCCGAAAGCAAGAACGCGTCCGAGGCGACGTTCGCTTTGACGGGCTCATTGACCCAGACGCTGCCGCGTCCGAGCGCGGGTCCGAGGTGGTCTGGCGTATCGAGCGCCGTGAACCAGAGATTCGATTGGGATTGGCCGGGCGCGCCGATTGTACCTTTGGCCGGGCGCTTGTTAAGAAACTCGGATTTCGCCGTGTCATCGCAACCGAAGACCAGCCGGTCGTTCCAGCGGGTGAAATCTCCGATGACTTTCAGATAGCTCGATCGCGGGGTGATGCCGCTCGAATGCTTGGCAGAAAAGTCCGCCGGAAAATTCCAGAACAGTCCGTGCATCGTCATGAGCATACGCCCCGGCTCGCCGGTTTCTCGGATGCGCGGCCATTCGGTATTCCAACCATGGGCACCGTCATAAGAGTGGCTTGATTTTGGCAGGCGATAGTTCGTCCACTTGCCGTCCTCCATGACCATCAGGATGAGCGAACGGAAATCCCAGCCGATCGACCAGATAGGATCTTGATCCGGATGTGCGTTACCGTGGATGCCTCCGGGGCCGGTCACTTCGGTGAACTGATTACGGCGGACAAGCGACCAGTTGCCTTCGCCTTTCCAGGAGCCAAGCGCACCGCTGGTGATCGTGGGGTCCGTCAGCGCTTTGGAGCTGCGCTCGCCATTGTTGGCCAGGATGACTTGCCCTTGTCCGGAGTATAGCCCCTTGCCGTGGTATCCGGGAAGGGTCGAGGTGATCGCGGCTGGGCTGGCTTCAGCGGTCTGGCCGGGCTTGGGCTTATTCATGATTTCTTTGATCAGGCCTTTCACGGCGAGCGTGTGGACATCGACTTCGTAAAGCCCGTCTTCCATTGTGGCGTAGTAGATTTTATTCGTCGGGTCGGTCAGGTGGCGCGCGTTGCCGGTGAGCCGGCCGGGCATGAGTTTCGGCGAGATGACCCGCACGTTGCGTTGGTCATCGATGAAGTAAGGCCCGATGATGAGCTGCTTGGATTCATCATGGATCATCCGATTCGCCGGCGTGCCACCGACGCTTTCAGGATAGATGATCTGTCGCAGGTCTGGCGTGATTTCGTAGAGCTTGTCGCTCGAGCCATACGGCAGGTGCGGGCCATAGGTGATGACCCAGAGGCGGTCTGCCCAAGCCACGACCGCACCCGTACCGCATTCGCCTTCGTTATTGAAGTAAGCGAGCTCGGGATAGATGCCGGACCATTCCTGCGGCGCGGCCCTCGCCAGGGAAAAAGTTAGTGAACCTATGGCCAGCAAACCAAACAGAAGCAGGCGCGCGAAGGGGGTCATCAAGCCACTTTCTTATTCAGCCTCCCTTGGGCAATTGTTTTCCGTGTTATAACAGAGTTATGAGAAACCAGCCGCCCAAGATCAACGCTGGTACCCCGAGCAAGCGGCGGATACTGGTGGCTTCGGCTTGGAGGAGGAAGCAGCCGCTAAGCATCAGCGCACCGACGGGTCCGAGCCAACCGTGAATAATCGGGTAGTTCGCATTCACGCCGGGGATCTTGGCCGCGTAGGCCGCGAGCAACGTCATGCCTTCGAGGCCAAGCGCAGCGAGGCCGTTAATCCATCTGGCGAAGGGAAGAAGGATGTCGAACGGACTGCAAGCCGCTGAGGCCATCCCGAGGACCAAGGGAATTTCCGAGAGCGGCACCAAGAAAAGGTTAACGAAGATGCCGCCCCAGCTGGCGGACCCAAAGTAAGCCAAGGTCAATGGTGTGCCCGCGATCGTCGCCGCACTTGAAATACAGAGTCCGCTTAAGATGAAACCACGGATTTTCCAGCCGGCGCGTTGGCGCCACGTTTGGGCGGAACGCGGCGTGAGCGAGGCGATCTTTGTCGGCCCACCACATATTTTCGCGGCCGGCCCGCCCGCCGTGATGAGCGCGAGTACGGCCACGTAACTCAGTTGGAAGCCCGGGTCCGAACAAGCTTCGGGGCTCAGGATCAATGTTACCGCGCAGGCGAGTGCGAGAGATTGTAAAGCGGGGGTGGCGCGTTCGCTAGTTTGACCACCCCAAATGAACGCCGCCATGATCCACGCTCGTACCGACGAAGGCGAAGCTCCCGTGATTTGCACATAGAGCCAGAGTAGGAGCAGAATCGCGACGCCGGTCGGAATTTCCGGTAATCGTAAGCGACGGGCGCACCATAATAAGGCGGCGGCCATGCCGGCGATGTGCAGCCCGCTGATCGCAAAAAGATGAAGCGTCCCCGTTGTGGCGAAAGCAGACTTCGCTTCATCGGGCAATAAGGCGGTCCGCCCCAGCATCGTCGCCGCCAACAAAGCCCCGCCGTCGGTGTCGGCCCAAGGTAACTGACGAAGCCAGTCCTCGAGATGAACTTGTTCCTGTTGGCACCAAAGATTGAATGAGGTCGGTTTTTCTAAAACTCCGAGATTATGTCCTCCGCTTAATCTTAAAGTGGCACCTTGGGAGGCGACCCATGCGTCGTAGCCCTTGGGGTGTTCGTCTAATCCGGCAAGATGACCCGAGATTTTTAATTCACTTCCTGCGGCTGGAGTTGGTCCGTTGACGGATAGCGCGATGCGTCTCCGGAAATAGGGGCCGTCCCGCTCGGTGATGATCCCTAAGCCCGTCCAGCCGCGGCCGTCACGTCGGGCGCTTGCTCGTTCGATGCTCATCGAAAGCTCTTCGTAGTTTCGGTGAGGTCGGATGGCCGATTGCGGCGGCAACTTCACCTGATGCCAGGCAGCACCCAAGGTTATGCCGGTGACGATAAGGCAGAGTCCGCTGAGTTTGCTTAGTCGGGCACTGAGCCAGGCGCCCGTCAAGGTGCCGACAGAGATCATCCACAACCATCCGGCATTCACGCCCCATGTCGCATCGATGGCGCAGCCTAATAGCAGAGGGAGCGCTAACCAAAGGGCAGGGGCGTGCCCGAACCGGCTAAGGCTTAGGTTCGGGTCTTGATCCAGGGTGTCGGGCCTTGCCATACGCGGAGGCCTGCGCCTCCGATGGTCAAGGCGTCGACTTCGGCCTTAAGCGAAATCCAACCCCGGTGATTGGCGAGTACCGGCTCCTGAAGGAGTTGCCTTAGGGGAATCACTATGAAGCCCCGCTCCTTCCACCTAGGGTGGGGCAACGTCAGTTCAGCTGATTCGTATTCGCCCACCTCATCAAAAAGTAGGTCAATATCGATGACCCGAGGGCCGTTTTTGTTTTCGGTCCGAACCCGTCCCAGCGCCAGTTCGATCCCTAACGTCTTTTGAAGTAAATCGCCCGCATCTAAATTGCAAATAATTGCTATACAACAGTTTAAGAAATTACCTTGGTCCTGAAATCCAACTGGGTCCGAGTCGATTACCTGAGAACAGGCTAAAACTTGGGTTCCGGGGATCAGGCTAAGCGCCGTGATAGCATCAGCGATATTTTGCGGCCGGTCGCCGAGGTTGCTCCCCAGCCCCAGGATTAACTGGCGGCCTTTAGGGCTCACACTCTTTCGCGACGAATTTTAACCGAAATCGCGTCAAACTCTGCCGCTACGGGAGCAAAAGGCTTAGTTACCTCGACCGTGACGGCTTTAGTTACTGGGAAAGTGCCCAAAATACGGGCGGCGATCTGCTGGGCTAACGTCTCGATGAGGTAGACGGGCTTGCCGGTTAATTGGCCCTCAACAGTGCGGATGACTTCGGCGTAATTCACGGTCAGTTTAAGATCATCGGCGGCCGCCGCTGGCCGGGTATCGATTTCCAGGTCGACGGAGACCGTAAATCGTTGCCCGAGACGCTTTTCTTCCGGCAGGGCGCCATGGTGCCCGAAGGACTTGATGCCTGCTATCCTGATGATGTCCACGCCCTGATGAAGGACGGGACGGTCCGCCCCTGCAAGCGCCTTCCCTTAGGGGTTCTGCATTTGTTAGAAGTCCCCACTTGACCACCCTTCCAACGGTGGCTGACAGTCCGCGGAATACTATGCCAAAGAGGACCGATATCCAAACCATCCTCATCATCGGCTCGGGACCGATCATCATCGGTCAAGCCTGTGAGTTCGACTATTCCGGCACCCAAGCGTGCAAAGCGCTCCGCGAAGAAGGTTATCGTGTCATTCTCGTTAACTCCAATCCGGCGACGATCATGACCGATCCGGAGACGGCCGATGTTACGTACGTCGAGCCGCTGACGGTCGAATCCGTTGAACGGATCATCGCCAAAGAAAAACCCGATGCGCTTTTGCCGACGCTCGGCGGCCAGACGGCGCTGAATCTTTCCCTCAAACTCGCTCGCACCGGAGTCTTGGCGAAATACGGCGTCGAACTGATTGGAGCCAAGGAAGATGCGATTGAGCGCGGCGAAGACCGCGAGATTTTCAAGAAGCTGATGCTCGACATCGGGCTCGATGTTCCGCGTTCGCGCGTGGTGAAGTCGCTCGACTCCGCCCGCGAGACGATCCCGCTCATCGGCGGTGAGTTTCCCGTCATCATCCGTCCGTCTTACACGCTCGGCGGTACGGGCGGCGGCATCGCTTACAATCGCGAAGAATTCGAGCGCATGGCGCAGGCCGGCCTCGACGCCTCTCCGGTCCATGAGGTCCTCATCGAGGAATGTCTCCTGGGTTGGAAAGAATATGAGATGGAAGTGATGCGCGACCACAAGGACCAGTGCGTCATTATCTGTTCGATCGAGAATTTTGACCCCATGGGCGTCCATACGGGCGACTCCATCACCGTCGCTCCGGCGATGACGCTCACCGACAAGGAATACCAGCTGATGCGCGATGCCTCCTTCGCGGTGATCCGCGCGGTCGGCGTCGAGACCGGCGGTTCCAATATCCAGTTTTCCGTCAACCCGGAGAACGGCCGGATGATCGTGATCGAGATGAATCCGCGCGTGTCGCGTTCGTCCGCCTTGGCTTCGAAGGCCACGGGTTTCCCGATCGCCAAGATCGCCGCCAAGCTTGCGGTGGGCTATTCGCTCGACGAGCTGCAGAACGACATTACCAAATCCACGACGGCCTGTTTTGAGCCGACGATCGATTACGTCGTCACCAAGATCCCCCGTTTTACTTTCGAGAAGTTCGTCGGCGCGGACACGACCCTGACTTCCGCCATGAAGTCCGTCGGCGAAGCGATGGCCATCGGGCGGACTTTCAAAGAATCTTTCCAGAAGGCGCTCCGGTCCTTGGAGATTGGCGCCTGGGGTTTCGGTTGCGGCGGCAAGCATGGCGAAGACAGCTTCGCCGATCAGGTCGAGATCCGCGCGCGTCTGGCTCGCCCGAATCCGGAACGCCCTTTCTTTCTCCGCTACGCGATGCTCGCGGGCTTGACGGACAAGGAAATCTTCAGCCTCTCCAAGATTGATCCGTGGTTCCTGCGTCAGCTACGCGACATCGTTGAGATTGAATTAGCGCTCAAGGCTGCCGGTGCGAAGGTCGATACGGCGTTACTCCGCCGCGCGAAAGAAGCCGGTTTCGCCGACCGTCAGATCGCCCATGCCACGGGCTTGAAGGCCGCCGTGGTCTACCAGAAGCGGAATGATGCGGGCGTCCGCACCGTCTTCCGCTTGGTCGATACCTGCGCCGCCGAATTCGAATCGTTCACGCCTTACTTTTATTCTTCTTATGGCGATGAGTCCGAAGTCCGGCCATCGGCCAAGGAGAAGGTGATGATCCTCGGCGGTGGCCCCAATCGCATCGGTCAGGGCATCGAGTTCGACTACTGCTGCGTCCACGCTTCTTACGCTTTGCGCGCGGCTGGCTACGAGACGGTCATGGTCAATTCCAACCCCGAGACGGTCTCGACGGATTATGATACCTCCGACCGGCTTTATTTCGAGCCATTGACGCTCGAAGACATCTTGGAAATCTATCGCACGGAAAAGTGCATCGGGGCGATCGTGCAGTTCGGCGGCCAGACGCCTTTGAATCTCGCCGCGGATCTCGAAGCCAACGGCGTGAAGGTCGTCGGGACTTCTCCCGCCAGCATCGCGCTCGCCGAAGACCGTCAGTTGTTTAAGGATATCCTTATCGAGCTGGGTATCCGTCAGCCGGTCAACCGGATCGCACTTTCGCTCGAAGAGGCTTATAAATATGCCGAGGAGATCGGCTTCCCCGTCTTGCTCCGTCCGTCCTTCGTCCTCGGTGGCCGCGGGATGTTCATTGTCTACGGCATGGAAGAATTGAAGGCCGTCGTCCGCGAGGCGTTTGACGCCGCCCCCGGCAAACCGGTGCTCTTGGACAAGTTCCTCGAAGATGCGATCGAACTCGACGTGGATGCGATTTCCGACGGCGAGATGACCGTCATCGGCGGCATGCTCGAGCACGTTGAACATGCGGGCGTCCACTCCGGTGACGCAGGCATGGTGCTACCGCCGCACACGCTTACGCCGGCAATCGTCGATGAAGTCCGCCGGATTACGCATGCTTTGGCGAAACGCCTCGGCGTCGTCGGTCTGATGAATATCCAATTCGCGATTAAGGATAACACGGTGTTCATGTTGGAAGTAAATCCGCGCGCTTCGCGCACCATTCCTTTCGTCTCCAAGGCCATCGGCGTGCCGCTCGCCAAGCTCGCCTCGCTTTGCATGCTCGGGCGTAAGCTCAAGGATCTCGGCTTCACGCGCGAAATCCGTCCGCCTTATTGGTCCGTGAAAGAATCCGTCTTCCCTTTCAGTCGTTTCCCTGGTGCCCCCGTGGCGCTTTCTCCGGAAATGCGTTCGACGGGCGAAGTCATGGGCGTGGACGACGATTTGGGTATGGCTTACGCCAAGGCGCAGATGGCGGCTCAGCCTGCCTTGCCGACGGCAGGTAACGCTTTCTTGTCGGTCAAAGATCGCGACAAGGATGGCGCCGTGGCCGTCGCGCGCGACCTCGCCAACTTAGGCTTTACGATTTACTCGACTAGCGGCACGGCCGTCGCCCTAGAGGCTGCCGGCGTGAAGGTCACGAAACTCGGCAAGATTTCCGAAGGCGCCCGGCCTAACGTGCTCGATCTCTTGAAGAACGGGCAATTGCAGATGATCGTGAACACCGCTGTGGGGATGCTGCCGCGGAAAGACGAAAATGCGATGCGCGCCGAAACGGTCCTGCGCGGCGTCTATATGGCTTCGACGATGAATGCCGCTCGCGCTGCGGTTTTAGGCATCCGCTCCCTCCGGGCCAAGCCTTTGACGGTAAATTCTCTGCAAGAACACGCAAAGGTGCTTCCCCCGCAGGCCTGAGTCGTCTACATCACCCCTTCCCATGAAATACCCCGTCCTCGCCGCGTTGGCTGTCGCCGTCGCCTCTCTCCATGCCGCTGATGAGGCTAAGCCCGCCGCGGCTGCCGCTCCGGCCGCCGAGCCAGCCCCTTCTCCCAAACCCATCGTGAAAGATCTCACCCCCGAACAACAGAAACAGGCTTTCTACCTGCAAGGATTCTTCCTCGCCGGTCAGACGCCTCTCCCTCAAATCGCCACGCAGCTCGAATTGAACGACGAAGAGCTCGACCAGATTTTGGCCGGAATCCGTGCCTCCGTGAAGGGTGAGCAGCTTAAATTTAAGCCCGACGAGATTATCGCCGGTGCCGAAAAAATGTTCGCCGAGCGCGTGAGCGCCAAGTCCGGCAAGTGGGTCAAGCAGAACGAAGACTTCCTCGCCAAGGTCGACACCGATAAGGATATCATCAAGACGGCCTCTGGCCTGCGTTATAAGATTCTCGTTCCTGGGACCGACCCTAAGCCTGTCCCCACCAACACCGTCAAATGCCGCTACACGGGTAAGCTGATTGATGGTAAGGTTTTCGACTCCACCACGACGCGCAATAACGAGCCAACTGAGTTCCCTCTGAATGGCGTGATCCCAGCTTGGACCGAAGCCGTCCAAAAAATCGGCAAAGGCGGAAAAATCCTCCTTTTTGCTCCTGCGGCCATCGCCTATGGCGATCAAGGCCAAGGGCCTATCCCCGGTAAGTCGGTCCTCGAATTCGAGGTCGAGCTGGTTGATTTCAAATAAGCCTAGTCCGTAGGTTTCTGACGCGGCGCACCTCTGGTGCGCCGCTTTGCTTTGCGGAGGGAACAAATCCTGTCATCTAAGGTACTTACCCTATAAATGCGTCGTCAGTTGCCATTGGCTTTCCTTGCCGCGGCCTCTCTTTTAGGGGCCGACTTGGGGCAGTCCGTGCATCCAGGGCAGGGTCTGGCGGTACCCTCAGACCGTGCCCTTTTGCTTAACGAAGCCATCGACCGCGCTTTGGTCAATAACCTGGGGCTCTCAGTTACCCGTCTGGATGCGCTTAAATCCGGAGATGGGATCGACCTCGCGGAGGCCGGTTTTGACACCGTCTTCGCCTGGAGAAATGCCACCGGTGGCGCTCTAAGTTCTGCTGAACGGGCGGCAGGAGATCCCGTCACACGCGCTTATGATTCGGATGTAACTCTTACGCGTAAGTTTACTTGGGGAGGCACCTTGAGCCTAGGTGCCGGGATGGCCAGAGGATGGACCGATGGCGCGACGGCCCGCACGGCTTCAAATTTCGATTTTAATTCCAGCGTCACTTACACCCAGCCTCTGCTTCGCAACGGCTGGCAAGCGGTGAATCTGACTTCGTTGATTTCCGCACGTCAATTTGCCGTCCGAAGTCGGCTGGCGCTCCGGGCCGCCGCCTTAGATCTGATCCGTGACACCGAGGTCGCTTACTGGAATTTAGCCGGTGCCCGCTCGCTCGTCGCCTTGCGCGAGACAAGTTTCCGTTCGGCCGAAACGCTTTTAGCGCAAATCAAAGCGAGGCGCCAATTGGGCGACGCCACGGTCTTGGAAGAATTGCAGGCGGAAGCCGATGTCTCGACGCAGAAGGTCGCCGTGCTGAACGCCCGTCAGTTGGTTGACAGTTCGGAGATGGGTTTACGCCGGGTCTTAGGTCGCGATGCAGCCGACAATATCGAGCAAGGACTGGTCGTCCAACCTCTGACGGTCGAACAGGTTTCTGGTCCGCCGGAGTTCCGTCCTTGGATCAAGACGGTTTCTGAATTCGATTTCGATACCGCAATCCAACTCTCGAACGTCAACCAAGCGGATGCCGTCCTCGCCCAGGCGCAGCAGAACGATAAGCCGTCGTTGGATTTGGTCATCGGCGG
>DKND01000096.1:13108-17444 GCA_002470605.1 Opitutia bacterium UBA7397
CAGCGCCAATCTTATGAGGGTGAACGGGCCCGTTACGAAGCGGGGCAATCAAACGTGCTCCTCGTTTTGCAGGCGCAGGCGGCCTTGGATGCGGCTCAGGTCAATTGGGTCCAGTCCCAACTTGATGCGCGTTCGGCTTCCGCCCGCGTGGCGCGCCTCGATGGGTCGATTCTCCCCCGCCACGGCTTCACGATGGACGTCGTCGAAGCGAAGGTGGGATCCGCGGCCGGTCTCAATGACACGTTGCCGCCCTTGCCCGATATTCCATGAAGTTCAAAAAAATCATCATCACCCTCGCCGTCGTAGCGCTTGCTGCGGGTGCTTGGTACGAGTGGCCATCCAAGGCACATAAGCCCCATCGCAAAGGTGTGAACACGCCGGCGGCACCGGTCGTGGCGACGAACCCCCTCGAGGCCATCGTCACGGTGCGTGATATCGAAGAGACGGTCGATGCGGCGGGCTTTGTGCGCTCCGTGATTTATAGCGACATCAAGGCGGAAGTAAGCGGCAAGGTTGAGCGCATCTTGGTCAAGGACGGCCAGTTGGTCAAAAAAGACGATATCTTGGTCGAGCTCGATCCGACGCTGGTCAAGGCCGACGAAGATGAGGCACGACGCAACGTACAATTGCAGGGTTTTAATCTCGAGAAGGCGACGCGCGACCTGAAACGCGTGGACGTGCTTCGGACGAAGGGTTTCGTTTCCGATCGTGAAGCGTTGGACGCAAAGACGGCTTTCGAGGTCATCAAGCTTCAGTTAGAGATCGCCCAATCACGCTTGGACAAGGCTTCCGAAAATCTTCGCAAAACGATTCTGACCGCGCCCCACGATGGTATGGTTTCGGAATCGAATAATCTAGTGGTCGGCGCGGTGGTGATCGGGGCGCAATCCATCAACAGCGGCACGTTGCTCATGCGGGTTTCGGATACGAGCATCTTGCGCGTGGACGTGAACCTGAACGAATTCGCTGCGACCCGCGTTGAATTGGGCCGCGAGGCGACCATCACTTTCGACTCGATTCCGAGCCTTACTAAGAAGGGCAAGATCACTTTCATGGCTCCATTCGGTACGGCTGACGCCAAGGTCCCGGACTTGCGAATTTTTCCTTCCCAAGTCGCCTTTTCCGCCGGAGAGGGCGTTCGCCCCGGCATCAGCGCCAACGTCTCGGTCTTGGTCGCACGGGAGAAGAAATGCGTCTCCGTGCCAGTGTCGGGCATCTTCGTCGAAGGGAACGAACGAATTATTTATGTTAAGGACGAAAACGGCGAATGGGATCGTCGTGTCGTCCAGCTTGGCCTGAGCGATGCGGGTTGGACGCAGGTGAAGAAGGGCGTCGCGCCCGGCGAGACCCTCAGTCTCGTCCGCCCCGTCCAGTCGCGTTGAACGATGCCAGCGCTCATCGCCATTCGCGGGTTACGTAAGATCTACCAGATGGGAGATGAGAACGTCCATGCCTTGGCGGGCGTGAATTTGGATTTTAACAAAGGAGAGTTCGTGGCGATCCTCGGGCCTTCGGGGTCCGGTAAGTCGACCCTCATGCATATCTTGGGATTCATGGATACGCCCACGGAAGGTAGCATTGTCTTCGAAGGCCAGGAAGTCGCCGGTCTGAGCGCCGATCGGCGGGCATGGTATCGCTCCAATCGTGTCGGTTTCGTTTTCCAGTCGTTCAATCTTCTGCCTCGTCTGACGGTGTTGGAGAACGTGGCTTTGCCTTTGCTTTATCGGGAAGATTCCAAGCCAGAGGCCAATGAGGCGGCGGCCAAGATTGCTTTGGAACGCGTCGGGATGTCACATCGCCTCGACCACCGACCCTCGCAGCTTTCTGGGGGCGAGCGTCAGCGTGTGGCCATCGCACGGGCCATCGTCGGGATGCCGGCGATCATCTTCGCCGATGAACCCACCGGCAATTTGGACGTCAAGAATGTCAGCCGTATCCTCGAGCTGTTAGCCTCGTTGATCAAAGAGGGAATCACCGTCGTGCTGGTCACGCACGATCTGGCTGTCGCTGATCACGCCCACCGGATTATTTCGATGCGCGAAGGTTCCGTGCAGGAGGATCGTCAACGATGAGAATCTTCGAACGCTTGCGTCCCGCGGTGGTCAACGGCTTGCGCGAATTGCAGGCCAATAAGGTCCGCTCCCTGCTTTCGATGTCGGGCATCATCTTGGGTGTCGCCTCGTTGGTCGCGATGGTGACGGTGGTGCAGGGGATGGTCGGCAATTTCCGGCAGTTCGTCGATGCGATGGGCGGCATCGAAAAAATCACCGTGGACAAGCAGCCGTTGCCCAAAGAGCAGGAGCATCTTGCGGAGCTTTCCGAGGGCATGACGATGCGCGACGTCGACCAGATTCGGGCGACCATTCCGCTGGTCCAGAATATTTCACCCGAAGTACGGGTGGGTTACGAAAAGCTTTCGATCGAGGGTCGCGAGTTCAGCACCTACGTCACGGGCTGTACGGCGGATTACCTGCCGGTGGCCAAGCGCTGGATTGACCCCGGCGAAGGCCGCTTCGTGAGTGATTTGGATATTCTGCATAAGTCCGACGTGATCATTTTGGGTTCGGCGGTAGTGACGGAATTATTCCAACCTAATGAAGATCCGTTGGGCAAGGTGATCAAGATGCGCGGCCGTCGTTTCACAGTCGTGGGAATCATGAATAACATCGAAGGCTCGGGGATGCAGGTCCGGTCGGCGAACTCCAAGAGTTCTGGTGGCATGTGGCGCTGGCGCAATAGCGGTGCTTATATTCCGGTCACGACCGCGATGGTCAAATTTACGGGTAACGATCGGTTGAGCGCGCTGGGGCTGCGTGTGGCCTCCGGAGATGACCTGAACAATGCCGTGGAGCAAGTAGAGCGCACGCTCTTGACCACCCACCACGGCTTGAAGGATTTTTCGATCAATACCAATGAACAGACGTTGGAAGATTTTCGGAAGACCGAGGCGGCCTTCAAGCTTTCGCTCGGCGGTGTCGCCGGTATCTCGCTCTTCGTCGGCGGCATCGGGATCATGAACGTGATGCTGGCTTCAATCAATGAGCGCATCCGCGAGATCGGGGTGCGCAAGGCCGTGGGCGCCCGTGGGTCCGACCTTTTCCTGCAATTCTTAGCCGAAGCGGCGGTGATTTCTGTGCTCGGCGGGATCATTGGCATCGGGGTCTCGATGGGGGTCGTTGCGCTGATGAACTTCATCCTAACCCAGGCGCTTCCTTCCGGGATGGTCGCCAAATTCGATATCATCATCATGCTCCAGGGCCTGGCCTTCTCGGTCGTCATCGGCTTGGTGGCTGGCGTCTATCCGGCTTTGCGTGCGGCCAAACTCGACCCGATCGAAGCTTTACGTCACGAATAATTTTTCCTCATGAAACCGACACTCCTCGCCAGTCTCCTGTTTGTCACGCTCGCCGCCGAACCGCTTGCCCCAGTGGCGGTATGGGAGGGCGTTCCGCCCGCCGAAACCTTGAAGCCCAAGCCCGGCTCCGACCCGAAGGGCACGATCAACCCGAAGACTTTGGGTCGCACCGATGTCTTTACGCCAGAGTTCGTGCCCTGGCCGGCCGCGAAGCCGAACTCCCCAATCGTCATTATTTGTCCGGGGGGCGGTTATGGCGGACTCGCCGAACAGCACGAGGGTGTCACGGTCGCCGAAAGGCTCAACGCTCTCGGTTGCGCCGCCGTGGTGCTTAAATACCGCGTGCCACGTCGCGACCCAGAGAAGCCTTGGATTGTGCCGGTCATGGATGCGCGCAAGACGGTCGAGATTGTTCGTGCTCGCGCCGCCGAGTGGAACGGAAACCCGGCCAAGGTAGGTATCCTTGGGTTTTCAGCGGGTGGCAACTTGGCCGCACGCGTCGCCTACTCGCCCGCCGAAGAGGGCGCGGCTCGCCCTAATTTCGCCGTCTTAGTTTACCCCGCCTATCTCTTCGTCAAGGATGAGCCTGCGAGCACCTTGCGCGATGGACTTGATGGTGTGATTCCGATGCCAGGCTCCGGCAAACCCGTGCCAGCATTCTTTGCTCATAGCGCGGATGATAAATACCCCGCCGAAGGCTCAATGGCTTTGGCGGCCAAACTTAAATCGCTGGGCGGTACGGCCGAGGTGCACGTCTGGGCCAAGGGTGGTCATGGCTGGGGAGCAACCGATCGCTGCGAGGCCGCGAAACGCTGGACGGATCTGCTCGGCGTCTGGATGAAGGAAGTCAGCATTCTCACCCCCTGAGCCGCCGGAAAAGTTGCCAATAAAAAAGCCGCCCGATTGGGCGGCTTTTTTGTGAAGCAAAAGTTCGCTTAGAACTTGAAGCGCAGGCCAGCCACATATTCCCAGCTGGAGATG
>DKND01000034.1 GCA_002470605.1 Opitutia bacterium UBA7397
GTGGGTGAACTTCCAAGGGATGGTGACTTTTTTCACGCTCATGCTGACCTTGACCTTCCAAGAGTGGCTAATGAAGGGCCAGACGATCGGGAAAATGATCTTCAACCTCCGTACAATTGATATCGGCACCCGCCAACCCCCGGTTTTTTTCGGCTGCTTGCTGCGCTCAGCCTGGAAGGCCTCGTTTTTCGCCCTGCCTAACGCTATCTTCATGGTCATTGGGATCATCAACTTTCACGTACCGCTTTTTCGTCGCGACCGTCGCGCCTGGCACGATCTTTGGACGCGTTCTCAGGTCATCGAATCGCGTAAAAGCTGAGCCGATGAGATTCGCCCTGCTCTACTTGATCATGGCGACAAAGTCAGCCGCCTCTGACCTGACCCTGCCGCCGCTGACCGAACAAGACCCGCAGCCTGGCAAGCGAGCCGCCGTCACCACAACCGAATATACTGGCACGAAAGTCCATCACCTGATCGCGTTGCCTGACGACTGGACGCCGAATTGGAAAGCCCTTGGGAAGAGCTGGCCCGTCATCGCGGAATACACCGGTAATTACTTCCCCACTTCCGGTTCGACGGGTGAAATCGAAGGAGCCAGCTTAGGCTTCGGCGTCTCACGCGGCAAGGCCATCTGGGTCGTCCTGCCTTACGTCGCCAAGGATCACCAAAAAAATGAAATCACCTGGTGGGGCGACATCGATGCCACCGTCAGCTACGCCAAGACGAATATCCCGCGCATCTGCGCCGAGTTCGGTGGCGACCCCAAACGGGTCGTCCTCTGCGGATTCTCGCGAGGTGCCATCGGTGTCTCCTTCCTCGGCTTGCACGACGACGAAATCGCCAAGCTCTGGTGCGGCCTCTGGGCCCACGACCACTTCGACGGAGTAAAAGTCTGGACCGCGCCGTGGGGAGCGCCGCTCGGCCGCTACCGCGAGGAAGCGTCTGTCCGGCTGCGACGACTGAACGAGCGGCCCGTACTGATAACCCAGGCCCATGCGGGCGACGAGACCAGGCGATTCGTCGAGCCCATCGCTCCAAAGAACGTAGACTACCTCACGATTGACATGGGCGCGCTCTACGGAAAGTTCCCCAACGAGTCCGTGAAGCATTCGCACAACGACCGCTGGCCACTACGCGATTGCGCGGCGACCAACGTGACGCGTGCTTGGTTCGAAAAAATCACGACGACAGATAAGGCCGCGAAGTAAGCCGCCCGTCGGAGGCCTTTCTTCAAGGCATAAAAAAGCCCCAGTTTCCTGGGGCTTTTTGACCAACTGAACGCGCTTAGCGGCGCTCAGGACGATCGCCACGTGGGCGGTCCATCGGCTTAGGAGCCGGCGCGTATTCGCGACCTTCCTTCTCGGCGATGGCGGCACGACGCGAGAGGCGTACGCGACCTTTGTCGTCGATGCCGACGCACTTGACGATGATCTCGTCACCGAGCTTAACGACGTCTTCGACGTTGTTCACGCGGAAGTCAGCGAGCTCAGAAACGTGTACGAGGCCCTCTTGACCAGGCAAGCATTCGACGAAGGCGCCGAACTCCTTGACGGAGCGGACGATGCCTTTGTAGGTCTTGTTGATCTCAATCTGGGCCGAGATGAGGTTCACTTCGTTGACCGCGCGAGCGAGAGATTCGCCATCGGTGGCAAAGATCGTAACCCAACCGGAGTCGTCTTGGTCGATGTCGAGCTGGCAACCCGTGTACTCGGTGATGCGCTTGATATTCTTGCCGCCTGGGCCGATGAGGGCACCGATCTTGTCGGAAGGAATCTTAAGACGGTGGGTACGCGGAGCGCAGGGCTTCAGCTCGGCGCGGGTGGCCGGCATGGTCTTGGCCATGATGTCCAGGATCGCGTCGCGGGAGACCTTGTTCTGCGCAATGGCTTCCTTGGCGATGCTCATCGGGAGACCGTGGATCTTAAGGTCGAGCTGGAAGGCGGTAATACCTTCGCGGGTGCCGCAAATCTTGAAGTCCATGTCGCCGTAGTGGTCTTCGGCGCCAATGATATCGGTCAGCACGCGGTGCTTTACGATTTTACCAGCGGCATCTTCGGTCACGAGACCGCAGGAGATACCGGCCACCGGAGCCTTAATGGGCACGCCGGCGTCGAGCAGAGCGAGGGTGCCGCCACAGACGGAAGCCATCGAGGTGGAGCCGTTGGATTCCATAATCTCGGAGACGAGACGGATGGAGTACGGGAAGTCCTGCTCGGAAGGCAGAACGGAGAGCAGCGAGCGCTCGGCGAGGTTACCGTGGCCGGTTTCGCGGCGGGAGGTCATGCCGAAGCGGCCGGTCTCACCCACCGAGAAGGGCGGGAAGTTGTAATGCAGCAGGAAGGAACGCTTGCTGGGTCCGCCGGTGATAGCGTCGACTTCCTGGGCATCCTTAGAGGTACCGAGGGTCGCGAGGACGAGACCCTGGGTCTCACCGCGCTGGAAGAGCGAGGAACCATGGACGCGAGGAAGCACGTCGACCTCGCAGGAGATCGCACGAAGATCCAACGGCTTGCGACCGTCGGCACGTTCGCCGCTCTGAATGATGGCGTTGCGGTAGACTTTTTCCTGGAGCTTTTCGAAGGCCATCTTGATCTGGCGGGAGTCGAAGACATCGCCGAGTTCGGCTTTGCAAGCGGCCTTGGCCTTTTCGACCACGGCCTTCACGGCGTCGCCACGTTCCTTCTTGGAAGCGAGGAAAATTGCTTTCTTGAGCTGGTCGCCTTCGGCGGCCACGCGTTCGCAGATTGCGAGGGCTTTTGGTTCGCAGACGACGAGCGGGAAGACGCGCTTGGTCTTAGAGTACATCGCGGCGAGCTTGCGCTGGGCGGCGATGATTGGCTGGATGGCCTTCTGGGCGTACTCGAGGGCGGCGATGAAGTCGGCTTCAGGCAGCTGGTCGGCCGAACCTTCGATCATCATCATGTCGCTCTCGTTGCCGACGTAGATGAGATCCAGATCGGACTCATACTGCTGTTCATGCGTTGGGTTGACGACAAACTGACCGGCGACGCGACCGAGGCGGATGCCGGCGATTGGGCCGTTCCACGGGATATCGGAGCAAAGGAGAGCGGCGGAGGCGCCGTTCACCATGAGCACGTCGGAGTCGTTGATCTGGTCAGCCGAAAGGAGGAGGCCGATCACCTGGACTTCATTAAGGAAGCCTTCAGGGAAGAGTGGACGGAGGGGACGGTCGCAGAGGCGCGAGGTCAGGATTTCCTTGTCGGAAGGCTTACCTTCGCGACGGAAATAACCGCCTGGGAAACGGCCGGCCGCCGCGAACTTCTCGCGGTAGTCGACGGTCAGGGGGAAGAAGTCCTGGTCAGGGGAACGCAGTTCTTCGGCGGCGGTGGCCGACACGAAGAGCGTGGTCTCGCCCTTACTGATGGTGACCGCGCCGTTGGCGAGGCGGGCGATGGAGCCCGTGTTGATCGTGATACCGAGTTCTTCGATGGTCACGGAGTGTTTTTGTTTCATTTTATTTTTTGCGGGTTGCGCGTTGTGCCAGGCGGAATTGCCCGGCGGGTTGTTGTTTGTTTGGGTGAAAAAACGACGTCCCAGCGAATGGCTGGGACGTACGGTGAAGCAATACGCCCGGAGGCGCCGTTCACTTACGGAGGTTAAGCTTGATGAGCAAAGCGTTGTAACGGTCCAAATCGCTCGACTTAAGATAATTGAGGAGCTTACGACGACGGTTCGTGAGCATGATGAGACCACGGCGCGAGTGGAAGTCCTTGCGGTGCATACGGAGGTGATCCGTAAGGTGGTTGATGCGGGCGCTGACGAGGGCGACCTGAACTTCAGGCGAGCCGGTATCCTTGGCGTCCTGCTGGTGTTTCTTGATGATATCCGATTTGTCGATCGACATGACTGTATTTGGGTTAGTTTGGGTGTTTGAGAGGGTCGACTTGGGAGAAATTCCCGAGGGCCAGCCGTTTAGCTGGATCCTCCGTCTGTAATAAGCTTTCGCCTACCGACCAGCGTGAGAAGGGCTCCGCCCCTCTCCCTAACGAAGATGGCTTATGAAGTGACAGGAGCCGGGGGGCTTAGCAAGCAGGAACTACCCCAAAAATATCCTTAATATGCTCAAAATCGACCTTAAATCAGCGGGGATAATCCAAGGCGTAAACGTCCTGGGCATTGCGCCGGAGGTTAGGGAAATAAAACCCGTTCGGCTCTGGGATAATCTCTGAAAGGTCGAAGGACGTGACCGACTTAGGGAGACCATTAAAATAAAGCGTGAACTTAAAAGGTCTCCCCCGCGGCAGAACAGTCCAATGCGGATATAGGGAAATATTCTCCCACCGAATCATCTCGCTGGTCAGGGTGGAATGGCGGTCGAGCAGGAAAGTGCTCATCCATACCCTCGACTGTCAGTATGGTCAGCTGCACAGTGAATATGGACCACGATGGAGTCCAAAGGTTGGAGGGCTGCTTAGGGCTCAAGCGCGGGCAAAATTTGCCGTAAGGGCGACGCTGACATGGCTTGGCCATTCTATCCCGAAAGCGCCGGGTCGCAAGGCAGGCCGCCAGCCCGGCTGATTAGCCCGTTGACTCCTACGCCCTCCGAAACGCAAATAGGCACATGGACCAAGGTAATGATGAAAAACCCCGCCTGACAGGCGCCGAACGCGGCAAACTACGCAGTTTAGCCCAAACCCTCGACCCCAAGGTTTTCGTAGGCAAAGCCGGCGTCAATGCGGGCATCGCCAAATTACTTGAAGAATCCTTCCGTAATGCCGACCTCGTCAAAGTCCGCTTTACCGCTGAGCGCGAGGCCATGGAAGCTCAGGCCAAAGAGTTAGCCGAATTGACCGAAAGCGAAGTGATCGGAAGCGTGGGTCGCACGGCCACTTTCTTTAAATTGGGCCAAGCCCCCGACGACGAAGCCTAAGCGATGGATGCCGCGCTGTTCCAGTCTCGGCATGAAACCCTGGTCCAGCAGGCGGAAAATGCGCTGAAGCAACTCACGCCCTCCGCTGATACCCGCCCTGCCCGCCTCCATGCCGCGATGCGTTACTCGCTCGAGGCAGGCGGCAAACGTCTGCGTCCGGTCCTTTGCTTGGCCGCTGCCCAAGCCTTTGATTCCGACGCCAAAGCCGAGACCGCTGCCGTCGCGCTGGAATGCATTCACACTTATTCCCTAATCCATGATGACCTGCCGTGCATGGATAATTCCGACCTGCGTCGCGGACGGCCTTCTTGCCATAAAGCTTTCGATGAAGCCATCGCACTACTCGCCGGCGACGCCCTCATCCCCTTAGCCTTCGAACTCATCACGAAAGGTTACGCCGACCAGCCTACGCTCGCCTGCTCACTTGTCGCGGAATTATCAAAAACCGCCGGATCAACTTTACTCGTCGGCGGCCAAACCGAAGACATGGGCGGCCTGGCCGCAGGCGCCACCGACGAACGCTTGGAATTCATCTTGCTCGGCAAGACCGCCGCGATGCTCAGCTCCTCGCTGGTCATGGGAGCCATGATCGGCGGAGCCAATAAGGCTGAGATCGAACACTTCAGCCAAGCCGGCCGGGCCGCTGGCATCGCCTTTCAACTCGTCGACGACGTGCTCGACCTCTCGGCTGATGCCAACCGACTCGGAAAACCGGTAGGCACTGATTCGCAAAATGGGAAGTTAACTTATGCAAACCTCCACGGCATCGAGTCGACCCGACAGAGGATTTCGACCCTAACTGACCAGGCGATCCGACATCTTCAAGCCACGCGCGCCGACTCCACCTTCCTTGCCGAACTGATAACGCGGATGGCAAGCCGGGATCGGTGATTCAGTCGTCGGTCCGTCGTCCGCTGGAAGGCAACTGCTCAGGTAAAAACGCATAGTAGGTCCCGATCCATAAGCGCCAGGATAAGGCGTGGATGAAAAAAGGGACGGTCAGCGCGGTCAAAATCGCCCAGCGGATTGCCCACGCTTCGCCGCACCATCCCAGACGGACAGCGATAAGCAAGAGCGGCAAAGCACCGAAGGCGGTTAAGGTATAATTCCAGACGATGGCCCCGAGGAAAAATCCATCCCGGCGACGAAGCACCATTCCGCAGTCCGGACAACGGTCTGGGATGTTTGCAAACTGTCCCCACTTACTTAATGGATTTTTCCTCGACCTGATTTCCGCACCACAATCCGGACAACAGCCTTTGGCTGCGCGCCAGAAGATATCGGAACGGAACTGCATATCCCAACTTACGACGATCCCGAAGGAGTGTAAAGCAAAGGGCCGACTTCCTTACGAAAGTCGGCCCTTGAAAGGATGACTTAAGGCGAATTATTCCGCCGCAGTCTCACCCACTTGGAAGCGGACGAAACGGACGATGGAAACTTCTTCACCCACCTTGGCTTTGGCCTCGGCAAGAAGCTGGATGACCTTCTTTTCCGGATCACGGAAATAAGGCTGCTCGAGCAAACAGGCTTCGGCGAAGAACTTGTCGACGCGACCCGAGACGATCTTTTCCATATTGGAAAGCTGACCCTTCTTCCGGCCTTCGGCGGCGATGACCTGCTTTTCGGCAACGACGATACGCTTTTCGAGTTCGGCGATGGCTTCGACGTTGTTCGCGGCCTTTTGCTCGACGAGCTGACCGTTATAATCTTCGACCACGCGCTTGGCTTCTTCGATCGCCTTATCGGCTTCCGATTTGGTGAATTCAGCAGCAATCTCCTTCTCCTTGGCGACGACATCTTCTGAGACGTCTTCCCGGCGAACAAACCGGGCGTTGTTCGCCACGACCTGCATCGCCATCTGACGGGCCAGATCAGCGACATCCGCATGGGAGGCAGCTGCCTGAGATTTGAGACCGAGTTCGAGCAAGACGGCGATTTTCGCACCGGTATGCACGTAAGCAGAAACGCGACCGACGCCCGAAGCTTCGAACTTAAGCGCCCGAGAGACTTTGAGGTTTTCGCCAATCTTGGTCACCTGATCGTTCAGGAAGTCGTTCACCTTGCGGCTCGCGTCACCATGATAAGGCTGCTCGAGCAAACCATCGACGCCCTTAAGCGCAGCTTGGTTCACCAAGTCCTTGGCGAGCGCGAGGAAAGCCTCGTTCTTCGCCACGAAGTCGGTTTCACAATTCAATTCCAGGAGCGTGACGCGACGACCATCGGCTTCAACTTGCACGGCAAGTACGCCCTCGCTGGCCTTGCGGTCAGCTTTCTTATTACGGGTGGCCACGCCTTTAATGCGGAGGATTTCGACGGCCTTCTCGGTGTCGCCATTGGCTTCGACGAGGGCCTTCTTACAATCCATCAGGCCGGCGCCAGTACGCTGACGCAGGTCATTGACCATTTGCGCGGTAATGGTGGACATAAATTACTTGGTGTTTTTACGAGGACGAGCAATCTTAGCCGGTGCGGCTGCCACTTCCGCCGCATCAGAGGTCTCGGAAGCCTTCATCAATTCGTCCGAGATATTAACTTCGGGCTGCATCGACTGGTCGGAGTCTTGACGGGAAACAGGAGTGACGGTCTTGCGTGGGTCACGCTCAACCTTACGGCGTGAGACGCCATTCTGGACGGCCTGGGTAAGTACTTCCACCACGAGGCGGATGGACTTTGCAGCGTCGTCATTCCCCGGAACTGGGAATTGCAAGAGGGTCGGGTCGGAATTGCTATCGCAAAGACCGATGACAGGAATGCCGAGACGGTTCGCCTCGTTGACGGCGATTTCTTCCAGCTTGGTATCGATGACGATCATCGCCGCTGGGAGATCACGGTATTCGAGGAGACCTTCGAAGTTACGCTGCATCCGGGACATCTCGCGACGAACGGCGGCGCCTTCTTTCTTGTGCATCTTAGCGAGAGAACCGTCTTGCTCCATGCGGAGGTAGGTACGGTAGCTTTCGAGCGACTTCTTGATCGTCGCGAAGTTGGTCAGCGTGCCACCGAGCCAGCGGTTAACCGCGAAAGGCATGCCGGTCGACTTAGCGGCCTGACGGACGACTTCCTGAGCCTGAGGCTTGGTTGCGACGAAAAGGACTTCCTTGCCCTTGGCAGCGACTTCTTCGACGAAGGCAGCGGCGGCCGCGAGGCAGGCGTGCGTCTTCTCGAGGTCGATAATCGAAACACCATTACGGTGGTCGAAAATGTAGGGACGGGAACGTGGATTCCAGCGACGAGTTTGGTGTCCGAAGTGGACGCCGGCATCGAGGAGGTCTTTGACTGTGATGTTCATGGTTTTTGGCTCCGTATCCCGATTCCTGCCGAAGGAGGGGACATTGGATCTAGGTGTTTTACTGTTTTTTGGTTTTATGTTCGAAGCAATCGGCGGTCGCTCCAAACGGTGGAAAGTGAGTTCAAACACCCCTTGCCGACGGGTGCAAGTGGGAAAATCAGCAAAAATGGCCTGCTTTGGAACTGACAGACCCCTCTCCCCTACGCACGGTCAACTTATCACAATGACTTGGGCCTATCGGATACTCTTTCCACCCCTGCTATTACTGGCCTTACCCTGCTACCTATGGCGCATGCTTCGCCGGGGCGGATACCGCCATGGATTTAGTCAACGGTTGGGCTTTTTTCCCAAAATAGCCCCTAAAACACCCGGAAAGCGTCGGGTCTGGGTTCAAGCCGTTTCGGTCGGCGAAATCGAGGCGATCGGCCCCTTTCTTCTTCAGCTCAAAGATTCCGGGGCTGCGGAGGTCATCTTAACCACGACGACCAGCACGGGTTACGCCCTCGCCCAAGCTCGCTACGCCAATGTCGCCTCAGCCATCGGCATCTTCCCGGCTGACCTTTGGCCCTGCAGCGCAATGGCCTGGCGACGGATCCAGCCGGACCAAGTCATTCTCGTCGAAGGCGAACTTTGGCCCGAACACTTGGCGCAGGCGAACGCCCGCGGCATTCCAGCGATGCTGATCAATGGTCGTATTTCCGATAAATCTTTCGCCCGTCATCAGCGCTTTCGCTGGATTTCCACTCCCCTACTCCGACGCTTTCAATTGATCTGCGCCGGCAGCGAGGAAGATGCGCGGCGCTTTCGCACGCTGGGCGTCGAACCGCACCTCACGGGTAATATCAAATTTGACGTTGCCGGTGACGTTCCGACTGCAAGCGAAGAACGCCAGCAACTTCGTGAGTCGCTTGGCTTCGGCCATGACCCTAAAACCATAGTCCTTCTCGGCTCATCGACATGGGCCGGAGAAGAGAAACTCTTACTTGAGTGTGTTCGTAAACTACGCTCGCACGCGGACGTGCGCCTTCTCCTCGTTCCCCGCCACTCCGAAAGACGCAAGGATGTCTGCGCTGAAATCGCTGCGACCGGCTTAGCCTGGCATCAACGTTCGACCCAAACGCCAGCGCCAACGGGCACCATCGTTCACTTGGCCGACACCACGGGCGAACTACGCCAACTCACGCGCGCGGCGGATATCGCTTTCTGCGGCAAAAGCCTGCCGCCGAACGAAGGCGGCCAGACCCCCGTAGAATGCGCCGCTGCCGGCGTGGCCCTGCTCTACGGACCCCGCATGAGTAATTTTCGCGATATCTGCCAAGGACTTGAAAGAGTGGGTGCGGCGACACGCCTCGAACGGGCCGCTGAATTATCTTCCGAACTCGAAAAACTTGTACGCGACCCCTCGCTGGCTAAAGCGATGGCAGCGCGTGGAGCCGCTTGGCATCAGAGCAATCGGGGCGCTACCGCGCGGACCGTCGCGTTGGTCTTGAACCTTCGCTGATCAAGCCGGGCGATAGGCTTCACGAAGCCGACGCACTTCCTCGCGCAAAGCCCCTCCGAGGATGATGTCACGGGCGACTTTCGCACCTGCCGCCGGATCCGCAGCCTTACCTGCCACCCAAAGAGCCGTACCAGCGCTCAGTGCCAAGGTATCCATCAGACCATCCGAAACTCCGCCGACTAAAAGATCGCTGAACATCGCGATGTTCTCTTCCGGAGATCCGCCGCGCAGGTCAGCCACGCTGCATTGCGCGAATCCGAAATCTCCCGGCAGCCAGACTGCATCGACGCCTGAAAGTTCGCCGCAACCGCGCACGCGCACTTCACCCGCGGTCGTAATTTCGTCCATGCCTCCGCCCGCGCGCGTATGCGTCACCAATCCGCGACGCACCCCGAGCTCGTGCAAAGCCAAGGCCAGGGGCTCGACCCAGCGTTCATCGTAGACCCCGACCACCATGAAAGCCGGGCGGGCGGGATTGATCAGCGGGCCTAAAATATTAAAAATTGTTTTCGCGCCTTGCTCCGCGATCTTCTTACGTACCGCCAAGATGCTCCGGAACGCGGGGTGAAAAGCTGGCGCGTAAAGATAACAAAAATTCGCCACCTCTAAAGCACGCAGCAATTGCGCATCGGTCGCCTCCAATTGTACCCCCAAGCCCGCTAAGAAATCCGCGCTGCCGGATTTCGAAGTAATCGAGCGGTTGCCATGTTTCAGGACTGGCACGCCCGCCGCCGCGACGATGAGCGCGCTGGCTGAGGAAATATTGAAACTTCCGGAACGGTCGCCCCCCGTGCCTACGATGTCGATGCCGCGAGACGGCCAGGTGCTCCATGCGATCTTACGGGCTAAATCACGGTAAGTCTGGGCAAACCCAGCGACCTCCTCAGCGGTCTCGCCTTTACGTGCGAGGGTCAGCAAAAACGTTTCCTTCGTTTCATCTGACACCGTCGCGTCGACCAGCGCCGCGGCAGCCTGAGCCGCTTCGGTCGACGTGAGACCACGGCCGGCAGCCATCGTAGCAGTCAAAGCATTCAATTCCAGGGCCATGGGAGAATTAGCCACGTTCTTAGGGGCGGGGACAAGGGCAATTTGAGCCACAAGGGGTTTGCATCTAAGTAATTTCCCCTAATGATGATCTTCATGCACGATGGCGACCAGCCCCATGGCGACTTCGATGGATCAGGCAACGCCTCTTGGGGCGAGGCCGACTGGGCAGGCTATCTCCAACGTAACGACCTCGAGGTCGGTCGGTTTCTTTCCTACTACAAAGAAGTCAAAGGGCAGCCCGACCGCCTTGATGCCAGTGCCCGTCGGATGGGCTGGGAAAACGCCGATTGGGCTCCCAGCGAATCCGCGGAAGAAGTTACCGACGAAGAGAACGAGGAAGCCGACCTTCCCTACTGCATTCACCAACATCCCGTCTACATCGTCGGTCGCGCCTTAGGAATGCAATTATCCACTTCATTCCGCAAGGTCTGCCGTGACGCCAGCGCCGACATTCCGGCTGAACTGGCCGCGGACGTCATGCTTTCTTTCTGGGACGCTCAGCATCAGATCGTGATGGCCATCAATGCGACCGATACAGGCGACTTACCGTTGGCGCTGGTCCATATGAAGCGCGCCCTCTCGGCGATTAATTATTCCATCGGTTTGACCGCAGGGATTCCGGCCGCCGCACGCGAGACCGCCAAAGAGGCCAGCGATGAAATCGAAGCGACACTTTTTGACCTCCGCGAAGTCTGCCTTCGCGTGATGGCGGACTGTCGCTGGGACGGAAACCGGAAGTGAATCCTAGCCCTTGGCTGGCTTATCCTTGCTCATATGCTGGATGAGCCGGTCGCTGAATTCCTTGGCGGAATCGTGGCCCATCACGCGCAAAGCCTGCACCATGGCGGCGACTTCGACCAATCGTGCCATATCTCTTCCGGGCCTTACGGGAATGGTCATATGCGGCACCTTACGGCCCAGAATATCGAAATTCTCGACCTCCAAGCCCGAGCGTTCTTCATCCATACCGGGCTGCCAGAGCACGAAAGTGACGACCAAATCGACCCGCTTTTCGCGGCGAACCGAACGGATGCCAAAAATCGAAGCGATATTAATAATACCAATACCACGGCACTCCATGTAACCGCGATTGAGCTCCTTGGAAGTCCCTTGCAACTCCCGGTCACCGATCAAAGTGATGATGACGAAATCATCGGCCACCAAGGAGTGTCCGCGCTCAATCAGAGCCAAGGCACACTCGCTCTTACCGACGCCGGAAGCGCCGCGCAACAGCACGCCGACGCCGCGGATATCGACCAAAGTCGCGTGCATGTTCGTCCGCGGGGCGAATTTTTCCTCGAGCAAGACGGTCGCTTCCGCAGAGAAATCTTTCGACTTCAGTTGCGTGCGGATGATCGGGACGCGGTGACGGTTCGCCAGAGTGATTAGAATATCATCGACCGGCAGGCCGCGGGAAACGACGACGGCGGGAATTTTCTTGGCGAAGACATCCGCCAGCAATTTCTCCCGCAAAGCCGAAGTCTGGTCGCTCAGATAAGCCATTTCTCCGGCCCCGAAGAGCTGCAGGCGCTTATGGGCGAACTCCTTGAAATAGCCGGTGACGGCCAAGGCCGGACGATTCAGCGACTTCTCGGCGATCATGTTGTCCAGACCTTCTTCTCCGGCGAGCAACTCCATCTGGAGCATATCTCGGAAAGAATCGAAAAACTCGCGGACGGAGACCGATTCGGGACGAGTTTCAGGCGAAGGGTCGGACATGATTTTTAAAGTTTGAAACCTTCGCCGAGGTAATGGCGGCGACTCTCCGGATTATTCACGATTTCGGCGGGGGTACCAGAGACAAGTACGCGCCCTTGGTGAATCAGATAGGCCCGATCCACGATGGATAAAGTCTCCCGGACGTTATGATCGGTAATCAAGACCCCGATTCCCCGCTGCTTTAACCGCCGGATGATCGATTGGACTTCCGCCACCGAAATGGGATCCACTCCGCTGAAGGGCTCATCCATCAGGAGAAAACGCGGACCGGTAGCCAAGGCGCGTGCAATTTCCAGACGACGACGCTCGCCACCGGACAAAGTGTAGGCCGGTTGCTTCGCCAGACCTTCCAGCCCTAGGTCGGTCAGCTGTTGAATCGTGCGGGCCCGACGTTCCTGTTCATTCAGGTTAAGCGTCTCCACGACCGCCATGACGTTCTCCCACACCGTCAACTTCCGGAAAATAGATGCCTCCTGCGGGAGGTAGCCCAGGCCACTCTTGGCGCGCTGCCACATCGGCATAGCCGTCACGTTGCGGCCATCCAAGAAAACCCGTCCACTGGTAGCGGGAATCAAACCGACGACCATGTAGAAGGTCGTTGTCTTGCCTGCACCATTAGGGCCCAACAAGCCGACGATTTCACCAGCCTTCAAAGATAAACTAACGTCGAAGACGGCTACTTTCGCACCATAGTGCTTAGCAAGCGATTCGACGCGGACTACGCCCTTTTCGCTGGTGACGGCCATGGTTAGGGAGTGGACGCTTCTCAGCGTCCGTTGTCGAGGCTTTTGACCTCCGGCAGGGTGAACTCTCGCCCTAAGAATATCTTGGGGCGGACGACTTGACCGGGAGCGTCTTCATCCGCGGCCGAACCCATGTGCCACGCTTTATTTTTCATATCATAGCGGATTTCTTTGGCCGGAACGCCTTCATTGCCAGACTTATCCCGGATCCGGGCATCGCCGAAAAGTCGGGCCTCTTCCTTTTCGGGTAGGATTTCCAAGGTCTTGCCATGTGCCAAAGAACCACCGGCGGTGACATTGACGTTACCGCGACCAATCATCTGCCGTGCCACTTGGCGACCGGATTTTTCAGGCGTCGCAACCCCTTCCAGCAGGTCGCAGCTCGCCTCGGTATCGCCTGCTACCATGCCCACGGCGCCCCGTAAGAAGAATTTCGTCAAAGCCGGAGTCGTCAGGATTTCCTGCGCATCGGCGATAAATTCGGCATTCTTACCGTCGCTGAAAGTGACGAACAATCGCGGGCGCGTCAGATCCTTGCCGCCCGAAAGGGTGAGCAGCCGAGGCTTACCTGTAAGGATATCGTTCTTCAGGATTTCTTCAATCTGGACGGCCGGACTGAGGTCGATACGATCGGCGGCACAACGCAAGCCGGACTGGGCATAGCGCACATGCCCGGTCAGGATCGCGCGGTTTAAGGCAAACTCCTTTTGACCCTTCGCTCTCGGAAGCGCAAAAGCCACAAGCTGATCTGAATCAGTCGTCACCCCGGCCGCCACGTAATGGACCGAGCCGAGCAATTCGATCTGCATCGCGCCATCTTCTTGGGTGACCACAACTTGATTGGCTTCGGCCAAACCTGGCGAACCGCCTTCCTCGCCCGCGGGCAGACGTATCGCGGCGCGAATACCCGGAGCCGAGCGTACCTCCATACGATTATGGGGTAAATCTGAGCGAATCGAAAAACCCGCGGCTTCTATGCCATTAGGATCCGTCAGGCGCGGCAATTCGTCGAGGACCAGGATGCGCTTGATCCGATCCCACTGGGCCTTGCCTGCCTCAAAGATTACGCCATCAAGCTGCCCTTTCACTCCACCGGTAGCCAGGATATCGCTCGCACCTGCGCGGGTTTCCAAGGCCAAGATATTACGGGCTAAAATCTGTTCCTGCGCCGAGACATAATGGGCATTGTCCTGGATTTCGACACTTGAAAGACCGCGCTTATCATCGCGCGTCAACGTCACGCGGTTTCCAGTAATGTCAGCTTTTTCACCGGGCTTTCTTTCCGTGTGCAATTGAACGGACTTACCATCAGCGGCCCATAATTTGGTCACGCCTAATTTGACCGCATGTTGCAGTCGTTCCGCCGAAGCCTTTAAGCCCGGCTCATCGAGTTCGACATGTCCGTTCATCTCCAAGGCGTCGGACTTCAGGTCAAACACGGCCAAATCCCCATGCAAAGTCTGCTTCTCGGCGAAGCGTACGACCTTGCCGATCGCCGTGATCGTTCGGCACAATGCGTCTCCCTTCGGTCCATCGTCCAAAAGACATTCGACTCGCTCGCAAGTGATGCGTTCTCCGAATCGTTCCATCACGATATTTCCCTGAAAGATCATCAGTGTGCCCGTAGCTCCGGGAGCCGCATCGAGCCGCTGGGCGTGAATCCGCCAGCGACGCATGATCGGCTTGGCCAGATCAAGTTCGGCGACGACGTTAGCCAGCACCGCGAAACTATCTCCCTGATTGGTAGAGCGCCAGCTCCAGCCATCACCCTTCAAATCAAACGCCGGAGATTGGGCCGTGATTGGCGACGTTCCTTGCGCCGAACGGTGCGCAGGGTTCATCGAACCGTAAGGACTCGTGAAAGTGGCTTGGATTTTCCCAGCGCGGAACGATTGGACTCGCAACTGGTCGAGATCCCAAAGACCTGACTCGGCGGTCGGCTTCATAATCTTAGCCGTCGCTTCCCAGGCCTTTTCCGCTTTTTCGTCATCATTGAAACCAGCGAAAGACCCGCCGCTGATCTGCTGGAAACTAATGTCCTTAGGCTGAGCCCAAACTCCTGTCGCCAGGAGTAGCCAGAGAACAAAAGTACGCATCAGACAATGACACCCAAGCCAAGGCATCGAATCAAGCGATTACGCCTTGGGCGGGCGGGAAAAAGGGACTGGACCGACCAAACCGGGCATAGGCGAGGAGGATAAAATTTCCCCGATACGCAAAGGGTAGCCGGCCAGGAACTCGCCCGTCGGAAGCATCTTGGCCGTCGGTCGCTGCAACTTGGTCATAACCAGGACGCCCTGACGACAAGCCACGACTACGCCATCGCGGTCTGCAGAGAGAATTGTTCCGGGAGAGGATGTCGCATCCGACTCCCTGGCGGATGCCGACCCGACCTTAATCACCAGCCCCGCATGCATGAACGCAGAGCCCGGCCATCCCTCCAAAGCGTTGATACGAGCAACCAACTCGGTGGCCGTAGCATCAAAATCGAGGGCCGCATCCTCGCGCGTCAGTCGTCGGGTGTAAGTGACTTTAGATTCATCCTGAGCGACGGGACGAGATTCCCCAGAGAAGATCCCTGGCAAAGCCCGCACCGCAAGCTCTCCAGCTAAGAGACCTAAACGAGCCCGCAACGCCGCGCGCCCTTCTCCCTCGGCGATTTTTAATTCAGCGGAAGCGTGCAAGGGACCGGCATCCAGTCGGCGTACGACTTGTTGCAAAGATATCCCGGTAACCGGAAGCCCTAAAGCCAGGGCACCTTCTACCGGGGTCGCCCCACGCAACGCTGGCAGAATGGAACCATGAAAATTGACGAACCCCAGGCGAGTCGCCGCCAAAAAATCGTCTTTGAGAATCTGCCCGTAAGCCATCACCACCCCGAGATCAATACCCATGCGACCAAGTTCTTGCGCGTGCTCAGGCGTAAGTTTCTCGGGTTGAAATAAAGTCAGACCCTCGATGCGAGCCCAAGAGGCCACAGGATTGGACTTTACCTCTTGGCCACGACCAGAGGGGCGGTCGGGCTGGGAATACACCCCGACGACTTCTACGCCAGGTAAAGACCGGACAGCCGCAAATGCTGCCAAAGCGATTTCATCGGAACCTAACAAGATAACCCGATGAGATGGCGCCAACGGCAAGGGCATGATGGAAAGCGGATTACTTGCGAGCTTGGCGGGCAGCGCGCCCCTTCAGCGAACGTGGCTTATCCCAGCGTGTGTAGGCTTTCTTATTACCCTGCACGCGCTTACCGCTCACGGATTTCATCCCGATTTTGCCTCGGGTCTTACCCGTGCGTGGACCGTTGGCAGGCAATGCGACTTTTTGCACCGGCTTGGCCGCAACCTTACGGCTCGAGGGCAAATCATCCGTCTTCGAAGTTGGCGGCGCAAAGAACTGACGGCCAGTCTGCTTAGGCTTGCCGACCACATCCAGAAAGACTGGCACGCCGGCGAGATCAAAACTCTCGTGCACGCCTTTGACCAAGAAACGTTGGTAAGCATCTTCCAGGCGTTCTTCCGAATTACAGAAGAGACGAAAACGAATCGGACGCTTCGAAACCTGCGTGACGTAGTAACATTTGAAACGGCGGCCTGATACCATGCGCGGCGGACGCTTGATCATGAGGTCCTGAATGACGCGATTGATACGCGCCGTCGGAATCGTGGCCCCGGCACGCGTAAAGACGCCTTCGGCGGCATCCAGCATGTCTTCGTGGCGCAGGCCCGTCATCGCGGAAACAAACAAAAGCGGCGGCTCGGGCAGGAAGAACAGTTCCCGACGGACGGCGTTACGGAATTTGGCGCGGAATTCTTCTTCGTCCTCGAAACCATCGATATTCTTATCACGGAAAGCTTTCTTAGCTAGGTCCCACTTGTTGACGACGATTACCAAGCCGCAGCCCAACAGGGCCAATTCTCCGGCGAGCTGCTTGTCGATGCGCGTGACACCCTGCCCTGCGTCCAGCACCAGGAAGACCACATCGGTTTCGGCCAAGATTTCGTCCGCGCGGATCTGGGAAAAGAAATCCAATGTGTCGCGCTTATTCGCCGTACGACGTCCGGCCGTATCAACGAGCGAGAAAGTTGCCTTCGAGCCGTCGGCCTTGGTCCGGGAAAGGCCGGCACGAACCGGATCACGCGTCGTACCCGCGACTTCGCTGACAATCAGCCGTGAACTACCCAAGAGCCGGTTACCTAAAGAACTCTTGCCGACGTTCGGACGGCCCGCCAAAGCGAGACGGATGGGACGCGCGCCTTCGGAACGAGGCGTCTCCGGGGCTGGCCCGAGTTTCTTGAGAATCAATGCCATCAATTGCGGCATACCCCGACCATGTTCCGCTGAAATCAGCAAAGGTTCACCGAAACCTAACGTAAAGAATTCGGAAAACGTACCGTCACGATCTTCGGTGTCAGCTTTATTGGCGACGACGATGACGTTCTTGCCGGCTTGGCGAAGCTTGGCGGCGATTTCCAAATCCAGCGCGACGCAACCCTCGGAGGCATCGACGACCAAGAGTACAATGGAAGCTGCGGCCAAGGCGAAATCGACTTGCTCTTCGACGGCGTCGGCGACGACCCGCGGCGTGAGCTCGGCGCGGTAAAGACCGATGCCCCCCGTATCCATCAACGTATAGCGACCATCGAAGACATCGGAGGTGATCAAATCGCGCGTGACACCTGGCTGGTCGTGCACGATCGAGATACGCCTTCCGACGATACGGTTAAACAGCCGGCTTTTTCCGACATTGGGACGGCCCACGATGGCTACCGCGCGTGAAATTTCAGTGTTCCGTTCCATAAAATGAGAGAGTCGGGGTTACCTGCCCCACAAGCAAGCAAGGATGCTCAGCGCTTTTGAACGGTGTCCATGAAGCGACCAATTCGCTCACAAGCCTCATGAATCCGCTCATAACTTGTCGAGAACGAAGCACGGCAGAAACCAGCTCCGGCGGCGCCAAAGGCCGTTCCAGGGACGACGGCGACCTTTTGTTGCTCCAGCAGCTTGGAGGCGAAGGTCATGGAATCCAAGCCAGTGACGGAGACTTGCGGGAAAGCGTAGAAAGCGCCTCGCGGCAGGTGACAGGGCAAGCCAAGCTCATTGAAACGACGTACGATAAAGTCGCGACGTTCGCGATATTTGTCGCGCATGTGCAACATCGATTCGCGACCGTTGCGCAGAGCCTCCACGGCCGCTTCTTGGCTGATGATCGAAGCGCACATGATGCCGTACTGGTGGACCTTGAGCATGCCGTCGATGACGGCGGCTGGTCCGCATGCATAGCCGATCCGGAAACCCGTCATCGCGAAGGCTTTCGAAAAACCGTGAAGGAAAACCGTGCGCTCTCGCATCCCGGGCAAGGAAGCGATGGAAACGTGGTCGCCATCAAAAGTGAGCTCGGAATAGATTTCGTCGGAGACGACGAGAAGGTCTTTTTCGATCGCGAACTTAGCGATCTCCTGAAGCTTGGCGCGATCCGCCGTCCCGCCCGTCGGGTTGGTCGGGAAATTCAAGACCAGCACTTTCGACCCCGGCTGCCATGCGGCGCGCAAGGCGGCTGGGTCGAGCGCGAACTGGTCGGAGGACAATGTCCGGATCGGAAGCGGTACGGCATGACAGAGGGTCACGCTGGGAGCATAACTCACGTAGCAGGGCTCGTGATAGAGGACCTTGTCGCCAGGATTAAGGACAGCGCGGAGCAAGATATCGAGGGCCTCAGAAACGCCGATGGTCACCAGAATCTCATTCTCCGGATTATATTCCGGACCATAATACTGGGCGACATAACGCGAGATCTCGTCGCGCAATTGCTGGGTGCCGCGATTATCGGTATAAGAAGTCCGGCCCTTCTCGAGACACGAAATAGCCGCCTCACGAATGTGGTACGGGGTGACGAAATCAGGCTCACCGATACCCAAGGAGACCGCATCCTTCATCTTCGAGACAATCGCGAAGAAATCGCGAATGCCCGATTTAGGGAGGGTCGCCACATGGCGGGCTACGAATCGGCCGGAGTCATCCATAATATTTATAGACTCAAGGGCTGACGGATGGCTGGTCGCGGCGCAGGCCTTCGTCGCTCACGATGAAACCGTCTTTCTTGTAAGCCCGCAAGAAAAAGTGCGTGGAAGTACCCTGCACGCCATCAATCCGGGCGAGACGTTCGTGGACGAAGCCGGCGACTTTATAAAGATTATCAGCCGTCACGACGACCAAGAGATCATAGCCGCCGGACATCAAGTAACAGCTCTCCACTTGCTCGAAAGCCGAGATACGCTCCGCGAGGCCGTCGAAACCTCCCACGCCTTCAGGACGGATCTTAATTTCAATCACGGCACGGACCCGGCGTTCGGCTTCGTAGCTTGGATTGATGATCGGGCGCCAGCCCAAGAGGATACCTTGACGGCGCAAGTCGGCGAGCTCGCGTTCGACCGCTTCGGGACCCATGCCCAAGATCTTGCCGATTTGGGCGGTATCAAGGGATTCGCCTTCCAGGATGAGCTTAAGGACGGAGTTCATGGTCGTAAATTAAGCTTTTACCAACGCTCGGCGCTGGCGCACGGACTGAGCAAGGGCGTCCAAGACCGGGATAGTCTCAGCAAAAGAAATACAAGCATCGGTGATACTGCAACCGTAGGCGGACGTATCCGCACCTTTCCAATCTTGGCGGCCTTCCACCAAGTGACTCTCGATCATCACGCCGGCGATCATGGTCGATCCTTGGGACACTTGCGTGGCGATGTCCGCGGCAACGATCATCTGGCGACGGTGTTCCTTAGAACTGTTACCGTGCGAACAATCAATCACGAGTCGTGAGGTCAGCCCAGCCTTTTGAATCCGAGCCGTGGCGTCGGTAACGAATTCTGCGCCGTAATTGGGACCCGTCCGGGAACCGCCGCGGAGGATGATATGAGCGTCTGGGTTACCCGAAGTCTGGAAAATAGCGACGACGCCCTCTTTGGTGACCGAGGGGAACCAATGCGAAGAGCGAGCAGACAGGCACGCATCGACGGCGACTTGGATGGAGCCATCGGTTCCGTTCTTGAATCCGACCGGCATCGAAAGGCCCGAGGCTAATTCGCGGTGAATCTGACTTTCGGTGGTCCGAGCGCCGATGGCACCGTAGGAAACCAAGTCAGCCACATACTGCGGAGTAATGGGATCAAGGAATTCCGTGGCCGAAGGTAAGCCTAAATCAGCGATATCGGCGAGGAGACGACGCGCGATGCGTAGGCCATCGTTGATCCGGAAAGAACCGTCGACTTGGGGATCGTTGATCAACCCCTTCCAACCCACCGTCGTACGAGGCTTTTCAAAATAGACGCGCATTACCACCAGCAGATCGGCGGCGTGCTTCTTGGCTTCCTTAAGTAACAGACCGGCATACTCATGCGCGGCTTTAACGTCGTGAACGGAACAGGGGCCAACGATCACCAACAAGCGGTCATCTTGACCGGAAATAATCTTGGAAGCATCCCGACGGGCACTGGATACGACCTCGGTGGCACGCTCCGAGGGGCGTAGCTCCTGGAGTACGAGCGCAGGCGTCAGCAGGGGGAGCTGGCTGCGAATACGAAGGTCGTCCGTGTTGTGGTACATCTTTAGAGTGCTTTCCCGATAGGAAAAGGGGGTAAATGAAGGGCAGGCCTGCCCCGGTGTCAATGACGCGTCCCGTATTGACGGATGGGCTCTCAGTATCAAAAGTGTCTCAAATCAGGCATGCCTAAGCCCGTCCATCCAGACGCCCCGGAGCAATCCGGAGCTTTCCAAGCCTTCATCGCGGCGAAAGGCCTTCGGGCCACCCGCCAGCGCATGGCCGTATTTGAAGCCGCCCGAAGCATCGCCGGCCACTACACCGCCGAAGACTTACTGAAGAAATCGCGCTCGCTTGATCGGACCGTTTCCCGTGCGACCATCTATCGGGCGATTCCTTTATTGATCGGAAGCAACGTCGTCCGGGAAGTCGACGTCGGTCGTGATCATAAGTATTACCTGGCCGAAATCGGAACGACTCATTTCCGCGCGCAGCTTGTGTGCGAAAGTTGCGACACGATCATTGAGGTCGACGCCCCTTTCATGGAGTGGTACGGCAAGGCCGTGGCGGCCAAACATGGCATGCGTCCGATTTCCCAAAAACTCCAAGTCACCGCCCTTTGTGAACGTTGTCAAAAACGCAAAAATCTCCGACCCTGATGAGCCACCCTATCGCCACCGTCTTCCCTCCCCTCCCCGCCGGAGGACTCCCGCTTTCGGATTTACAGAAAAAAGTGATCGCGCTCAAGAAAGCCAAAGACGCCATCATTCTTGCTCATAATTACCAATGTGAAGACATCCAGGGGGTGGCTGATTTCGTGGGTGATTCGCTCGGCTTGGCTTATAAAGCCGCCGCCGCCCAAAATTCGACCATCCTCTTTTGCGGCGTACATTTCATGGCCGAAACCGCTAAGATCGTGAATCCCACGCGACGCGTCCTTCTCCCCGACATGGAAGCCGGATGTTCACTCGCTGATTCCTGTCCCGCCGAAAAGCTCGCGGCCGTCAAAGCCGCCAACCCCAAACTTTACGTGGTGGCTTACATCAATTGCAGCGCCGCCGTTAAAGCATTGAGCGATGTCATTTGCACGAGCGGCAACGCCAGTAAGATCGTTAATCGCGTGCCGGCTGATCGACCCATTCTTTTTATCCCCGACCAAAATCTCGGCCGCTGGGTCGCCGCCAAAACCGGCCGCGCCATGCAACTCTGGCCTGGAAATTGTTACGCCCACGTCCAATTCACCCCCGCTGCCCTCCTGCGCACCAAGGCGGCCTATCCCCAGGCTCCCATCGTTGCTCACCCTGAATGTACCGAAGCGGTTAGAGATTTGGCTGATATGGTCTGCTCCACCGAACTGATGGTCGATTGGTGCCGACGCCAAGAAAACGACACTATCATCATTACGACGGAAGCTGGCATGATTCACCGCCTTCAACGTGAAGTGCCGCACAAGACTTTCATTGCCGCACCCACTGATCGTTGCGCCTGTAATGAATGTAAGTTCATGAAGATGAATACATTGCAAAAAGTTCACGACTGTCTGCTTAATGGGACTCCGGAAGTAATCATGCCCGAAAGCATCCGAGTTGCCGCTGAAGTCCCCTTGCGACGAATGCTCGAATGGAGTGCTTAAACTTTTTTCCAAAAACTGTTAAGTTGTAAATAATAAGTTAAATTTCACGTAACGAAATTTGACTTCCTTGAATTATTATAAAACTTTGGAACAACTCAGTCAAAGAATACACTCCTTTTAACCAACGCGACTCTAACAAATAAAACAAATGAAAATCGACCTCAC
>DKND01000126.1:0-1091 GCA_002470605.1 Opitutia bacterium UBA7397
ACGCCTACTACCTTGAGAAATCCAAGTCCGGCAACGAGCGCGCCGCGCTCACCGCTGGCTTTACCGACGCCCGACCGAAGCAGCTCGAGACACCGAAGGCAGACAAACCCAAAGCGGTCGTCAAACCTTCGTCGTCCGATATCCGTAAGATGAAAGCCGAAGTCGCTAAATTGGAACAGACGGTGACGGAACTTGAAGCCAAGCAGACGCAGATCACCGCTGAATTGGCCGATCCCGCGACCTATACGCAGGGGGTCAATGTGCAGCAGCTGAACGCACGCCTTCGAGACACCATCAACGCCCTGCACGCCGCGACTGCCCAATGGGAACAAGCCGCGCAGAAGCTCAGCGAGGCTGAAAGCGCCTGATAGGGCAAGGTAGGGTTGAGCACCCTCGCTCAACCGTGCTCTCGGCATCGGGTAGGGTGGGCTCTCCGATCCCGCCCTCACGAGAAGCTCTTCGAACGACTCGGAGAGTCGTCCCTACCTCGAGACACGGCTGACCAAGGGTGGTCAGCCCTACCCCAAACTCGTGCCCACTTGCCCCCTCGGGGCGCCAGCCCCGCCCGCCATTCCTTTCTGGCTCTCAGGGAACCCTTCCCTTACACCCCTGTCCTTACCTGACACCCTTATGCGACTCCTCCCCCGTCTCCTCTGCGCGTTACTCACCCTGACGCTCAGCCTTCCCACAGCATTTGCCCACGGTGCTGGCGAAGAACTAACCAAGGCCGCCAATGCCTTCCTCGGTTCGCTTGATGACGCTCAGCGCGCCAAAGCCACCTTCGCTTTTGAAAACGAAGAACGAACCCACTGGATCTTCGTTCCTGCCGTGCGCAAGGGTCTGCCGCTCAAGGAAATGAATCCCGGCCAACGCCATTTCGCGCAAGCCCTGCTTTCCGTCACCCTCAGCCAACGCGGACACATGAAGGCCGAATCGATCATGGCCAGCGAACACCTCCTCTCGATTATCGAAGAAGGCAAAGGCGCCAATAAGCGTGACGCCGAAAACTATTTCGTCTCCGTCTTCGGCAAGCCTGATGCCAAAGGTACTTGGGGATGGCGCTGGGAAGGCCATCACCTTTCGCAAAACTT
>DKND01000126.1:1156-4239 GCA_002470605.1 Opitutia bacterium UBA7397
ATTCTCGACCAAGAAGACAACCTCGGACGCGCCTTGGCCAAAAGCCTTACGGATGAACAACGTAAAAGTGGCTTCCTCGCCGGCGACGTCCCCAAGGACGTGATTACGAGCAACAAACCTAAAGCCGATGGTATCATTAAGCACAAAGGCATCGCGGTTTCGGCCCTGACTTCTGACCAGAAGAAAATCCTCGGCGGTATCATTCGCGAATACGTCGGCCGCGCGCGCAGCGACTTCTCCCTCCAAGAAATGGCGGCCATCAGTCAAGTGGATGAAAATCAGATCTTCTTCGCCTGGTCCGGCGGCCTCGAAGTCGGTCAAGGACACTACTACAGCATCGTCGGACCCGAGTTCATTTTCGAATTAGACAACACCCAGAACGGCGCCAACCACGTGCACGCCACCTGGCGCGACCTCAAGAAAGACTTCGGCTACGATCCGCTCGCCAAGCACCTCAAGGAAGCGCACGGCAAATAAGCGTCGCTTAGAATCTTAAATAAAACCCCGGGCGACCGGGGTTTTTTATTTTCAGAGATAACCGGCTAACGTTTGGCGGTAAGCGGTAAGGACAAACAGCAAAGGGGAACCGGAGACCGGATGATTGGCTGGGGTACACGTTTTCAGGTCTCGGGTCTCGGTAATCGAGAGCCGGGTACGGGTGAGCAGGTTCGGGATCGGGACCCGGGACCCGAAAAGTCTCTTTACCTTGGGTAGAGTTGAGCGCCCTCGCTCAACCGCGGCCTGACTCAACCACGGCTGACCAAGGGTGGTCAGCCCTACCTAAGGTTCAGCGCAACGTCACACCCTTAGCCGCCAGCTCCTTCAAAAACTCCTGCGGCGAAGGCGGACTAATGAGAAAATTCCTGACCATGCCCGTCCGACGACGTAACAGTACCAATCGCTTGGGACTTATGGAATTAGTCCAATGCTCGTTCCAGAAGCACCAATCCTGCGCCGCCCATTCGATATCGCTCAGCGCGACCTTACGCACGGTCCAACCATAGACGCGCACGCGGACATGTCCCGCATCGACGGTGAACTTCATGCCCAAATAGATCGCATGGCTGAGCAATCCGCCCAAGGCCAAGACCACGATCAGGGGCAACAGATGCAGGAAGACCTCCATTTGATTGAAAATAGTAGGCCTAATTGAGCGGACTTAAACCCAAAACCAAGCCCACGCTTGTCTCCCTCGAATATGACGGGCTACATAGCACCATGGCTCGCCTGCCCAAATTTCTGAATACGAACGCTCTTTGGGGAGCCGTGGGCGCTAAGACTTTGCAGCGTTGCGGACTGACGCATGTGATCATCTCACCCGGCTCGCGCTCAACGCCGCTGGCCCACGCCTTTGCCACCACCCCAGGACTGCACAGCATTGTGGCGCTCGACGAACGTTCGGCCGCGTTTCAAGCGCTCGGTCTCTCCAAGGCAACGGGCTGCCCTACCGCCTTGCTTTGCACCTCGGGCACGGCGGCGGCCAACTACCTGCCTGCCGTCGTCGAAGCCCGCCTATCCGGAACACCGCTCATTATCCTCACCGCCGATCGCCCGCCCGAACTGCGTGAATGCCACTCTGGACAAACCATCGATCAAAACGGTATTTACGGAAACTATCCCGTCTGGGCCGCCGAAGCCGCCGTCCCTGCGAACGACCTCGGCCTGCTCCGCCATTGGCGCCAGACGTTGGTCAACGCCTGGCAATGCTCTCAAGGGCCTCTTGCGGGTCCGGTACACCTCAATCTCCCCTTCCGCGACCCTCTGGCGCCCACGGAACCGGAAAAAGGCTTTAAGACCCCTGCCGGCTTCGATTTGGAAGCCTTTACCCAACTCCCACCCTACCCGATCGTCCAAGCGACTTTATCCCCTCTCGCGGTAGCCAGTCTGCTTCCGCAGACGGATCGTGGCGTCATCATTGTAGGACCTCAGGCCTGGGCACATCGACATGAATCAGCCCAAGCTATCCTTGAGCTATCGCATCAGACTGGATGGCCGATCTTGGCCGACGGGGCGAGCACCTTGCGCGGCGACTTAGCGGACAGCGGACGGCTGATTTCAACTTACGACCTGATCTTAAGAAATCTGAAAAACGCCAAAGGACTTCAACCGAAGGCCGCTGTTTTCGTCGGCTCCCTTCCCACCAGTAAAGTCCTCCGCCAATGGATCAAAGAGGCGGATATCATGGCCGTCCAAGTCGGACGTCCGGGAGAGAATATCGACGCCACCCATTCGCGCTGGTGCCGTCTGGATGGCGAACTCACCCCAGTTGGCCTTAAGATCACGGGGAAAACTTCCGCTCATCTGAAACTCTGGCAATCGCTTCAGCAAATTGCCCGGGCCAAACTCGATAAGATCGTACAGGTTGATTGGGCGTTTGAAGGTTCGGTGATTTCTTGCCTGGAGACCGCCCTTGGGACCGATGATCAATTGGTCGTGGGCAACAGCATGCCCATCCGCGACCTGGAATGGTTTTATCATCCTCCTGGACCTGGCCCAGCGATCTTCGTTAACCGCGGCGCCAACGGCATCGATGGCACCGTCTCCACCTCGCTCGGCTGTTCGCTTTCCGGCCAACGTACCGTGCTCCTCTGCGGCGACCTCACCTTCCTGCACGACAGCAACGCCCTGCTCTCGGCCTACGGCCACGCCGGAGATGTGACGATTTTAGTTATTAATAATCAAGGGGGCGGCATTTTCAATCACCTCGCCGTCGCTGACGACACCGCCCACTTCGAAAAACTTTGGGGCACGCCGCAGGTGACCGACCTCGGAAAACTCTGCCAAGCGCATCTCGTCAGGCATGAGGTGGCTGCCAGCCTGAAAGACGTCCGCCGCCTGCTAGAAGTGCGCGGCAAAGGCGTCCGCGTCATCGAATTCCGGACCGACCGCGAAACCAACGCGGCATGGCGACTGAAGTCCTTCCGCTAATTCGGGCGACAATGAGTATGGGGCCAGATCGCTTCTGAGTGATATCCGTCAGAAGCGATCTGACCCCATACTTAAAAATACGTTTTTAGGAACTCGGCTTCGATCTCGGACAAGGGCGTATCGCCGGTGGCCATGGCCAGGGACTTCGGGAAGCG
>DKND01000126.1:4331-6494 GCA_002470605.1 Opitutia bacterium UBA7397
ACGGAAGCGAAGCCGATGAGGCTTTCGCGGAAGCGCAGGACGTTCAACGCGGCCACGGGCTGACGAGCGACATCTTCGAGGAGGTAACGCGTTCCGCGCAGATGATGCGGATCGCTATCCTTGGCCGCGCAATACTGGTCGAAGGTCTTATCGTGCTTCCACGCGTCGTAGCCGAAGGCGAGGACGGTACGCATGTCCTCCGGCTGCACGAGGCGCAGACGGCCGACGGGTGTGAAACGCTGGCGGCCGTCTGCGATCACGCCATCGAACATCGGTTGCGCGCGGACCCACGTGCGTGCTTCGGGGTTATCATAGAGACAGCGGTAGACCACCAGCGGTGAGAGATCTTCGGAATGCGCCGCCACCCCGAGCCGAAGGTAATGGTTGCCCTTATAGTGGCGATAGAGAGTCCAAGCCATGGGAACTATAGAAGGAGCATGGTGACAACCGGGGAAACGCTGGCAAGGCTGTTGAACCAAACCCCTTGTCACCTTGCCCACGTGCCCGCATAGCCCTGGGCGGACAGCGTCCGCGCACTACTTCGCCGCGCCCCAATGCGCGGTGAAGGGGTGCAGGATGAAGAGCGGCTTGCCGACGACGTCTGCCGCTGGCACTTCGCCCCAGCCGCGTGAGTCATAACTATTGGCCGAATTATCACCCATGGCGAAGAAATGCCCAGGCGTGACAGTATATTCAGCGTTCAGGGGTAAGGCATACCGGTAACCTCCGGCCTCCGGCAGATAACCGAAGTAACCCCGGTCCATCGCCTGTCGGTTATTAAGAGCTACCGGTTCGGGCGAGGTCGGAGCTTTCCCGTCAATCAAGAGCTGCCCCTGCGGATTCACCATCAGGCGCTGTCCCGGCACGCCGGCGATACGCTTCACGTAATAATTTTGAGAAGGCCGGCCGTATTGATCAGCCAAGCCAGGAATATTGTTGGTCCGGAAAACGAAAGTATCTCCGCGCGAAGGCTCGACGAAGTGATAAGAAACCCGGTCCACGAAGAGCATATCGCCCGTCAGGATGTCGAAATTAAGGATAGGTTCGCCGACGTGAGCCTTGCGACCGGTCAGCAACATCAGGCCCAAGGGACCGCGTTGAATGCGATTATCCGCGGCGGCCCGACGGAATACTTCCTGCCACCGATCCGCATCCTGTTTACGCAAGAGCAACTTGGCTTCGCCTGGGAAAAATGTCCGCAACAAGACCCCGTCGAAGCCGAAATCCGCGGGCATCGGAATCGTCTGGATGTTTGGTCCGATCAAAAGTTGATACTGGTTCTCGTTGCTCCGGAAAAAACCGCTGCCGAGAATTCCACTCCCGGGCACTGAATTGGGCGAACGCGGCATGAATTTGCGCGAGCCATCGGCATGATCGCTTTCCACTTCCATGATGGGGATGGCGATTTCACCTTCAAATTCCGCATCCACGACATGCGTCCAGGTCCATTGCGACAGCTGCAGAGCCCGCTGGGCATAGCCGGGTATTTCGTCGGAAGGTTGGCGCACCTCGGCAGTCATGCCGTTATAAGTCGGCCACATTGAATTCGTCGGGATCTTGAACGGCTGCAGGAAGAAGCTCCGAATCGCACCGGCCACGATGGCGGCCATGATGATCATTTCGGTGTAATCCGTCCCCGCCGATACCGGATAAATCTTGCCGCCGTTACGCGCCAAAACGGCGTGAAAACGATTCAGTAAAGCTTCGGTCTCGATCACTTCGCGCGGACGTAACTTGATATTAGCCCGGACCAGCTCGGCCATTTCCAACTGCTCATTCAAGTCCTTGGCGGCGATGACATCCCGACGATAAAGGACGACCTTCTCGGAAGATTCCAACAGCCCGCGGCCGATTTTGCGAAGCTTGCGACGATAGTAGAAGGACATGAGAGGAGACCTGTGGCCAAGTTAGCGAAGCCCCCGCCAAGGGAAAGCCCAGAAATCGCCCAAATAAGACTTACCCCTCGTTCTTGAGGATCTTGATGAAAGCTTCCTGCGGGATGTCGACCTTGCCGATCTGCTTCATCCGCTTCTTGCCCTCTTTCTGCTTATCCAAGAGCTTGCGCTTACGACTGATGTCACCGCCGTAGCACTTGGCGGTGACGTCTTTGCCGACGGAGCCAATGGTCTCGCGGGCGATGACCTTCGAGCCGACCGCGGCCTG
>DKND01000126.1:6559-9067 GCA_002470605.1 Opitutia bacterium UBA7397
ATATCCATCTTCACGAGGTCGGAGGTGACATATTCGCCCAGCTCATAATCCATCGAGCCATAACCGCGGGTGATGGACTTCATCCGATCGTTGAAATCGACGAGGATTTCGTTGAGCGGCAGGAGGCAGACTAAAATCACGCGGTCGCCGTCGATCGTCTCGGTCCGCTCGCAGATACCGCGCTTCTCCTGCACCAAGGTCAGCATATCGCCAATCGAAGTTCCCGGAATATGAATATGAGCCCGAATGGTTGGCTCTTCAATGTGCTCGATGGCCGAAGGGTCCGGCATGACCACGGGGTTATCCAAGATGTGCTCGACGCCGTCGGTGGTGAAGACCTTGTAAACGACCGACGGGTAAGTCGAAAGAATGTCGAGATCGTACTCGCGGCGCAGACGCTCCTGAACGATTTCCATGTGCAAGAGACCCAAGAAGCCGCAACGGAAACCAAAGCCCAAGGCCGTCGAACTTTCCGCGGTATACGTCAGCGAGGAATCGTTAATCGCCAGTTTCGCCAGGGAGGTCTTCAGCTTTTCGTAATCTGCCGTGTCGAGGGGATAGATGCCGCTGAATACCATTGGGCGGACTTCCTTAAAGCCAGGGACCGGCTCTTTGGCCGGATCTGCCGCCAAGGTGATGGTATCGCCGACTTTCACGTCGGCGACTTCCCGGATATTGATGACGATATAACCCACCGTTCCGGGGCCAAGTTCGTCCTGCGGCTTCATCTTCGGCGAAAAAATCCCCACTTCTTTGATGACCGAACGCACCCCGTTATACATGAGTTCGATGGTCTGGCCGGCCTTGAATGTGCCCGAGAAAACACGGACGTAACTGATGACGCCTTTATAAGAATCGAACAGCGAATCGAAGACCAACGCGCGATGATGCGGATATTCGGACCAGCGAGGCGGCGGCACGCGCTTGATAATCGCCGCGAAAATTTCGTCGATACCGATGCCGGATTTACCCGAAGCCAAGACCGCGTCTTGAGCTGGGATGGTCAAAATATCTTCGACCTGACGCCGGGCCTCTTCGGGACGGGCGCTGGGCAGGTCGACCTTGTTAATGACCGGAACAATCTCCAACCCTTGGTTCATCGCTAACGTCGCATTGGCGACCGTCTGGGCTTCGACCCCCTGGGAAGCGTCGATCAGCAAGACCGCCCCCTCACAGGCGGCCAAGGAGCGAGAGACTTCATAAGCGAAGTCCACATGTCCGGGGGTATCGATGAGATTTAAAATATACTGCTTACCATCGGGAGCCGTAAAATTCATCGTCACCGGGTGACACTTGATTGTGATGCCCTTTTCACGTTCGAGGTCCATCGCGTCGAGCAACTGTTCCTTCATCTGCCGCTTTTCGATGGTCTTGGTGTGCTCTAACAAGCGGTCGGAAAGCGTCGTCTTGCCGTGGTCGACGTGCGCGATGATGCAGAAATTGCGGATATGGTCTAAGGACACGGTAAGGAGAGAAATTCGACGGGAAAGGGTGTAATAGGACTACGGATGGGGGGCTTGTCCAGCGTTAGCCCCATCAAAGGGAGGATTAGGCGGGAATATCAGCAAACTCGGACAAGGAAGCCACCGGAGCCTCGGGGGCGGAACGCTTCATCATCCCTGCCAAGACGCCACCGGGTCCACATTCGTAAAACTGCGCCACCCCCGTAGCCGCCGCGGCCTTGCAATCATCCTCCCATAGCACCGAGGAGACGACTTGCTTGACCAACGCCTCCCGCAGCGCCGCCGGCTCGGACAAGGCAGCTCCCGTGGTATTCGAGTAGACCGTGAACTGCGGACGCTTAAATTCGATACCCTGCAAGTAAGCCTCGAACGCCCTGCGCGCCGGCTCCATCAAGCGGCTATGATAGGCGCCAGCGACAACCAAGGGCTTGACCAGCTTAAAGGGGCCAAATTCTTTTGCGCGCGCGACGGCTTGGGTGACCTTTTCCGCATCGCCCGAAATCACGACCTGCCCGGGACAATTGAAATTTGCGGCGTCGATATCAAAGGCGGCGCAGAGTTTTGCGATATCTTCGCGCGTCCCGCCGATGACTGCGGCCATCCCACCCTTGGTCTGATCGCAGGCGAGCTGCATGAGCCGGCCACGTTCGGCGACGACTTGCAGTCCGGTTTCAAAATCCCAAACCCCGGCGAAGGCATAAGCCGTCAATTCGCCCAGTGATAGGCCCAAGCAGGCCTTAAGATCGTTAAGCTTTCCCCGTTCGCGCAAAATCTGCGCGATTGCATAACCCTGCACGTAGAGAGCAGGCTGACAGACCCGCGTTTCCGTCAACACCTCGACGGGACCTTCGAAACAGACTTGCTTCAAATCGAAGGGCAAGACCTTCGCCGCGCGATCATAAATCGCCTTGGCGATGGGCGAACCTTCGTAGAGAGATTTCCCCATGCCGACGGCCTGGGCACCCTGACCAGAAAAAAGCAAAGCGGTGGACATACCCCATGGAAGGAGGGAAAATCAGGCCAAGGGTCAAGGGTAAGAGCGTAA
>DKND01000108.1:0-1928 GCA_002470605.1 Opitutia bacterium UBA7397
TCGAGGCGATTGGGAAACCAGGCACGGATCACCTGAGTCAACGGGACGGTCACCGAACGACCCGCCGCATCTTGAACCCCTAAAGTCGCAACGGCACCGCCCTCGCTCACCTTCCGACCTTCGGCCTGTAAAATCGCATATTGCGCTTCAAGCCTTGCGATGATTTCGCGATTCGTAACCGCTTCGTCTTCCTGATGAAGATCGACCGCCCGACGCAAACCGATCCGGGCCGATTCCATGTCAGCATTGACCTCGCCGACCTGGTGGCGATTGATTTCCACAAGTTTCTCCCGTATCTGACGCGCGGCGGCGACTTCTGATTGCAGCGATGTTTCAAACTCGGCGTCCGTAATCGAAAGCACCTTCCCGTCTGATTGCTTTAATGTGATGGGCCTTACGAAGGCTGGACCATTCTCCACGCGCTCCAAGCCCAAGACGTCCGCGGGGAATTCTTCGGCTTTGATTTTGGCTTCATCGACCCAGAGATACGAATTACCGTTAAGCTCGCGAAGGCCGACCTGATATTGACGTTCATACCGCGGATCCGATGCGGGTGTACCAGGCCGAATTCGGCGCTGCGCCAGCTGACCGATGATACCTTGGCCGTCGGCCATCTTCACCACCGGCACCGGCGGAGCCCAGAAAACCGTGATGCCATTGACGATGACCAGGCTAAGGAGCCCTACCACCATCGCCAGGCCGATGATCAGACCCAGTCCGGTAAACCAGACCCAAGATTCACCCCGTGGCGTGCTGCTATCGGAATTGGTGGCCATGGCTTAGACGACTTTATAACGCTCCCGAAGGCGTTGGCGGAGAATTTCAGCGAGAGTGTTGATCACGAAAGTAAGCAAGAAAAGACAACAAGCCCCAAGGAATAGGGCGCGATAATGTGTATGGCCGGCGGCGGCTTCAGGAAGCTCAACCGCGATGTTGGCCGACAAGGTCCGCATCCCGCTAAAGGGATTAGCCTCCATCACCGCGGTATTCCCGGTCGCCATCACCACGATCATCGTCTCGCCGATGGCGCGGCCAAAGCCGATCATGATACCAGAGACGATACCTGAAATCGCGGTCGGAATCACGACGCTCCATACCGTCTGCCACCGGCTGGCACCCAAGGCCAAAGAGCCAGAGACCAAAGAATTAGGAACATTAGATAAGGCGTCTTCCGCGATGGTGAAGACGATAGGGATGACGGCGAAGCCCATCACGAAACCCACGACTAGGGAATTACGTGAATCATAAGTCGCACCCGTCGTCTGCCGCCACCATTCCCGAATATCAGACACCGGCAAACCTGAAGAGGAGTCCTTCACCGTGAAGAAAAAGGATTCAATTGCCGGTCCTGATTTCCAAGCCAACCAGCCGCACAAGACCACAAAGGGAAGCAACCAGAGAAATTCCACGCCCGGGGCGACTTGTCGGCGCCAAGGCTGTGGTAAGGCGGACCAGATAAATCCGGCCGCAATGGCAGCTGGGGCCAAAACCGCCACCGCGCAAAGCAAAGGCACGATGCGTGAATCAACCAAAGGCGCGAGCCAAAGACCGGCTAAAAACCCAAGCACCACCGAGGGCAGTGAAGCCATGATCTCCATCACAGGTTTAACCACCTGCCGAAATTCCGGACGCAAGAATTGCGAAACGTAAATCGCGGCCGTCAGGGCGATCGGGAGCGCAAAAAGGAGGGCATAAAAAGTTCCTTTTACCGTGCCATAAAAAAGCGGAACGAGGGAATATTTGGCCTCGAATTCATCGGACCCTGCGCTGGATTGCCAAGTATAGGCGGGAGCGGAAGCGCCTTCATACCAGATTTTTCCGAAGAAAGCGCTCCATGAGGATTCCGGATGGTGATCAACCAATTCCCAACGGTGCAAAACCCCACGTTCATCGAGTGCCGTGAACCGATCGTAATTTCCGGCGAAAGC
>DKND01000108.1:1972-2775 GCA_002470605.1 Opitutia bacterium UBA7397
TAAATCGACCAAACCTGTTGCTCGCCTACTCCATTCACGAAGACTATCGAAACATTTCCGAAAATCATCCCAGCGGTAGCGATATGATGATCGGCGGTCCCTTGAAAAGGGGTGAAGGCTTGGGAAAGTACAAAGCTATCGCCGGCCTCGGCATAAACACGGACCTCGCCGCTCTTCCGAATCATAATCACGGCATCTGCGGTCGAAGGGAGCAGAACATTCTCGAAATCCGACACATCCGTCCCGACGCCAAAAGGCTCACTCGTGGTAATTTTTGCTTTACCTCCGAGGCCCTTACGTTCGGTCAGGCGCACCGCCCTTAGTGCCTCCTTACCGGCGATCGATTGCCGGACCATAATCAGCCTGGCGCTCAACCCTTTAGCGTTCCAGAGATCGAGACAAGGCGACCCCGCCTGACCGACCTGGATTGGCTCGGAAGCCGTCACGACGGGCTCCAAGCTGCGTCTACCCGTCGCGTCAAAATTAGAGCGATAGGAAACTTTCAACTCTTCGACCGAGCCATCGGAAAGACCTAACAGCACCATTCCACTTCGCGGATAAGTACGAACGGCAGTCACCTGACTCCCTGACAGCTTGGGCGTCCAAGCAAGGACCTTGGCTCCGTCTTGCGCACGCTGAAAAATAATCGAACCATCCGCCAGACAAGCGAATGGCATTTCGCCATATTCGTCCTCGCCGAACGCGACGGCATTCGCCGGAAACTGAACCGATGCTGCCTCCTTCACCTTAGCCCCGGAAAAGAGCGGAAAGATCTGAAAAATAAGGAAGCCCAACATCCCGAA
>DKND01000108.1:2853-5619 GCA_002470605.1 Opitutia bacterium UBA7397
GAAGTTTCCATCGGGTGACGTTTAGGTGTCGGTCTCTTTGAAAAGGTTAAGGCGGGGAGACCCCGCCTTGAAGGACCCGAGACCGCTTGCGTCGTACTTTATGAACCGGCCCACAGGGGCGTGGTGACGACGAAGCGGTTTCGAGACCAAACTTATTCGGCGCTGTAGTACTTCAGAGCCGAGCGGCCTTCGCTCGCGACATCAACCGGGAGAGGGAAATACCCGTCCTTCATGGTGATCTCTTGGCCCTGCTTGGAGAGCACGAAGGTGATGAATTCGCTGGTAAGCTTATCCATATCCTTGGAAGGCGCTTTGTTCACGTAAACGTAGAGGTAACGGGCAAGCGGGTAGGTCCCGTTGAGGCAGTTAGCGTAATTAGGCTCAATGAAAGCAGCTCCATCGGTTTCGGACAGAGGCAGGGGTTTGACGCCAGAGGTACGGTACCCGATACCGGAATAACCAATAGCACCGAGATCGGCGGCGACACCTTGCACAACAGACGAAGAACCAGGCTGCTCCTTGATGCTGCCCTTGTAGTCACCGTTCTTCAAAGCGTTATCCTTGAAGAAACCGTAAGTACCCGAAGCCGAATTACGACCGAAGGCCGAGATGGTCTTACCAGCGAAGGCGCCGGTTAGCTTAGCCTCGCCCCAGGTATTGATGTCTTGTCCGCCGCGCTTGCGGGTGGAAGAGAAGATGGCATCAACCTGCGTGAGCGAAAGGCCGGTGATAGGATTATCCTTGTGCACGAAAACCGCGAGGGCATCGATGGCGACGGCAATCTTGGAAGGCTTATAGCCGAACTTTCCGGCGAAGGTTGCGACCTCGCTTGACTTCATCTCGCGGCTCATCGGACCGACCTGAGCCGAACCCGTGGTGAGCGCAGGAGGAGCGGTGCCCGAACCTTTTCCTTCAACCTGAATATTAACGTTAGGATATTTTGCCTTAAAGCCTTCAGCCCAGAAGGTCATCAGATTATTCAGCGTATCGGATCCGACGGAATTCAAGTTGCCGGAAACACCAGAAGCGACGACGTAGTCGGGCAACTTAGCGTCAACGGTCACGACTCCCGAAGGAGCAGCGGTGGCCTGTTGAGCGGAAGCGATGCTGGCCGTGAAAACGAGCAGCGCGAGGGACTTGAGGGAGGTGTTCATGAGTGTGATGCACCAACATCATCCCACACAATTGTTACAGTTTCGTGTCAGAGTCGTGTTTGTTAGGCAATTTAGCCCCGGCACGCCCTTCCCCAAAACCCCTAAAAAGCTCAATTATTTTAGATAATCGGTCAAAAGAGCGGCCGAACGGGCCTCCGCTTCATCTAAAGGCATACCCCCGGCGACCCCCGGGCGCTTATGACCTACCTGGGTAAGCCAGGCATTTCGAAGCACCGTCATGCTTTGCTGCAAAATCTTAAATTTAGCCCCTTCGGCAAACGGCGTCACGGGTTTCCATTTCATATACTTGGCGAGCTCAGGCCAAACCGCCTGAGCGATAAAAAGATGCCCTTCATCGCCCGGATGTAAATTGTCTTTGGCGTAGATGAATTTCGGGTCGGCTTGCTTCGCCGCCGCGACGGCATCGCGCAATTTGGGACGGATATCAATCACCTGCCAACCGGCCGCTTTCTGTTCGACGAGCCAAGCGGCATAAGCGTCCATGACGCCATTATAATTAATCGCATCCTTCGGACGGTTGTCTGGAGAATAAAGGGGTGGTGTCATCACGACGATCTTGGCGCCAGCCTTGATGCACGCTAAACGCAGACGGATAATCCCGTCCCGATAAGCTGCGAAGCGTTGCGGATCAAGCGGCTGATAAATGCCATCGTTGATGCCATAACATGCCACCACCAGCGTGGGCTTGAATTGCGTCAATGCCCGTTGCAAACGCTCGTGCAGATCAGGTCGCGGAAAGCTGCCCCCCGCATGGCCGGCCTCCGAAAGACCAGAAGTGGTTTCGCTCGAAAGGGCCATGTTGACGACGGTCGCGCGCGCCAAACCCTTCTGCGCCCGAATGGCGGATTCGACAGACACCACCCAATTGCCGCCATAAGTGATACTATCTCCCAAGAAAAGGACGCGGGTTTCTTCTTTATCCGCAAAAACGACGGCGGTGCAGAACACGAAGAGGGCGACTAAGGGGCGGAACATCCCCGCAAACTGACAGGTTAACGTTTCAGGTAAAAGTGAAATGATAAGGGACTTATTAACGGAAAGCACCCTCCCCTACTTCGCACTTCTCCCTTGGGCGTTCCAAGGTATGGTTCACCCCTCTGAGCACGCCCATCCACATTAAAGGGGCCCGCACCCACAATCTGAAGAACGTGGAGGTCATCCTGCCGCGCAACCGCCTCACGGTCATCACCGGCGTGAGCGGCTCGGGAAAGTCTTCCTTGGCCTTCGATACCCTACATGCGGAGGGTTGCCGCCAATACCTCGAATCCCTTTCCGCCAAGGCCCGGGGGATGCTTGAGTCCGTAGCTCGTCCCGATGTCGATTTTATCCGCGGACTCTCACCCGTCATCGCAATCGCGCAACGCACGGGCGGGAACACCAATCCGCGCTCGACGGTGGCGACGCTCACCGAAATCGCCGACCATGCCCGTCCGCTTTGGATCTTAGCGGGCGATCGCAAGTGCCTCAAGGATGGCCACCCCGTTCGCCGGCGCTCATTAGATGATAATCTTCAGGCGCTAGAAGTCATTCCCAACGGCACGCGATTGATGATCATCGCACCCATCACGAAAGACCGTCCTTCGGTCTTGCT
>DKND01000108.1:5689-6823 GCA_002470605.1 Opitutia bacterium UBA7397
CGCATCGTGATGGCGAACGATCAACGCAGCCGCCTCGCCGACTCCCTCGAGCTAGCTTTTCGCGAAGGACGAAACCGCGCCCTCGTGCTCGCCGAAAGCGGCGGCGCCTGGATCGAACACGTCCTTTCCCTTCACCTTGCCTGCGAACACTGTGGTGAGACTTACGAAGACATCAGCCCGCGTGCCTTGTCGCATAATCACCCGAGCGGCGCCTGCCCGGACTGCGGTGGATTAGGCCGGCAATTACGCTTTCAAGAAAGCCTCTCCATTCGCGATGAAAGCCTTTCGCTCAATGATGGCGCGGTCAAACCCTGGAAATGTGCGACACGTAAAACCCTTATCCGACGTAATGCGACCTTACGCGCCTTGGCCGAACAGACGCCCTTCGATCTGAAGACTCCTTGGCGAGATTTAGCTCCGGGCATTCGCCAACTCATCCTGCATGGCGATCCGAAAAGAATCTTTCAATTGCCGCCAGTCAAAGGACGTAAATTAGTCGAGACCGTCTGGGCGGGGATGTTCGCAGAGTTTGAACATGCCTACCGGACGACGACCGGTGAATCGCTCCGCCAACGCCTGCTCCAGTTCCAGTCCGGCTCGACCTGTGCGGGTTGCCACGGCCAACGCCTGTCTCCTTCGGCTCTCTCCCTCCGTCTGGCCGGAAAAAATATGGCCGAATTCCTGGCCTTAACGATTCCCGAAGCCCTCGCCTTCACGCGCGAACTTACGACACATCCGCGCGTCATCCCGACGGAAGAGGCGCGACGCGGCCTCGAGCAACGCCTGACTTTTTTGAACGATGCCGGCTTAAATTATCTCACCCTTGATCGCGAATGCAGCTCCTTGTCCGGCGGCGAAGCGCAACGCGTCCGCCTGGCCACGCAACTTGGACTCGGACTGGTCGGCGTCACCTATGTGCTCGATGAACCGAGCATCGGCCTTCACCCTAGCGACCATCAACGTCTGATTAAATCAATCCACGACCTGCGCGACCTCGGCAATACCATCGTCGTGGTCGAACATGACCGCGACATGATCATGGCGGCGGACCATCTTGTGGAGATGGGACCTGGGGCCGGGGCTGATGGCGGAAAAATCATCTTCGAAGGCACGCCGAAAGAATGCCTCAGCCAT
>DKND01000108.1:6894-12102 GCA_002470605.1 Opitutia bacterium UBA7397
ACCGCCCGGTTTCCTGTCGGCAATCTTACCGTCGTCTGCGGCGTTTCGGGCTCAGGCAAAAGCACGCTCGCCATCGATATCCTCTCGGCTACTGCTGCGCGCAAGATCAACGGCGCCAAGGTCGTCCCGGGTAAGAACGCCGGCATCGAGGGACTCGAAAAAATGGTCGCATTTACGGCGGTCGACCAAGAACCCATCGGCCGGACACCACGCTCGAACCCCGCCACGTTCACGGGAATCATGGACTTGATGCGCGAGCTTTGGTCCACCCTGCCCTTGGCCAAGGTCCGAGGTTACGGACCGGGACGATTCAGCTTCAATGTCCGCGGCGGCCGCTGCGAAACCTGCGCCGGCGAAGGCTCCGTCGCGCTGGACATGCAATTTCTCGGTGAGACTTTCGTGGACTGTCCCAGCTGCGCCGGCCGGCGCTTCAATCGCGAGACGCTCGAAGTTCGCTTCAAAGGATTAAGCATCTCGGATGCGTTACAACTCACCGTCAAGGAAGCCGGGGAAATATTCCGCGCCCAACCTAGGCTCGCAGAAAAACTGCGCACCTTGGAAGAGGTCGGCCTGGGATATATCAAACTCGGCCAGGCAGCTAATACGCTCTCGGGAGGCGAGGCCCAAAGACTGAAACTCGCCTCGGAATTATCGCGGCGCGATCATGCAGGCAGGCTCTACGTCCTTGACGAACCCACCACCGGATTGGCTTGGGATGACATTGCCAAATTATTGGCGTTACTCGGTCGCCTCCGAGACGCCGGGGCGACCCTTATCGTCATCGAACATCATGCGGACGTCATTTTGGCGGCAGACTGGGTGATGGAACTAGGCCCAGTCGGCGGCGAAAAAGGCGGGAGTCTTACCTTTGAAGGAGCTCCCGAAGATCTCTTACGGCAAAAGGAATCGCCTACCGGACGTGCGCTAAGGAACGCGTAAATGGCTTCAGAGATGCGGAGCGATGAGCGCTGCGCAGTGATCTAGATCCGAAATTTCTTCGGCCAAAAAATCATAAGGCTGCATCTTACCGATACCGAGTACACCGATGACCTTGCCATCGACTCCTAAGACCGGAACCGCCAGAGCGCCTTGGACATTCGTCTTGCGCGCGTCGGGCTTGGCGACACCGCCGAGATCTTCCTGTAAATTGCAGAGCTGAACGGCTTTCTTACGAGAAGCGGCGCAACCGGCGATACCCTTGCCGAAGGGGATATTATCAATTTTAGGCAAAAGCATCGCCTGGACCTGAGGTGGAATACCCTGGTGCGCGATGAGCATGAGCAAACCCGTGGACGGATCCGTCCGATGCAGCGTACCCGTTACGCAGTCGAACGATTTCAAGATATGCGCAAGGGCCTCATGCCATTCAATTGAACCGACGAGATGAGCGGCTAAGCCGGCAGTACGATTTGACATAATAATTAGACAGCCCGGCGATCCATGCGTTCCTTGAGCCAAGTGATCCCGGCGGCCTCATCGGCAAAAGCGCCATCCAGTTGAGCCTCAAAAGCCTCTTCAAGAACTTCGGAGAACCAACCCGCCGGCTTATGGCCCAAAGCAATAAGGTGACGACCCAAGACGATACGCTTGGGGGCTGAATCCTCGAGATGAAGGGCCGCCGCACGTTCGGTAAGCCAAATTCCCTGTGGTGAAGGCTCGGCAGTAGATTTCGAGCCCCTTCCCTTTCGGTCGGCCTCATCGAGGCGCACCAATCGATCGATGCGCACGACCTTATTAGCCAATCGGCGAACCGCCGCATCGCCCGCCTTCGCCCGGAACAACTCCCAAGGCTGGGCATGCCAGCGAACCAGCGGCAGAATCGATTCAATCAGTTTCACTTCACGGGTAATCTGCGCGAGGAAACCAGGCGCGAGATTAAAACTCTCTTCTTCATGACCGTAAGCATGCCAGCGATTGTCATGAGGTTCTTTCTTCGTGGTCGTAGCTTTACCGATATCATGCAGGAGTAAGGCGAGCCCGACGATCAGATCTTCGTCCCGATCGCCTTTACGCTCTTTGGCGAAAGCATCAAGACAGAGAGCCGTGTGCGTCCACACACAGCCTTCGGGATGCCATTCGGGATCCTGAGGCACATCGATCATCGCATGCAGCTCTGGATAAAATTTCGACCAGCCGCAGTCTCGTAAGAAATTCAAACCCGCCGAGGGTTTCACGCCGCGCAAGATTAGCTTAGACCACTCCTCCATCAGCCGCTCGGGGGGCAAGTCAGCCTGCGATAACGTGCGGCAAAGCGCGATAGTTTCGGGGGCGACCGTGAATTCAAAGCGGGCGGCGAACTGCATCGCACGAAGAACGCGCAAGGGATCTTCGGAAAACTTGGGTGAGACATGCCGAAGCACCCGATCGTCCAGATCCTTCTGTCCCTGCCAAGGGTCGACGATCTCACCCGAAATCGGATCCCACAAGATCGCATTCAGCGTGAAGTCGCGGCGTTCGGCGGCGTCTTTCGGCGTCATCGTCGGGTCGGCCTGGACATCGAAATCCGCATGTTTCACGCCCGTACGATTCTCGCGGCGAGGCACCGAGACATCGACCGGGAAGTCCTTGAGCTTAGTCACTCCGAAAGCCGCACCTACGGTAATAATTCCAAATTCCTTACGGAGGGCCGCTTCGATCTGACGTGAGCCCAGACCGTATACTTCGATATCGATATCAACCACGGGCGCCCGCAAAAGCGCATCGCGTACGCAGCCACCGACCATGTACGGCTTACCTCCGGCGGCCAAAAGCAATTCCACGACCCTCCGGACAGGCGCTAAATCGCCTACCAACGGAATCAGATTAGGCATCAACAGCGGCACGGTTCAGCGATAGCCCAACTCGCGGGGGCTGGCGAGAGGGTTTTGACGAAGGCCTAAAGGTTGGTCGTGTAACCTTCTTTTAGCAGCCAAGCCTTGGCCGTCTCGCGTCGATCCCCTTGCAGGACGATTTCGCGATTTTCCAAAGTGCCACCCGTACCCATGGCTTTTTTCAATTGTTTGAGGAGCGCTTCGCGCATGCGCATGTCTTGCGACTCCAACCAGAGCCCCTTAAAAATCGTGACCTCTTTGCCACCCCGACCGGCACGTTCGTACTGCAGAATGATTTTGCCCAGCTTAGGTTTGACCTTGGCTACAGGAACAACCGGCTTAATCGGCGGGCCAGGAGGTAGGTCGGCTCCATCGAGCTTATCGAAAGGGTTACCGCTCATGCGCCGCGACCACAGGTCCCTTCGCCTGGCTTGCCACCCTGCAGATAAACCAAGGCTTTTTCGTAAGACCGACGGCGTAAATAGTGATCCAAGTCGCCTGGAAGGCCTGAATTTACCGCTGCCACCTCGCCGTCCAGCACGCGGATACAGTCCAAAACACCCTCTTTAGGCAGGCCGGGGCGGGTTAACCCCTCAAGGGCCGTAATGATACGCTGGATGCGGGCTGGGTCCATTAGGCTGTAGATTGCAGAAGTAATGCAGGCGGGGCAAGCCCGAGGGGCGGTTTTCATTGTGGACAAAAGGCCGGGGACTTCCCTATACCCAACCCTCCATTGGATGGATAGCTCAGTTGGTTAGAGCGCCTGCTTTACACGCAGGATGTCGTGGGTTCGAGTCCCTCTCCGTCCACCCTTTTTAGCCCCAACACCATGACGCCCATCAAGAAGAAGCACACCCTCTCGGCCCTCGTCGAAAACAAATTTGGCGTCTTGGCTCGTGTCGCTGGCATGCTCTCCGGCCGTGGCTTCAATATCGAGACCCTGAACGTCGGCCCCACCCACGACCCGGCCTACTCCCGGATCACCGCGACCGTGAGTGCCGACGACGCCGCCTTGGACCGTTGCGTCAAAGCCTTGGACAAGCTCATCAACGTCATCACCGTGGTGGATTTTTCCCGTGAAGAGGTCGACCACGTCGCCCGCGAACTCATCCTTTGCAAAGTGAAGTGCGACAAGAAGACCCGGACCGAGATCCTCGAAATCGCCGGACTTTTCCGTGCCAAGGTCGTCGATGTCGCCCACGATTCGCTCCTAATCGAATTCACCGGCAACGTGACCAAGATCACCGCATTCCTTGATCTGATCGAGCCTTTCGGCATCATCGAAACCGCCCGGACCGGCGCCGTCGCCTTGACGCGCGGTAAGAAGAAAATCAGCTAATCACCCATCTTTTCCATCACATACCATGCCTGCTAAAGTCTACACTGACAAGGACGCCGATCTCGGCGTTCTTAAGAACAAAACCCTTGCCGTTCTCGGCTTCGGTTCCCAGGGACACTCCCACGCGATGAATCTCCGCGACAGCGGACTTAACGTCATCGTGGGCCTGTACAAGGGCTCGAAGTCCGCAGCCGCGGCCAAGAAAAAAGGTTTCAAGGTCTACGAGACCGCTGAAGCCGTTCGTCGTGCGGACGTCATGCTCGTCGGTATCCCCGACATGAAACAAGCCGACGTCTGGGAAAAGGATATCGCCCCTAACCTCGGCAAAGGTGGCAAGACCGTTCTCTTCATCCACGGTCTCTCGATCCACTACAAGTTGATCAAGCCTCTAAAGAACGTCGACATCGCCATGGTCGCTCCGAAAGGCCCCGGCCACGTTGTTCGCGCCCAGTACGTCGAAGGCAAGGGCGTCCCTGCCCTCATTGCCATCCAGCAAGACATCTCCGGCAAGGCAACCAAGACCGCACTAGCTTGGGCCAAGGGCATCGGTTCGACCCGTGCCGGCGTCATCAAGACCTCCTTCAAGGAAGAAGCTGAGACCGACCTCTTCGGCGAACAGGCCGTCCTCTGCGGCGGCGCCTCCGAACTCGTCAAAGTCGGCTACGAAACTCTTGTCGAAGCAGGCTACCAGCCTGAGATGGCTTACTTCGAGTGCTTGCACGAATTGAAGCTCATCGTCGACCTCATGGTCGAAGCTGGCATCTCCGGCATGCGTTTCTCGATTTCAGAAACGGCTAAATACGGAGACATCACCCGCGGTCCTCGCGTGATCAACAGCTCATCCCGCAAGGCGATGCGCGAGATCCTCAAGGAAATCCAATCTGGAAAGTTCACCGCCCAGTGGGTCAAGGAATACAAGAGCGGCCTGAAGAATTACAATAAGTTGCTTAAGCAGGGCGAGAACCACCCGATCGAAAAGACCGGCCAGCGTCTCCGCTCCCTCATGCCTTGGGTCCAGAAGCGGAATATCAAGGGTGCACAGGCCGAGTACACGACCAA
>DKND01000038.1 GCA_002470605.1 Opitutia bacterium UBA7397
GCAATGATTTCGATGTGCACCCATGTCTGGAAGGGAAAATCCAGGTTCAAGCCTTTGGCGCCGGTGAGTTTGCCATCGCGAATCTGCAGGATCGGGCCGCTGCTATAAGGATTACCTTTGCTCCGCCATTCATGACCGAAGATCGCCTTTGGTTCTAGGTAGAGGTCAAAACTCACGATTGTCGTGCCGCTGGTATGGTTGGGGTCGAAAGCTAACATCGGATAATAAGAAGCCGGGAGGCCAGGGGCATCTTGGAAAAGCAGCGATTGCTGCCCTTCGGACTTCTTGGCGCGGGTGAGCGTGAGGGCGTCGCCTAAGCCCTTGCTGGGTTTTCCAGGGGCGGAACTCTGGGCTGTAAGCGACGGATGCGATGCCGGGAAGGGGTGCTTACTGTCGATGATACGACCTTCAAAGTTCTGGCGAATATTTACCGATGGTGCTTCGGGTCGAGCGGGGCGTGGGGTGGTTTGCCGTTCGAACGTTTGGGCGAGTTTGAGCCACGCGGGGTCATCGTGCCGGACGCCCATGGTTGAGACATCGATTGAAGCGATGCCCATGGCAAGCGCTGGTGATCCCGTTTTCAGGCGAAAATCATGAGCGGATGGGTTTTCAAAAAGCGGATCGGCGATGGCGGAGCCAAGGTCTTGTCCGCTTTGCTGCCAAGCGGCCATGGTCTGGGACTTAAGTGGGAAGGTGACGGGGCGGAGCGAGTAGTCCCAATAAAGATTATTGCGGAGGAGGAAGTTCTGCGGCGTGCCCGTCCAGACTCCGCCTAACATCTCCCCGCGATCGAAGACGACGATGTTCTTTTCAAAAGTAAAAGAGAGATGTTCCTCGGCCCGCGAGCGCTTCACCTGACGCTCTTCCGAGAAAGCGAACACGTTATTCCGGATGATGTTATCCTTGCCGTAGTGTTGGTGGAAGCCGCCATCGGTAGTTTCGTACGTCACGTTGCCTTCCATCGTGATGCCCGTGCTGCCTTCGTCGGTGTAAAGCCCCCAGCCGCCGTAAGTGAGGCAAGTCACGTCATGGATGAGATTATGGCTGACCGAGGTGCCCTCGGATGGCCCGAGGGTGTAGACGCCGCCCATATCGCTGAGCAGGCCTTTGCCAAGGTGGTGAAGATGGTTCCGTTCGACCGTGTTGCGTTTGGCGTTGCTGGGCGCGTAGCCCCAGCGCCAACCGACCGAAATCGCGGAGTAGAATAGGTCGGAGATTTCGTTGTGCGTCACGACGTTGTCGGACGAAGAGCCAATCCAGATGCCCACCGCGCAAGGAAAGCTCAGGCCGCCGTCGCGAATGATATTATTATGGATTCGGTTATGGCTGACATGGTTTTCAGGCAGCGTCTCATCGGCGAGCGTGCCGACCTTGATGCCACCGGCGCCCATGTCTGTAATGAGGCATTTTTCGATGGCGATCTCGCGGCTGCCTTGACGAAGGGAGAATCCGTAGCTGGCAAAATGGGAAAGTTCGCAGCCGACGAAACTGATCTGAGACGCTTGTTCTAAGGTGATGACACCGTCGACAGTCCGCACGGCGGCTTGGTTAGGTTCGGCGACCGCGAGCGAGGCGACACCTTTGGCGTGGCGGAAACAGATATTCTTAAAGGCCAAGTCGTGTACTTTATGCGATCCCGTGCCGGTGAAAGTGATCAGCTTATCGACGACAGGGAAAGTAGCGACGGCGGTATCGATGGATTCACCCGGCCGCGGCAGGTAGGTCAGCAAGCCTTGGCGGCTGAGGAACCATTCGCCGGGCTCGTCGAGGAGTGAAAGCAGATTCTCGATGACGACTCCGGTATGGTGGTCGAAGCGTGTATTGGTCTTCAGGGCGGACCCCCGAATCGTCAAGGTCCCTTGGGCGGGATCGACTGCTTCGACGCGACGCCGGGTACTGTCCCACTTATGATAGAAAGTAATGACAGCATCTTGGGTTTCGGTTTTTTTGACTTCGCCGAAGGCCGCGAGTTCCTTGGGGTCGAGACGAAGCTTTTGTTCGTATACGGTGGCGGAACCTTTGGCGCCGGCGAGTGGGCTTTCTTCTTCGACGTTGCGGAGAAAATGGTAGCCCGGATCAGAAGTGCGCGCTCGGGTGGCTCGACGATCTCCGACCCAGAGTTGTTCGAAGCGTTCGGTGTTGGCCGGAAGGCTCAAGGTCCACCGTCCATTTCCCGAAGGTTCGAAGGGCGGTAGGCTTTGGCCGCCGGAAAAGACGACCGTGGCGCCAGGGGCGGCGGCATAGGTCACCGGTTTGCCGGCCTCTCCTGAGTCTTCCGCCGTGAAAGCTACCGCCTCGGCGAGGCGATAGGTGCCGGAGGCGAAGATAACCTCGACGTCTTCGGTGAAAGGGTGGGGAAGCCTGCGTAGGGCTAACCTTGCACCATTGAGTGAAGCCAGAGGGCCATCGGTGTGGCCGGAGTTGACTGTTTCCAGGTTGCCGGACCAAGCATCATTACCTTCTGGGCTGACAAAAATCTTCAGAGCCCAAGCGTTCAATGGTAGCAAGCAGAGACTAACGAATAGCAGACGCAGATGTGGCATATAGAATGTCGGACAAGAGAGGTCGGACGTGGTTCCTTCAAACCTTTCTGACGACGTAAAAACGGGTTTCGCCGGCGAAATCTCGGGCAGCTTTGCTATCCATGGCCACCTCAGTGCTTAAGGGCGAGGTAAGCGTCGTGAAGCCGCAGCGCTCAAGCTCCGCATAAGTTTCTTGTTCCGTGCTGCTGTGCATGAAGACAGGTGAGGTTTCGGTTTCGTGCCAACGATTGCCAGGTATGCCATCGGCTGGTAGAGATTGGTTTTTCCAGTGTGCCGCGTTCTTTCCTTTTTCCCGGTCGGGCGCGGTGAAGATAAGGATTCCCTGAGGGCGCAGCACGCGATGAATCGAACGAAGGGCGGCTAGTCGGGTGTCGCGATCCGGTAGGCACATCAGACCGTTAAAAGCATAGATCACGCCGTCAAAGCTGGCGTCCGAATATGTCAACGCGGTGGCATCCTGTTGGGCGACGAGCGCGGCCCAGGTGGGGTTGACGTCGGCAAGTACTCCGCGCGTAATCGAGACCATGGCTTCGGAAAAATCGGTCAGCTGCAATCCCGTATAGCCCAGCTTAAGCATTCCCAGACCGGCCCGACCGCCTCCGCACCCGACTTCAAGTAAGTCGTCCGTCAGGGCGAAGTATCGTTGGACCATAATGCGCTCAGATTCCCAAAGCCCGATTTGCGTGGCCGTGCGTGCGTACATCAAGGCTGTCGCAGGTTCGCGCCAGTGAGCTTTGGGGTCCGGATGCATAGAAGGAAGCAACCGATTCTTGCCACGGAGGCAATCGCAGGAAATATGACCGTATGTCCCGACTATTGCTCATGATGGGTGCCGTGCTTCTGTCGGCTTGCGATGCTCGCCCTCCGGTTGCCCCGCCGTCGGCCGGCTCCGAGGCCGGATTAGAAGTATTATTCCCCGTCCGTGTGGGCATGATGGCCATCCATCTTCGCCTCGCGACGACCGAGCTGGAAAAAGCCCGCGGACTGATGGGGACATTGCAGCTTAAGGAGGGAGAGGGGATGGCCTTCTTTTACGAAGCAGACCAGCAGATGAGTTTTTGGATGAAAGATACCCCCTTGGATCTCGACATCGCCTTCGTCGCGGCGGATGGGAAAATCTTAGAAATTAAAACCATGACGGCGAGCGATACTGAGACCACCGCTTCGACTTCGAGCCAAGTCCGTCTCGCGGTAGAAATGAGCGCACACTGGTTTAAGCGTTCTGGTATCAAGGTGGGCGACCGACTGAACCCGGATGATTTGCGCCGAGGTCTGACCGCCCGTGGTTTTGTGGCGACCCGTTATATTCCTTGAGGCTTAAAGCGAGCGCCAGAGCAAGACGAGCAGAGTGGCGACCGCGAGGAGGCTGAGCCAAAAGGCGACGGCGATTCTTTCGGATCGGGTGGTCAGGAAAAGTTTCATCTTACGGCGAGAGACGGGCGGCGGCGAGACGGAGGAAGGACGTCAAACGCAGCAAAAAGTAGGGCGAAGGTGAACCTTCGATG
>DKND01000012.1:0-4418 GCA_002470605.1 Opitutia bacterium UBA7397
CGGCCTTCGCGGAAAGGCGTGCGACCGAACTCGCCGCCCCAGACGATCAAGGTATCGTCAAGCAATCCGCGTTGTTTGAGGTCGTTGATAAGCGCGACAGTTGGCTTATCGGTCGCCGCCATCTTCTTGGTGAGGCCTTCTTTGATACCGGTTTCTTTCCCCGTACCATGGAAATCCCACCCCCAGTCGAAGAGATGCACGAAGCGTACGCCTTTTTCGACGAGTCGGCGCGCGAGTAGACAATTATTGGCGAAACTAGATTCGCCGGGCTTGGCGCCATAGGCCTCGAGCACGCTCTGAGGCTCTTTGGAGATATCCATGACTTCGGGCACGCTGGTCTGCATGCGGAAGGCGAGTTCGTATTGCGCAATACGCGTGACGGTCTCGGCATGCCCGAGTTCGTCTTGTTGGCGTTGGTTGAGGTCTTTGAGCGCATCGAGGGTGGCGCGACGGAGATCGCGCGTCATGCCCGGTGGATCATTGGCGAAAAGCACGGGGTCGCCTTTGCTGCGGCATTGGATGCCTTGATAGACCGAGGGGATGAAGCCGCTGCCCCAGCATCCTTGGCCGCCGCTGGGTTGCGTGCCGCTGGAAATCATCGTCACGAAACCCGGAAGATCTTGGTTCTCGGTGCCGAGTCCATACGTAGCCCATGAACCCATCGACGGACGACCTTGGCGCGCATGGCCGGTGAAGAGTAGGAGTTCGGCGGGCGCGTGATTGAACTGATCGGTATGTATCGCTTTCACGAGCGTGATGTCATCGGCGACGGTTTGGAAGTTAGGCACCGCATCGCTCATCCATAGTCCGCCCTTGCCGTATTGCTTGAACGTCCGCGGGGTACCCATGAGTTTGGGTACGCCGGTGGTGAACGCAAAGGTACGGCCCTTGAGGAAGGAGTCCGGGCAGTTCTCCGCGTTACGTTTCACGAGCTCGGGTTTATAATCGAAAATATCAAGATTGGGCGGACCGCCTGACATGTGCAGGTAGATGACCCGTTTGGCTTTGGCTTTAAAATGCGGCTTCTTGGGCGCGAGTGGATTGTCCTGGGCCGTGGGCGCGGCTTCGCCTTTGAGCGCATGCAGGGCGATGGCACCGAGGCTGAATTGACCGACGCTGCTGAGGAAATGACGACGGGTCTGAAGTCGTAATTCAGCTTCACGGATGGGATGGAGCGGGGGCATCTGACGGAAAGGGTTAGGGGTGTGGGTAGTCTGTTTGGCTCAGCGGCGCATGAGGAATTCGTCGAGGTTCATGATGACGCCGGCGACGGCCGTCCAGGCGGCGAGGGACGCGATGTCGGCACTTTTTTCGGCCGGCCCGAGTGGATCCGTCGCCATCTTTAGGGCGAGTACAGTGTCAGTCTTATACTGCGCGACAGACTTCGCGAGCAGGCTTTTCAAGGTCGCAAGTTCATGGGCGTCCGCGGCACGTGAAAGGCAAAGAGAGAACGCGAACTGCAGCCGAGCTTCATCGGTCGAGCCGCCTTCTTTGAGTAGGCGACGGGCGAGTCCTTGACTGGTCTCGACGAACACGGGATCGTTGAGCGTGACGAAAGCTTGTAAGGGGGTGTTGGAGCGTCCGCGGCGGACCACGCACGTCTCACGGTTTGGCGCGTCAAAGGTCGCAAAGCTCGGGTAGGGGGTGCTGCGTCGGGTATCCGTGTAGAGGCTGCGACGATAGCGATCTTCGCCGGTGCTGGTCGTCCAGTCCCCGGAACTTCCGAAAGCGATGGTGAGCCCGAGGTTCGGTCGGCTTGGGCGAACCGGTGCGCCGTACATCTTGGAGCTTAAGAGGCCGCTGACGGCGAGGGCCTGGTCGCGGAGCAGTTCACCCGAAGGCCGAAAGCGCGGTCCACGGGCGACGAAGCGGTTGTCCGGATCCAGTTCATTGAGCTTCGCGCTGCTGGCGGAAGTCTGGCGGTAAGCCCGACTGTTCAGGAGGAGGGATATGATATGTTTAATATCCCATCCGCTTTCTGTCAGTTCGGCCGCCAACCAGTCCAACAGCTCGGGGTGGATGGGTAGGTCGCCTTGGCTGCCGAATTCTTCGCTGGTCCGAACAATCCCGACACCAAAGACTGTTTCCCAGAGCCGATTGACGGTCACGCGGGCGGTCAGCGGATTCTTGGGGCTGACGATCCAGCGCGCGAAGCCTAGGCGGTTCTTCGGAAAAGATTCGTCCCAGGCGGAAAGATTCTTGGGCACGCCTTCGTTGACCTCGTCGCTGAGCGCCTGCCAGTTGCCGCGCAATTGAATAAAGGTCTTGCGACGTTGGGCGGCGGGCAGGTCCTGCATGATCGGAACTGTCACCGGCTTGGAGTCGGCAATTTTCTTCTTCAGTTCATTGGCAGCCTGTCTTTCCGCTTTGGTCGCCGGCGAAACATTGCGGATGTAATAATCGGTCAGAAGTTTTTTCTGCGCAGGGGTGCGTTTGTCTATCGGGGCAGCCAGGGCGGCCTTAAGTCCTTTCTCGGTGAGTTTCGGATCCTTGGCCAGCCATTCGTCGTAGCCCGCCAGCCAAGCTGGATTCGGCTTTTTAAAAACGGCTTCGGCGACGACGGCGTCCTTCATCCATTGGTCGCGTTGAGCTTTGACGCCCGGCGGATAGATTTCGTGCAATGGCACTTCGTCCTTTTTGTCGCTATCGGCGCTCTGATTGAGGAACGCGTAAGACTGGAAATATTCCGCGTTGGTGATGGGGTCATACTTATGTGTGTGGCATTGGGCGCAGGCCATCGTCGTGCCCATGAAGACCGCATAGGTAGTATTGACGCGGTCAATGACGGCGGCGTTACGGAACTCCTCATCGCTTGTGCCGCCTTCGTTCTGGGTCATCGTGTTGCGATGAAAAGCCGTCGCGATAATCTGGTCTTCGCTGGGTTTCGGTAGCAGGTCGCCCGCCATCTGTTCGATGATGAATTGATTGAACGGTTCATTTTTATTCAGAGCTTTGATCACCCAATCCCGGTAGGCCCAGATTTCACGACCCGGGTCGCTGGGGTAGCCGGCACTGTCGGCGTAGCGGGCGAGATCGAGCCACTGACGGGCCCAGTGTTCACCGTAGGCGGGTTTGGCGAGATAGTAGGAGACGATGTCTTCGTGCTTAGCCGTCGAGAGCTTCGCAATTTCCTCTGGCGTCGGTGGTAAGCCGGTCAGGTCGAGGGCGATGCGACGTATGAGGATATTTTTCGGAGCTTCAGGAGACCACGAAAGTTTTTCCTGTTGTTGCCGTTCGGTGAGGAAGGCGTCGATAGGGTTGGCTTCGGTGTTCTTGGGTACCGTTGGCCGAACCACCGGTTCGTAGGACCAATGACGTCCCCAAGGCGCCCCTTGTTTGATCCATTCCTTGAGGAGTGCGATTTGCGCCGGCGAAATAGTTTTGTGCTGCTTCGGCGGAGGCATCACTTCCTCGGGGTCCTGGGTTTCTAGTCGCTTGATGAGTTCGCTCTGTTCGGGCTTGCCGGTCAGGATTACGTAATCGCCTTTACGTTCGCGCTTCGCGTCTTGCTCGTCGTCGAGGCGCAGTTTTGCTTTTCGGGCTTTCTCGTCTGGGCCGTGGCAGGCGATGCAATTCTCGGAGAGAATCGGGCGAATCTGTCGGCTGAAGTTGATCGGTTCAGCTGAGCAGTGAGCGGCGAGGAAGACGCCGAGAAAGAGGGTGGCCTTGGGAGGCATGGGGATAAGACAGTCAGCGGAGCACGGGTGTTCCGCTGGTAGGCCTATAAANNTCAGCGATCGGCCTTCAGGGTGGCGATCGACTGCGGGACTTGCGTCAGGGAGTGGGAACTCTCGTCCTCGAGGTAGTAGTGCTTCACGCCGGCCTTCTTGGCGGCGGCGAAAATGGCGGCCTGGTCGAGCTGGCCCGTGCCCAGGGTGACGTCGTTATCGGAGTCATATTTATGCCCCCAGGTGCGCGGCAGCCCCTTGCGGACATCCTTCACGTGCATGAGCGGGATGCGTTTGCCGTATTTCTCGAAGAGCGCGACCGGGTCGGCACCAGGGAGATAGGCCCAGAGCACGTCGAGTTCGAAGCTGACGTCTTCCGGCCGGGTCTGCTCCATTAGGAAATCATACAATGTGCCTTGGCCTTCGACGACGAATTCCATGCCGTGGTTGTGGAGGCAGAAGATTAGGCCGTGTTTTTCGCGGAGCAGTTTGCCGATGGTATTCATTTCGGCGGCACGCTGGGCTGCTTCCGTCTTGTCGAAGGGCTTCTTGTCGCTGGGAAGCGAGACGCGTACGAATTTCGCCCCCAGCGTCTTGGCGATGGCGGCTACTTCGTCGGTCTTTTTGAGGGCATCGCCATATTGGCAACCATAGGAGGAGCAGCTGATGCCGCGTGCGTCCATGAAGGCGCGAATCTTGGTGGGTTCTTGTCCGAAGAGATTGGACATCTCGATATCGGTGATGCCGAAG
>DKND01000012.1:4446-6489 GCA_002470605.1 Opitutia bacterium UBA7397
GCATGGGGATGATTCGAGGACTAGAGGGCCGGAGGGCCTGAGGCAAGGAGGCGGATGTTTTGGTAGGGATGACCGGCCCGGTCATCCGCGGGCGTGCGGGCCGCGCGCCCCTACCTCTTGAAGGCCTCGAGGATCTTCTTCAATTCCGCCGGGTCGGCGTCGGGGCGAAGGTGCCTCATGATGACTTCGAGGTCGCGGAATCCGCGGGCGACGGTCGGCTCGATGCCGGTGCCTTCACCGTAGTCATTCCAGGTGGCGATCTGCACGATGGGTGCGCCACTCTTCATGGCTTGTTCGAAGGATTGGGCGAAGGTCGCGCCGTCGCGGTAATCGATGAAGCCGTAGGTCTTGCCGGCGCCCGCTTGCGCATAGAAATCACGATAGCCTGGGAAGGCGACGGCGACAGTGGGTCGTCGCTCCTTGGTGCTGTTACTGTAGAGTTCAGCGAGTTCGGCTGTCCATGTCGCCTCACCGACTGTTTTTCCTTCGCTGACGGGTATCCAGGCGAAGGCTCCATCGATGTCTGGTTGCTGCCGGAGGTGGGGCAGGGCGAACGTGAGCGGATTATTTTTAAGCGTCGACCGGATCGCGGACCATTCTGGGCCGGAGAGGAATTGTGGGCCAAAGATAAGGAGCACTGGACGACCAGAGATACGGATGTAAGCGGCGTCGCTAAACCAATGCCTGTCGGCCCAGGCGAACGAAGTCGCGACCCTCGCGACGGCTTGGGCTCGGGACAGTTTCTGTTCTTGGATGAAGCGCTGTCCCGGATTGTCTTCGATACAAAGCGCGAACTTCAGGCCAGCTTTCTTGAGTTCCGCGATTAGCAGCTGGGTGTTCCGATGAATCATTGCGTAGTCGGCGAAGCCCTCGACGCCATTCCAATCGATGATGGCGCCGTCGATACCAGCGGCCTTTATCAAGGCGACTTGGGCGTTGATGACGGTGGGGTCGGACGAATCGTAAGGCCCGAGCAGGGGTCGGTCGTGGGAAGCCAGTACTCCTTGTTCGGGGTCAAGTTTCCCCATGGTCCAATGCCAGCCCCAGTGGCCGCTAACGGCTTTGCTTTCGAACCATGGCATCACGTGGACCAGGACGAGAGGGCGTTCGGGCGCAGGGGTGGAGCAGGAGCAAACAAGCCACCCGGAGGTGATTGCTATCAGGATGCTGCCAAAACGCATGGGGGCAGTACACCGATGTCCGTCGCTGCGTTCAATCTCCAAGCAGATGGCCTCGTTGTTTTTAAATGGGTCGTGATGGAGCGATTTAAACTCACAGCCTCAACTGTCCGAAAAAATCGACGGATGATGGACTTCGCCCTTTTTTTACACATAGTGGCACCGATATGAACCTTACGGTAAGACGTTCCGGGGAGCGCGGGCAAGCTGACCACGGCTGGCTGGTGGCCCGTCACAGCTTCAGTTTCGCCAACTATTATGACCCCGAGCATAGGGGGTTCCGCTCTTTACGGGTGATCAACCAGGATATCGTGGCTCCAGGCATGGGTTTCCCGACGCACGGTCATAAGGATATGGAAATATTTACCTACGTACTCGAAGGTGCCTTGGAGCATCGCGACAGCATGGGCAACCATGCGCAACTGAAGCCTGGCGAAATTCAAGTGATGAGCGCTGGCACGGGCGTAAAACACAGTGAGTTCAATCCCTCAAAGTCCGACCGTCTTCATCTTATCCAGATCTGGATTCAGCCAGACCGCGCGGGTTTGAAGCCCCGTTATGCCGAATGGACGCCGACGCCCGCTCAGCTCGCCGCTCCTAAGGTATTGATTATTTCCAACGATGGACGCGAGGGCTCCGCACACATCAGCCAGGACGCCGATGTCTATCGCGTGAAGACCGATTCGGCCGCGACGATTTCACACGAACTCCGTAAGGGCAGGGGATTATGGTTCCAACTGATTGCCGGCGAAATCGAGATTGGCGGTGTGAAGCTCTCGCCTGGTGATGCTGTCAGATCGGAAGACGCGGGTACGTTCGCCTTCAACTCCACCGGCCCACTCGAAGCGCTCCTCTTCGACCTCGC
>DKND01000012.1:6519-9077 GCA_002470605.1 Opitutia bacterium UBA7397
CAGAAGTCTCCTCTCCCCGTCCTCGTCGAAGCCGGTAAGACCTACTACTGGTGCTCTTGTGGCCACAGCAAGACGCAGCCTTTCTGCGATGGCTCCCACAAGGGTTCCGCGTTCACGCCGGTCCCTTATAAGGCTGAAACCAATGGTACGGTCTATTTCTGTGCCTGTAAGCATTCCAAGAAGGGCGCCCTTTGCGATGGCTCCCACAAGGCTCTCTGAAGTTAGCCCTTTCATCCGTGGTCATTTAGGCTAACCTACCTTTGTTATGAAAAAAACTGCCAACATCGTCGCTATCCTTGTTGGGGTAGCCTTCATCATCTTCGGTCTGAGCTTCTTCGTCCCGGCTATCAAGTCGGTGTTGCCGGCTCCTTCGGCTCCATCGTCGCCGGAAGCAGGGGCCCTGACTAAGGCTTACTTCACCGCCATGACTGGCACTTCTTACTTGGCCATCATCAAGGCCCTTGAGGTGATCGGTGGCCTGTTGTTGCTTCGCGCTTGCTCGCGTGGCTGGGGTGTCGCCCTGATTGGTGCCATCACCTTCAATATCGTGCTGGTGTGCGTGTTGATTAAGCAGGTCTACGACCCGGTTGCCATCATCTTGGCTGTCGCCGTGCTCTTCCTCGCCTGGGTCGGTCGCAAGGGTTTCTGCTGCCTCGCCTGTTGTGGTTCTGGTGAGTGCCTCGGCACCTGCGGTTGCTGCAATAAGGAAGGCTCTAGCTGTTCGACCGATAAGCCTGCCTCGACCGGCGGTTGCTGCGGCGGAAAGTAAGCCTCCCCGGCCTCACGAATCAGCCCCCGATATCGGGGGCTTTTTTGTGCCTGCGCGACTTGCAGTCGCGTGCTGATATGGTTCGCCGCAGGGCGAACCAAGGTAGGGGCACGATTCATCGTGCACTCCTTTGCGGAGGGCGCGGCGGAGCCACGCCCCTACCTTCAGCCGCCCTGCGGCGGCCTAACCCCCCGCGGCCTTCGCCACGCCTTACTTTACCGCTTTCACAATCTCCGCGGCAATCGCGGCCATCCCGCGGTCACCAGGATGATTGGCCACGCCGGCATGCTTATAAGGGCGTTCGGAGCGGGCGTAGTTCCGCTCGTCCTTGGAAAGGGCGCTGATGTCGACGAACGTACCGCCGACAGCTTCGCAGGCCTTGCGCATCGCGCTATCCTTGGCCTCGCTTGGCCAGAAGCTGCTGCGGACGATGATGGCGGCCTGGGGGTTGGACTTAAGCGTCTTTAGTAATGCGGTAACTTGTTCTTGGTACTTGGCCTGGGCTTCCGGTGTCTTCAGCGCGGCAACATTCTCGCCGATACAAAGGATAACGAGATCGGCTTTGAAGGCCGCGGCGTCAGCGTACTTGCCGGCGATATCATAGCCGACGTGGTTTCGTTCGAAGTCGGCGACGTTCTTGACCATGATCACCGGCGTCGCGCCTTGTTTGGTAGCGAGGGCCTTGGTCACGACATGGACGTAATCCTTATCCAGTGACGTTGCGGCCATGCCCCAGTTGCCGTGCCAGTCGATGTCGGCCTTCGGTCCGTGACTGGTGAGACTATTACCGACGAAGAGGATTTTCTGCGGCTTCCCTTGAGCGTAAGACGTCGGGAAGAAGCACAGCAGAGCGAAGACAGCTAAGATAACACGGAGCATGGGGTAGAGGTAGGGGCAGGGGTAGGGGTAGTCAAATGAACCCCGCCCCGCCACCCGCTACCTGAGGCTCCCACCCGCCACCCGAAGTTCGGTCGCTTCGTGTCCCCATGTCACCTTGCCCACGTGCCCCCTCGAAGGCTTCGCCTTCGCTTACTTCTTCGCCGGAGGCGCCGCCTTGAGCGGGTGCTCCTTCAGAATCTCTTCAGTCATGTAGAAGTTGATGCGNNCAGCCTCATCGTCGTTAAGCAGACCGCCAAAGCCCATCATGGGCGGGACGCCCTTGGTGGGGTCGAAATGCTGGCCGCTCACCGTGATCTGACCCCAGAGGCCTTTGAGTAGAATTTTGGTGATGCGTTCGTCTTCATCAATCCAGTTACTCTTAGCGAGGGGCGGGTAGATGTTNNCCATCTGACTGGTGGCAGGTGGCGCAATGGGCGTCGCGGAAATAGATTTCGCGACCGAGCTTGAAGACCTTCTCTTCGGCGGCCGTGAGCTTGCGTGCGGGCTTGGAGTCGGTGCCGGCCTCGGGCACAGGTTCTCCGATCTTGAGTTTACCAGCGAAGTAATCGGCGGCGGCTTGGTTGCTCTCGAGGTTCAGCTGGCCGGCGACCTTGAGGGCCTCGACGTCGTCCTTAAGGGTATAACTGAGGGCGTAATGCAAGACGGGGCCGACCCAGCGGTCGATGGGCTTATGGAAAGCTTCAATGGCGATCTTGGCTCCGTCAGCGTTGTCAAGCCAGGTGGCGGCGACAATCGCGGTCAGGCGCACGCGAGCGTTTTCATCACGAACGGCTTGGTTCAGGAGTTCGACGTGGTTCGGAATCTGCCAGAAGGAATGGCGGATGACGTCCACGGCGGCGGCGCGGGCCTCAGGCTGCTTGGCCTTGAGGATCTGCGCGATGAGTTCGAC
>DKND01000010.1:0-2718 GCA_002470605.1 Opitutia bacterium UBA7397
GCGCCCTTAAAGGCGTTCAGGCGGACCACCTGGATTTCGTTATCGAAGTGGCCGATGTTACAGACGATCGCCTGGTCCTTCATCTTGGTCAGGTGCTCAAGGGTGATAATATCCTTATTACCCGTGGCGGTGACATAGATGTCGGCCTTGCCGAGGGTATCCTCGACCGTGACGACACGGAAGCCTTCCATCGCTGCCTGCAAGGCGCAGATCGGATCGATTTCGGCGATCTGCACCGTGGCGCCGAGGCCGCGGAGAGATTGGGCCGAGCCCTTGCCGACGTCGCCGTAACCGATGACGAGGGCGACCTTGCCCGCAATCATGACGTCGGTCGCGCGCTTGATGCCGTCGACGAGCGATTCGCGGCAACCGTAGAGGTTATCGAACTTCGATTTCGTGGCCGTGTCGTTGACGTTGACCGTGGGTACGAGGAGAGAGCCTTCTTCGAGCATGCGGTAAAGGCGCTTCACGCCGGTGGTGGTTTCTTCCGAGACACCCTTCCAGCTCTTGACGACCTTATGCCAGTGACCGGGGCGCTGCTTCGCGACCTTCTTCAGAAGATTTTTGATGATCTGCTCTTCCTCGGAATCTGATTTCGTGTCGACCCACTTGGAGCCGTTTTCGAGTTCGTAGCCCTTATGGATGAGGAGCGTCGCGTCGCCGCCGTCGTCGACGATCAATTCAGGTCCGTCGCCGTTCGGCCAGGTCAACGCCTTCATGGTGCAATCCCAGTATTCTTCGAGCGTCTCACCCTTCCAGGCGAAGACCGGAACACCCGACTTGGCGATGGCGGCAGCGGCGTGATCCTGGGTGGAGAAGATATTACAGGAGGCCCAGCGGACATCGGCGCCGAGTTCGGCGAGCGTCTCGATCAGGACCGCGGTCTGGATCGTCATGTGCAACGAGCCGGCGATGCGCACGCCCTTGAGGGGCTTGCGCTTGCCGTGTTTGGCACGGAGCGCCATGAGGCCGGGCATCTCGTGCTCGGCGACCTGCAGCTCTTTGCGTCCCCACTCAGCGAGGCTGAGATCGGCGACTTGGAAGTCGGCCCCCTTATTGGAGGCGCGAGAGGATTTTTTGGCGGACATGATTGATGGTCAATAAAGGTTAGCGAACGTTGGCGTTGATGGCCTTAATGAACGCCGGGAGCTTCGAGGTGACTTCCCAGGGCAGGCCTTTCTTGCCGAAGTGACCGTAGTGCGTGCTCGCACGGTAAATCGGGCGGCGTAAGTCGAGCTGGCGGATGATCTCGGCGGGGTTGAAGAGGAAGATCTTCTTCACCGCGGCGAGGATAACCGCGTCGTCCACGGCTCCGGTGCCAAAAGTATCGAGGTGGATGCTCGTCGGCTCGGGATGTCCGATGGCGTATGCCACCTGCAGTTCGCAACGTTCGGCGGCGCCGGACGCCACGATGTGTTTCGCGACCCAGCGGGCCATATAAGCGGCCGAGCGGTCGACCTTCGTCGGATCCTTGCCGGAAAACGCACCGCCACCGTGGCGACCCATGCCGCCGTACGAGTCGACGATGATCTTGCGGCCGGTGAGACCGCAGTCGCCCTGAGGTCCGCCGACGACAAAGCGTCCCGTGGGATTGATCAGGTATTCGGTCTTCTTTCCGACGAGTGCCTTCGGAAGGACTTTGCGAATTACCTGCTCGATGCAGAATTTTTCAATCTGGCGATGGGAGACGTCAGCGGTGTGCTGGGTGGAGATCACCACGTTCTCGATGGCTACCGGGACGCCATCTTCATAACGGACCGCCACCTGGGATTTGCAATCCGGGCGGATCCATTCGGTGCCCTTGGCGCCGGATTTACGGATGCGGGCCAACTCCCGGTTGAGGCGGTGGGCAAACATCACCGGGGCGGGCATCAGTTCAGGCGTCTCGGTCGTCGCATAGCCGAACATGATGCCTTGGTCGCCGGCGCCCATCTTGGCGTGCTTCTTTCCTTCGGCCTTACGCTCGTCGACGCCTTGGGCGATGTCGGGAGACTGCTTCGTGAGGAGATTGGTGATAAAAACCTTATCAGCGTGAAAGACGTCGTCGTCGTTCACGTAGCCGATTTCGCGGATGGCGGCGCGGACGACCTCTTCGAAATTGACCTTAGCCTTGGTCGTGAGTTCGCCGGCGATGACGACGTGGTCGCTTTTGACGAGCGTCTCGCACGCCACGCGCGAGAACCGGTCTTGAGCGAAACAAGCGTCGAGGACGGAATCGGAGATACTGTCGGCAACCTTATCGGGGTGACCCTCGCCGACGGATTCGGACGAGAAGAGGTAGGAGGCGTGAGATGCCATAAGGTCAGGGAAACAAAAGGGTAAGCGGCAGGAAGGCAAGTATGCATCCAAGTATCTGGATAGGAGGATATGTTATAGGGGTCTGCTATAGGCCGGGCGTCACAAGTGGAAGCGGTTGGCGGTTAGCGGTTAGGAAATCATCTCAGGTGACAGGTGACGGGCACGGGAGCCGGGAGTTCCGGCGCCAACCGTTCGGGGGGTCGGCCGCGGGATCCTGGAGCTGATGGCTGATGGCTGAATCGCCAGAACCCGAATGGCCGAGGCCCCGGTGGCCGTCACCTGTCACCTAAAACAAGCAGCATTAGTTGACCCGTTGACCGGTGGGCCAGTTGACAAGAAATGCAATAGGTAGGGCTGACCGCCTCGGTCAGCCGCGGTTGAGCGAGGGCGCTCAACCCTACCTAGAGTGTACAACTGGGG
>DKND01000010.1:2760-7614 GCA_002470605.1 Opitutia bacterium UBA7397
GTGACCCTCGCGGCGCAACGCGCCGCGCTCAACCTCCGACGGCCTTGAGTGTGCTAAGATATTCGATGAGCGAGGTGAACTCCTCGACCGTGAGACCGGAGGCAAGTCCTTCGGGCATCATCGACTGCGGGAGATGCTTCTCCTCCTTCACGTCGGCACGTTTAATCTTGAAAGCCTGACCTGCGATATTGCGCAACGCGATCTCACCATCGGCCTCGGCCGTGACGAAGCCCATCTGAACCGACCCGTCTTTCATATCAAACTGGAAGGTCTGGAAGCCTTGGGCGACCACCTTGCTCGGATAGAGCACGGACTCGACCAAGTATTCGCGCGGGAACTTCACGCCAACAGAACCCAGGTAGGGACCCTTCTGTTCGGCCGTAAGGGAGATCGCATGACAGGCGACACAGCCCTGCTTAGTGAAGAGCTGTTCGCCTTGCTTTACTTTGCCATGGCCCTTGAGCGCGACGGCCGTGACATCGGCGAGGTCGAGCTGCGCGATCTTCTTCCCCTTGCGGGCGAGTACTTTCTTACCCTCCTCAAGGGCGGCTTTCGCGGCGTTGTTCTGTAGGGCGTTGTCGCCCTTCATGCCAGCCTCAAGCTGCTTGTCGAAACCCGTCAGGCCGAGATCGGTGATAGCGTAGAAGAAGCCAAGGTCGCGGGGATTTTTATTCACCAGAGCCTGCACCTGCTTTTTCTGATCGGGCTTCGATAACGGACTATTGAGCACGTTGAAGAGCGCCTTCCACAGGATGGTCGAGGTAGCATCATCCGCACCATCGGCCAGCGCGCGCAGCTTACCAACCTGCTTGAAGCGGGCGGAATCATAGACGAATTCGTTCACGAACTGCAGGGCCTCGCTGGAGGCGGATGCGTCCTTAGACCACACTCCAAGGATCTTCAGTCGGTTGGGGAAATACGGGTCGCCATTGTCCCCTTGAGCGGTGTCGATCACGTGGAGCGCCTTAAAGCAGTCGACTTTTTCCGGCCACGGCCGCTTAGCCTGGACGGCGGCGTCGGTAAGAAGAAGCACGTCGGACGGACGCAGATTATTGGACGCCATCGCGAGACGAAGCGGATCGATACCTGCGAGTTTCAGCGCGGAGATTGCGATACGATTCTTGGAGAGGATTTCGAGCGAGGCGATACGCTGGTTGCCGGGCAACTTCGGATAGGCGGCTTCGATAGCCTCATGAATGCGCGGAGTGGCGGACCATTCGACCGGATCAAAATAAGGGCCGCGGTCATCCGGGCGAGTGCTCCACCAATCCTTATAGTTCCAAGGCTTCTCGACGTGGTAAAGACGGGCGAGGGCGCCGACGGCACCGACGCGCGTAGCTTCGTCGCCATTCTGGGAGAGTGCGATCACACCATCGACCGAGGCGTCGGTATGGAGCGCTTGCAGGACGCGGAAGGCGATATAACGCTTGGCGGGTTCTGAGGCGGCCTCGAGGGCAGCTTTCTCGTCACCCAGCTTGATCAGCGCATTGATCGCGGTGTGCGTCAGTCGGTAATGGGCACCTTCCTCGAGCTTGGATTCGTCGGTTGGCCAAGTGGCGGCCGCGGCGATGATCGCAGCGGAAGTATCCTTGGCACCGAGACGCTGAAGGCCGACGAGGGCTTGCAGACGGACGCGCGGATCCGCATCCTTAAGTGCGTTGATGAACGGCTGCGTGGGCACGCCGTCGAGTTGCGAAGCGCGATCGGCAAGGGCGCGGAGGGCATACTCGCGTACGGCGGTGTCTTTAACCAGACCGACGAGAGCCTCATTGGCCTTGGCACCGAGCATCTGCTTATAAGTGAAGAGCGCAGCGATGCGGGAGTAGAGGGCTTCATGCGTGTCGGTGGCGACGGCCAAGACGGCGGGGGCCTGATCGGCGTGGTCGTTCTCAATAAGACGACGCGAAGTCTCGAGACGCTGCACCGCGCTCTTGGAGCGGAGCAAGCCAGGGAGATCGGCGGCGGCGGCCTTGGTCACGTCGACGTACTTGTTAGGCGTCGTGCCGACCGGCAGAATCTGCTGGATGAGACCGACCTGTTTGCCGGGGCCGTTGTAACTGAAGCGACCGTCGCGCCAATCGGCGAAGTAGAGCTTCGAATTAGCGTCGACTTCGAGGTCGATCGCGTGCGGAGCCTTCTCGAAGACCTCCTGCTGGGCGACGAACGTGGCCTCAAAAGGCTTGATTGGGTGGCGATGCAGCGTGCCCGTCGTCCAATCGCAGGTGAACAAGGATTCGCCGTAGTTTCCAGGGAAACCGGGTTCGCTCAGATAAAGCGCGCCGGTACCGGAACCACCGCCGTAATCCGCGAGAGGCAAGGCCAGCTCGTCGATGAAGTTCTTGTAAAGGCGAGGATAGCCCGGATTAGCGAGCGACGTGAAGTGGTGGAAGCGCGTGTTCCATCCCTTGCCGTCGTTAGTGTTGTCGCGGGAGAAAATATCCATCGCCGGAGAGATCGCGATATCGACGATATTACGGGTCATCTCCGAATAGATCTCGAGCTCGGAGCCGTCAGGGCGAACGCGCAGAACGCCACCACCGTAGAGCGTGACACGTTTGCCGTCGCGACCCTTGGCCCCGTCCATATCCTTGAGGAGGCCGGCGCCGAAATCGCCGACGGCGATATAGAGCCAGCCATCGATGCCCATGCGGCAGCTGTTCGTGGTGTGGTCGGCACCTCGAGGGTGCTCGATACCGCCGCCGAGGCCCTCGACGAGGACGATTTCCTCGTCGGCCTTACCGTCGCCATCCTTGTCGCGATAGACGCTGAGGAAGGGCGGATGAACCAGATAAAAAGAGCCGTTGAGGATGTGGCCGCCGCGCGGACTATCGACCTTGGTGAACTCGATCATCGTGTCGGCGACGCCGGTGCCCTTGGTGTCGCGCGCGATAAGAATGCGGCCCAGGCCGGGCGTATGGCCGAGCGAGCCGTTCTTATCGGAGGAGATGTAGAGGTCTCCGTTCGCGGCCGCCGAGAGGGCCGTCGGGTAAAGTTCAGGCTCTTGCTTCGTGCCAACGAACTCGTGAATGGTAAAACCTTCGGGCACCGCAGGAGCAGCGGCGGCAAAAAAGGCGAGGGCGAGGAGAGGTCGGACCATGGAGGTGGGCGGGGTTAAGGAATAGATGTAGGGAGTCCATGATTTGTTCCAAGCGGGAACTACTCTTAGCGACTTGCCCGCCTGCCCCGGCGGCCTAACGCTCATCCCATGCGCGCACAGGTCCCACAGCTTTTCCCCCGCCCGCGGGAACTGACCTTACGCGGAGGTTTTTTGTCGGTGCCACCCTCGCCCCACCCCACCCGCCTTTTTCTCGCAACGCTTCCTCAGTCGATCGGCGCGGCGAAAGCCCTGCTGACGAATAACGCGATGGGCGCCTGTCGCTTTGGCTTGGATCCGCAGCAAGGACCCGGCGCCTACCATTTGGAAATCGGTAAAAGCGGCATTCATATCAAAAGCGGAGATGCGGCCGGCACGTTGTATGCCGCCCAGACCCTGCAACAAATCTACGAACAAAACCCTGACGCGTTGCCGTGCCTCGAAATCACCGACGGTCCGGATTTAGCCGTGCGCGGCTTCATGCTCGACGTCTCGCGCAACCGGGTGCCACGACAATCCGAACTCCTGAAACTCATTTCGGCGCTCGGACGGCTCCGGATCAATCAGCTGCAACTCTACGTCGAACACACGTTCGCCTTCCCGGGACATGAAGATGCCTGGCAAGACGCGTCCCCTCTCACGCCCGCTGAGATTAAGGAACTCGATCAAGCTTGTCTCGCCGTCGGCATCGAACTCGTCCCTAACCTGAATACTTTCGGACATATGGAACGGTGGCTAAGGCATCCGCGTTATCGCGCCTTGGCGGAATGCCCCGAAGGCTGGGTCCATCCGCTTACCGGACAATTCAAAGAGTTTCCCGGTACGCTCAAGCCCGATCAAGCTTCCCTCGATTTTATCGCCGGCCTACTCGCGGATTATTTGCCCAACTTTTCGAGCCGGCAGGTTAATATCGGCGGTGATGAGCCTTGGGAACTTGGCCAGGGCTTCAGCAAGCAAGCGGTCGAAACTCGCGGTAAACATCGGGTCTATCTCGAGCATCTGAAAAAAATCTGCGGAATTACGCAAAGCGCCGGACACACCGTGCAATTTTGGGGAGATATCTTATTAGAGGACCTGGCGCTCGCCAGCGATGCTCCGAGCGGCACGATGCCCGTGGTCTGGGGTTATGATGCGGGCCACCCTTTCGATGCACAATGCGGACGACTGCGCGAACTTGGCCGCACTTACCTCATCGCACCGGGCACGAGTACCTGGCAAAGCTTTACGGGTCGGCTGGATAATGCTTTGACGAATCAAGCTGAAGCCATTGCCGCGGCCTTAAAGCACGATGCCAGAGGCGTCCTGCTCACCACTTGGGGCGACAACGGACACCACCAGCCCTGGCCAACGGCATGGTTGCCCATGATTGCCGGGTGCGCGCAGGCTTGGTGCTTTGCGGCGAATCAGAAACCGAATTTCGGACGCGGCTGCGCGCTTCTCGGCGGGCTCACTGAGGCCGACGGAGGTGCCACGGCCATCGCGCTCGAACACCTCGGACGGCTCGACGGTAAAATCGCAAAAGCTAATCGCAACAAGAGCCTCACCTGGGATTTTCTTACCGCCAAGGCGGACGCGCTCGCCAAGTTCACCGACGGAGTCAGTGCGGATGAAATCGACCGATCGCAGATGCACCTTGCGGAAGCCGAAGCGCTCGTGGCGAAAATCTCTAACGAGACCGTTCGCGAAGAACTCTCCCTTGGAGCGCGACTCGCTGCGGCTGGCTTGCGGCGCGCGGCAGGCCAAGCGATTTCGGAAGCGGC
>DKND01000010.1:7742-11273 GCA_002470605.1 Opitutia bacterium UBA7397
AAGGGCGCCTGACGGCGCCCTCTTTCTTTCCCCGTGTCACCGTGTCCCCTTGCCCACGTGACCCCTCGCGGCGCGCGGCGCCGCGCTCAGTCCCCACCTTTGCTGGGCTTACCGGTCGAAGAGAAAAATTCTTTCACGCGAGCGCGGAGATAATCGCGGTTCAGTTTGGCAATGACGTCGAGCGTGATGCTCTTTGGACAATGCGCCTGGCACTCGCCGTAATTGGTGCAGTTGCCGAACCCGGCTTCGTCCATCGTCTTGACCATCGCCAAAGTGCGGCGTTCGCGCTCGGGTTGCCCTTGGGGTAAAATATTCAGGTGATTAATCTTGGCGCCGACGAACAACATCGCCGACCCGTTCTTACAGGAAGCGACGCAGGCGCCGCAACCGATGCATTCCGCGGCGTCCATCGCCTCGTCGGCGACGACCTTGCCAATCAAGGTGTTATTGGCTTCGGGGGCCGAGCCGACCCGGGCGGTGATGAAACCGCCGGCTTGGATGACTTTGTCGAAAGCGGAACGATTGACCGCCAAATCCTTGATGACCGGGAAGGCCCGGGCGCGCCAAGGCTCGACCGTGATCGTCTCGCCATCACGGAAGTTGCGCATGTGCAACTGGCAGGTCGTGACGCCGGGCAACGGGCCGTGCGGCATACCGTTAATCGTCATTGAACACATCCCGCAGATGCCTTCGCGGCAATCGTGGTCGAAAGCGAACGTGTCCTTACCGGCGCGGATCAGCTGCTCATTGAGCATGTCCATCATCTCCAGGAAAGAAGCTGAAGTCGGCACGGCCGCCAAGGCGTGCTCTTCAAAGTGACCTGTGGCGCCGCGGCTTTGGCGCCAGACGCGCAGCTTGAGCGCCAGGGTGGTTTCGCCGTCGTGGGCTGATTTTCCGTGGACCATAAAATTACTTATAAGAGCGGGTGGTGAATTGGGCTTCCTCGTAGACGAGCGGTTCGGTATGCCGCAAAGGCAATTGATTCTCACCTTGCCACTGCCAGACGGCGACGTGTGCGTAGGCGGCGTCATCTCGTTTGGCTTCGCCGGCGTCTTGGAACTCGGTCCGGAAGTGTCCGCCGCAAGATTCCTCGCGTTTCAAGGCATCGAGACACATCAGGATGCCGAAATCCAAGAAGTCGGCCACGCGGCCGGCGCGTTCGAGTTCGGGGGCCAATTGATCGCCCGTACCGACGACTTTCACATTCTTCCAGAAATCATCGCGCAGGGCCTGCAAGTCGGAGATGGCCTGGGTCAGCCCGGCCTTGTCGCGAGCCATCCCGCATTTTTCCCAGACGATTTTCCCGAGCGCCTTGTGATAATAGCGGGGAGACTTCGTGCCATTGACTGCCAGAAGCTTGGAGACCCGCTCGTTTACTTCTTTGATCGCGGCCTTGAATTCTGGCGCTTCGGTTGTGGGACGGCCGGAAAGGCCGACGCCCGCGAGATAATCCGTCACCGTGTAAGGCAACACAAAGTAACCATCGGCGAGTCCTTGCATCAACGCCGAAGCGCCGAGCCGGTTGGCGCCGTGATCGGAGAAGTTGGCTTCGCCGCCCACGAAGAGCCCGGGTATGTTCGATTGCAGATTATAATCCACCCACAAGCCGCCCATCGTGTAGTGTACAGCGGGGAAGATGCGCATCGGCTGGCGATAGGCATTCTCGCCGGTGATGTTCTCGTACATGTCGAAGAGATTGCCATAGCGGGCGCGGATTTCCGCTTCGCCGAGACGCTTGATGGCGGCGGAAAAATCGAGGTAGACCCCGAGACGCTGGCCGTCGATGACCTGACCGACGCCACGACCTTCGTCGCAGACTTCCTTGGCGGCGCGGGAAGCGATATCGCGCGGCGCGAGGTTACCATAACTCGGGTATTTGCGTTCCAAGAAATAATCGCGGGCCTCTTCCGAGATTTCCGCGGCGGGCTTGGTGCAATCCGCCTTAGCCTTCGGCACCCAGACGCGGCCGTCATTCCGGAGCGACTCCGACATCAACGTCAGCTTGGATTGATCTTCGCCATGAACGGGAATGCAGGTCGGATGGATCTGCGTGTAGCAAGGATTGGCGAAACCGGCGCCACGACGATGGGCGCGGAACGTCGCGGTCACATTACAACCTTGGGCGTTCGTCGAGAGATAGAAGACATTGCCGTAGCCGCCCGTGCAGACCACGACGACATCGGAGGCCCAGGATTCGACGGCCCCCGTGACGAGATCGCGCGTGACGATGCCCTTGGCCTTACCGTCGACGAGCACGAGATCCAACATCTCATGACGCGTGTACATCTTGACGGCACCGAGGCCGATCTGACGCGAAAGTGCAGAGTAAGCCCCGAGGAGCAGTTGCTGGCCGGTCTGCCCGCGGGCGTAAAACGTACGGGAAACTTGGGCGCCGCCGAAAGAGCGGTTGGCGAGGAGACCTCCGTATTCACGGGCGAAAGGAACGCCTTGCGCGACGCATTGGTCGATGATGCTGGTGGACACCTGAGCGAGCCGGTAAACATTGGATTCGCGGGCACGATAATCGCCGCCCTTGATGGTGTCCTGGAAAAGACGGTGCACGCTATCGCCGTCGTTCTGATAATTCTTGGCCGCGTTGATGCCACCTTGCGCGGCGATTGAGTGCGCCCGACGAGGGCTGTCTTGGTAGCAAAAACAAGAGACCTGATAACCCATCTCGGCGAACGAGGCGGCGGCGGCGGAGCCAGCGAGACCCGAGCCGACGACGATAACGTGATACTTCCGGCGATTAGCCGGATTCACCAAGCGTAATTTTGCCTTATGGTTATTCCACTTATCAGCCAAAGGGCCGGCGGGGATCTTTGATTCGAGTTTCATGGGGTCAGGCGCTTACTTGAGGCAGCCCGTGAGGACGGCCAAAGGAATGGAAATGAAACCGAGGGCGATCACCCAGCCGTAGACGAGAGCGACCACGTCCAGCCGGCCCCGCCAGCGCTCGTTGCGCAGACCGAGCGTCTGGAACACGCTGCTCACGCCGTGGCTCAAGTGGAGGCACAGGAGCAGCATGCTGATGATATAAAAAAGCGCGACCGACTTGCAGCTGAAGCCCGCGACCACCATGGCGTAGACATCATCGCCATAAACCACGCCGTTTAGGGCGACGGTCCGGAAAGTAAAATGAAGTAGGTGAAAAATGGCGAAGGCCAGAATGACCAAGCCGGAATAAGGCATCGTGCGGGAGCCGATCGAGGCCCGACGCGTCGCTTCGGTGGCTGGACCGCCCGCGCGGGATGCTCGATTTTCGAGGGTAAGCAAAATGCCCGTCCAAATATGTGCTAAAACGCTTATAATAAGCGTGATACGTACGAACCAAAGCAGACCGGCATGTTCGTGGAGCCACTGCGCGTAGGCATTGATAGCGCCCTGTCCTTTGAACATGAGCAAATTGCCCGACATGTGCCCGAGGACGAAACCGGCCAAAATCAGGCCACTGAGTGCCATGACCACCTTCTTCCCGATCGAAGAAGGCCTACAGCAGGAACAACAAGAACTTTCGGACATGGCAAAGGT
>DKND01000010.1:11323-23899 GCA_002470605.1 Opitutia bacterium UBA7397
AATACAAAGCTTGGCGTGAAAAACCCTCATAGGGCCGGGCACGCCCCGCGCGGCGTGCCCGGGGTTCGATTTCGGAAAAACCGCTTGCCAGAACTTTTCCTGAGCATGCAATTCGAAAGTCCAGACCGGCTTCCCGCACAGGACCAGCCGGTCTTATCTTTTTTATAAAAAACCCCCACCCGCCACGCACCCCATGAAGTATATTTTTGTCACTGGCGGAGTCATCTCCTCGCTCGGGAAAGGCCTCACCGCGGCGGCCCTTGGCGCCTTGCTCGAATGCCGGGGACTGAAAGTACGGATTCAAAAATTCGACCCTTACCTCAACGTCGATCCGGGGACCATGAGCCCCTATCAGCACGGTGAGGTCTACGTTTTGAATGACGGGGCGGAAACCGACCTCGACCTCGGGCACTACGAACGGTTCACCTCGGGCGAACTCTCGCGCTTGAACAGCCTCAGCTCCGGACAAGTTTACGAAACCGTCATCCAGAAAGAACGCCGCGGAGACTACCTCGGAAAAACCGTGCAGGTCATCCCGCACGTCACTAACGAGATCAAGGAGCGCATCCTCAAGGGTGGCGAAGGCGTCGACGTGCTCATCACCGAAATCGGCGGCACCACCGGCGACATCGAAGGCCTGCCGTTCCTGGAAGCCTTGCGTCAATTCCAACACGACGCGGGCCGCGAGAACGTCGCCTTCCTCCATTGCACGCTCGTTCCTTTCATCAAGGCCGCGGGTGAATTAAAAACCAAACCGTCCCAGCAATCCGTCGCAAAACTGCGTGAAATCGGCATCCAACCCGACTTACTCGTATGTCGAACGGATCGCCCAATCGGTGAAGAAAATCGCCAGAAGCTTTCGCTTTATTGCAACGTCGGCCTCGACTCCGTCTTCGAATGCCGCGATGTCGAACACTCCATCTACGAGTTACCCGTGATGCTGGCCGAGCAACGTATCGACGAAGTCGTCGTGCGCCGGCTCGGGCTCCAGTGCCATCCGATTGATATCAGCCCATGGCGCGAAATCGTCCGGCGCTTACTCGAACCGAAGCACAAAGTGCGCGTCGGCGTAGTCGGAAAATACATCGAACTGCAGGACGCTTATAAATCCGTCTACGAATCCATCGTGCACGGTGGCATCGCAAACGAGACCGCCGTTGAAATCGTCCGAATCGACGCCGAAGACCTGGAAACGGAAGGCACCGCGAAACTGGAAGGTTTGGATGGCATCTTGGTCCCGGGCGGCTTCGGCAACCGAGGCATCGAAGGCAAGATCATCGCTGCGCGTTTCGCCCGTGAACGGAAGATTCCTTTCTACGGCCTCTGTCTAGGCATGCAAATCACGGTCATCGAATTTGCCCGTCATGTCCTCGGCTTAAAGACCGCCCATTCGACCGAATTCGACCCCCAGACGGTCGACCCGGTCATCCACCTGATGGAGTCTCAAAAAAGCGTGGTCACGAAGGGTGGCACCATGCGTTTGGGGTCCTTTGACTGTACTTTGACCCCCGGAAGCAAGGCCCGCGAGGCCTACGGCACCGACCAGATCAAAGAGCGGCACCGTCATCGCTTCGAATATAACGATGCCTACAGGGCGCGGCTTGAGTCCGCAGGCCTACGCGTCGGCGGGGTGAACCCCCAAAGCGGCTTGGTCGAAATCGTCGAGGTCAAGGATCACCCTTGGATGGTGGGCGTCCAGTACCACCCCGAATTCAAGTCTAAGCCCAACCAGGCACACCCCCTCTTCGCCGCTTTTATAAAGGCAACGGTTGAGAAGTCTCAGCGCTCCTGTTAATTGGTAGACGAAACTGGCTCCGCCGGACGCTGATAAGTGGGCGGAGAGCCGCCGAAGTGCCACCCCGCACGATATTTTCCCACCCTTATGTCCACCAACATTAACGCCGCAGGCACTTGGGTGCCGCGCATTCGTGAACAAATCGGCCGCGTCGTCGTCGGCCAGCAATACCTCGTCGATCGACTCCTCGTGGGCTTGCTCGCCAATGGCCACGTACTACTCGAGGGCGTACCAGGACTCGCCAAGACCCTTTCCGTCCGGACGCTCGCCCAGACGGTCCATGCGGGTTTTTCCCGGATTCAATTCACGCCCGACCTCCTGCCAGCGGATATCGTCGGGACATTGATCTATGATCCCAAGTCCGGAGATTATAACGCCAAAAAGGGTCCCATCTTCGCGAACTTCGTCTTAGCCGACGAAATCAATCGCGCCCCAGCCAAAGTCCAATCCGCCTTGCTCGAAGCGATGCAAGAGCGTCAGGTCACGCTCGGCGGAGAAACCCACAAGCTGCCCTCACCTTTTCTCGTCCTGGCGACCCAAAACCCGATCGACCAAGAAGGGACGTATCCTTTGCCCGAAGCACAAGTGGACCGCTTCATGCTGAAACTAAACATCGGCTATCCGAGCCGGGAAGAAGAACGGAAGATCCTCGACGCGATGGCCACGACCTCGCCGAAGCTCGAAGTCGAAGCCGTCATTACGCAGGAAGAAATCTTAGCGGCCCGCCAGGCCGTCGACGCCATCTATGTCGCCGACAGCGTGCGCGATTACATCGTCTCGCTGGTCCTGGCCACGCGCGGGCAACAACCGGACGGCCCCGACCTGAGCAAACTGGTGCAATTCGGCGCCTCGCCTCGAGCCACGATCAATCTCACCTTGGCCGCCAAGGCTTGGGCTTTCCTCCAAGGCCGCGATCACGTGACGCCTCAGGATATCAAAGATATCGCCCCTGACGTCTTACGCCATCGTCTGATCCTGACGTATGAGGCGGACGCGGAAGGCGTCGACGCCGACACCATCGTCCGCCGCGTGCTGGACGCGGTGCGCGTTCCCTAAGCCCGAATAAAACCGAGGTGGAAACCGCCGCTCCGATCAACCCGCAAGAGACGCTTCGTCGGGCGCAGCGCGTCGAAGTTGTCGCCACGCGGATGGTCAACGACGCGATGGTGGGCGCTTACCTTTCTCGCTTCAAAGGCCGCGGGACGGATTTCGAAGAACTCCGCGAATATGTGCCAGGAGACGACGTGCGGTCGATGGACTGGAATGTCACTGCCCGGATGGGGAAGCCGTTCATCCGGCTGCACCGCGAAGAACGTGAACTAACGATGGTGATCGCTTTGGATATCTCGGGTTCCTCCGCTTTCGGTTCCGGCACTTCGACCCTTCGTGAAAGAGCGGCCGAAGTCGCGGCCTGCCTGGCAGTCTCCGCGCTCAAGGCGGGAGACAAAGTCGGCCTCCTTCTTTTTACCGACCGGGAAGAACTGTGGCTTTCCGCGCGTAAAGGCCGACGTCACGTTCTCCGCATCATCCGGGAAGCCTTGGAATTCAAACCGCAGTCGCGACGGACTTCCTTTGGTCAACCCATGAAGAGATTAGCTCGTGCCCTCAAGCGCCGTTCGATGGTTTTCGTTGTTTCAGATTTTCTCCCGGGAGCAGAGGGAGACGATGCCATGGCCGCCGCCTTGGGCGAACTCAACTCCCGCCACGACACTGCGTGCGTGCAATTGGTCGACGCCCGAGAGCGTCAGTTGCCGAATGTGGGCACGATCGCACTCGAAGACGCCGAGACTGGCGAGATTCGCGAAGTCGATACCAGTTCCGCGCTCATTCGCGAACGATTCACCCAAGCCGCGGAGAGTCGTTTAAGCAATACCATCACCACATTAAACCAAGCTGGGATCGACAGTACGCGACTGGAAGCGGAGGCCAAAGTCGCGCCCACGCTGGCTCGCTTCTTCGATCGCCGCCGGCGTCGTCGCTCATGATCATTGCTGCCGCCGATAACGCCTTCCAGCTGCAGGGCCCGCAACCCTTGCTCGCTCCGGCGTTCTGGGAAACATATGGCTGGTTGATCGCGGTCTTGTTGGTCCTTCTCGCCTTTGCGGGATGGGCAATCGTTTTTTTTATCCGCAAGCAGCGCCCTGCCCCGGCACCTCGCCTGGCGCTCGAGGCCGCACTCGAGGGTGCCGAAAATAATCCGGGCGAGGCGCATGCCCTGGCCCTCGTCTTAGCGCTTCGCACCTACTTGCATGCGCTCGACGCGCGGGCGGGCATCGCGCTCTCGACGGAAGAACTCGCGGCGCAACTGTTGCGTCTCCCAGCTTTTCTCCCGGCAAGACAATCGCTTTTGGCCGCGTTGCAAGCGGCGGACGCCGGAAAATTCTCCGGCGCAAAAATCCCGACCACCCTGCTCATCGCCGGCGTACGCGATGCTTTGCATAAAATCGAGGATGCGCGGCGGGCCTTAGCGACCAAACAGCCCATACCTCTTATACCGAGACGCAGCACGCCCCCCGAACTCCCTCGCAAGGATTTTGCCTGATGGATTTCGCCTTCGAATTCGAACACCCTTGGGTCCTGTTATTCTTGGCCTTACTCCCGCTGTACGCTTGGTTGCGAGGGCAGATCGGACAAACCGCCGCATTACTCTACCCGGATGCGAACCTGTTACAGGCAGTCTCGCGCCCCATCCGCGAAGGCGTGGGCGCACTCCGCCCGTTCTTCAGAATTATCACGACCGCGTGCCTGATCATCGCGCTCGCCGGCCCCCGGACCGCGAGCAAAGAAATTGAACGTGAAACCGAGGGTTTGGACATCATGCTCGTGGTGGACCTTTCTTGGTCGATGATGGCCTTGGACATGAGTACCGCCCGATCCGAAGTGACCCGGTGGCAGGCGAGCCAGAACGTGATCCACGACTTCTTGGAAAAACGTCCGGACGATCGCATCGGTGCCGTCGTCTTCTCTGGAAAGCCTTATTTATTAAGTCCGCTCACCATCAATAAACTCTGGGTGGAGAAAGGCGTGGACCGCATGCATATCGGCATCGTCCGCGAAACCGGTACCGCCATCGGTGAAGCGGTGGCGATGGCCGTGGACCGGATGAAAAACATCAAGGGTAAGAACTCTAAGGTGCTGATTCTCCTGACCGACGGCGACGATAACATGAGCAAGGCCATCTTGCCCGTTCCCTCTGCGGAGCTGGCCGCCGCGATGGGCATCAAACTTTATGCGATTGGACTGGGTAAAGATGAGCCGACAATCCTGCCTCAGTTCGACATTCGCACCGGCCAGCTTTATCGAGACGTCCTCGGGAAAACCATTCCCATGCAGACCATCAACCCAGCTAATTATGAAATGCTGGGCAAGATGGCCAAGCTCACTGGCGGACGATTCTACCGGGCGCTCGACCAAGATCAGCTCCTTCGCGTCTACAGTGAAATCGACCAACTGGAACGGACCGAAGTCAAAATCCGCGAGACGGTAACGTACGAAAGCCACCGGCTAATCTGGACCTCCCTCGCCGCCTTCGGCTTCTTGCTGGAATTGGGGCTCGCCTTGCTGCGCCCACGCTCGCCCTGAACCATGGACTTTTCTGACTTCCATTTTGAAAGCCCGTGGCTCTTGGCGCTCGGCTTTGTCGTAGCCGCAGCCCTCTTCATGCTTTTACGTTGGTCGCAAAATAAACGCCAACGGAGCCTGGCCACCTTTGCCGCCGAACGTCTGCTCGCCCAGCTCACCGCCAACTTCTCCGCACCCCGGAGGCTCACGAAAGATATCGCCTTGGCTTTGGCGGCATTGCTGATGATGGCAGCGCTTGCCGGACCTCGCTGGGGTCGGGAGACAAGCTCCGAGCCAACCGCCTCCGAAGACGTGATCTTCGTCCTCGATGTCTCGAAATCCATGCTCGTGGCCGACATGCGGCCCAACCGCTTGACCCGCGCCAAGGCATCCATCGCCAATTTCGTCAAACGCAAGGGCACTGGTAACGTCGGCCTCGTCGCCTTTGCCGGCCAAGCGTTCCTGCAATGTCCGCTCACCCGTGATTATGACGCATTCTTCCGCACCTTGGATGAAACCGACACCTCCAGCATTCAGGTCAGCGGGACGGACATCGGCCGCGCGATCGAGGAAGCCGAATTGGCTTTCTCTTCGGGTCGCAATCGAAAGTTGGTAATCATCATGACTGACGGCGAAGACTTGGAGGCCGGCGGCGTGGAAGCTGCGAAGAAATTAGCCCGCAAAGGCCTAGTCATCCACGCCGTCGGCGTAGGCACGCCCTCGGGCGGCCCTATTAACATCATCACACCCTTGGGCGCCATCGAAACCCTGAAGAACTCCGGCGGGGAAGAAGTCCTTAGCCGCCTAGACGAGGACACGATGCAGAAACTCGCGGAGAGCACGGGCGGGCGCTTCGTCCGACTGGGACAAGCGGGCGAAGGCATGGAATCGCTGCGCTTGGCCATCCAAGCCGGCACCGACGCGCTGGGCTCGATGCGGCAGGGCATCCCCCGCGAGGAATGGTTTCTCTCGGCCGTCTTACTTCTCCTGATCGGTGAATCGCTCTATTCTACCCGCCGCCGCACCCTCCCATGAAATCATCCCTCACGCTTCTTAGCCTTGTGGTGCTACTGGGTGCGGTCGAAAAACCGCCCGAAGACCTGAATAAATCCGAAGCCCGCGAACTGCATAACCTCGGCACCCAACGCCTCGCACAAGGCGACCTCAGCGGCGCCGAAGAAGCACTCAAAGCCTCGCTGGCCAAAGACCAAGACGCCATCCGCCCGCCCTCCTTGCATAATTTGGGCCATGTCCGCTTCGGCAAAGGACGCACCCTGCTGGGCGGCAAGACCGAAGGCGATGTCACGGAACTCTCGATCGCCCGTTCCTACCTAGAAGCCGCCGATGCGGATATCTCTGATATGAAAGACCAGATCGAAATCCTTGATCGTGCCAAAGCGGAGAGCCGGGAGCCCGACTACGTCCCCGCGGTCTCCGCCCTCGGCAGCGGCATGAGCACCTTTCGGACCATCAAGAAATTGATCCCGAAAGAAGAAACGATGGTGGCGAAGCGCGCGAGCGTCGTGGCGGCGTGGACTCGATCGGTCGATGATTTCCGCGGTGCCCATGAATTGAACCCGGTCGATGCCGCGGCGGCGGCGAATGCCGAAGCGATCGAAGAACTGCTACGCCAGTTGAAACGCGAAACCCAAGCCCTTGATCTTACCATCGCGGAGCAACGCAAGAAACTCGAAGAGCTGCGGACGGTGATCCAAGAACTGATTAAGCGCATTCCGGATGAAAAACTCCCCCCTGACACGCAAGGCGACGAGGAAGATGAAAACTTCCTGCCACCGGAGCGACAGAAGCCCAAACAAGGCGGCAATCAGAAGAAGCCCGTCGAAGGCCAGGAACAAAAAATGACCGAGCAAGAAGCGCGCGGCTCTTTGGAAGGCTTGAAAAATGAATTTGGTCGGAAGATGCCAGCGGGCCAGAAGCCCGGCGGGGGTGCGAACGGGTCGAACCCGACGGACAAGAAAGGTAAAGATTACTGAGATGAAGAACGCTGGGTTCATCCTCCTCACTTTGCTCGCCCTGCTTTCGGTGCGGGCGGACGACAGCGTAAGCTGGGAGATCACGCCAGCCGTGACCGGCCCGGGCCAGCCCTTCCGCCTCCAAGTCCGGATCGAGTCAGATGTGATCCTTGGGCCCGCCGATCGCGTCGGCAAAGAGATCAAACCGCCCCGCGGGATGGCTTTACGGTTTTCGGGGCAGATTTTTCGTTCCGGCACGACCGAGGCGACCTTGAATTTTTCGGGAGTTTCACCGGATGCCGAGGGGGCTTACGTGATTCCGAGTTTTAATATCCGTTTTCCGGCGAAGATGATTCGCGTGCCGGAAATCACCTTGAATGTGAGCGGTACGACGGGCTTCCGCAAAGATGGCCAGGCCAGGGCGGAACTGGAATTGCCTGATCGCACCTTTTATGTCGGCGAGCGTATCCCTGGCGCCATTTTGCTGCGCGGTAGCGAACAGGAATTTGTTTCCGGATCTTTCGGACTAGAATGCGAAGCCGAGGGTTTTAGCTTTCAACTCATGAGCGATCGGGCTCAGCCGCTCGACAACGGCCAAGGCCTCGTCACCGCCTTCGAGCTGACGCCCATCCGGACCGGCTCCAGCGAACTCTCCCTGAACGGCATCATGCTGATTCAAGTAGGGGTCACGAGCGCGTTCAGCACCCCAAGTCGCGACCGGCCCTTTACCTTCCGTCGCCGCATCAACGTCGAACACGTTCCTGAAGCCGGCCGGCCGGCAAACTGGAATGGCGCTATCGGAAAATTCTTAACGGACACGGTTCAGTTATCGAACCTCTCGCCCGAAGTAGGCGAGCCCATCCGGCTGCGAGCCATTCTGGCAGGCGAAGGCAATCTTGAGCGCATCATTCCTCCGGAGATCATTGGTGGAGAAAATTGGGATGTCATCCCGGCGACCGAGCGACGGCGGCGAGCCGAAGATCAGCGCATCTTCGCCTACACGCTCGTCCCCCGTCTTCCGGGGAAACTTCTGACGCCCGAGATTCGCCTGGCGACTTTCGATCCGGAAACACGCTCCTTCAACCAAGTGGTATTCGCGCCACAGGAGGTCATCGTCACGGGTACGGCTCCGGCCAAGGTCGACCTCGTTAAAATCGATCCGGGGGCCGGAGCAAACGGCGCGACGACCAAGGCACTCGCGGGATTGGCGCCCCCTAAGCCCAATCTTCGCACGGCGCTAAGCTCGCCGGTCGCCTTGATCCAACCCCTGGCGGCTTCGAAATCTTTCTGGGCAACGAACGTCGCCCTTTTCACGCTCCTCTCCCTGAGCCTCGGTGTCGTCTTGGTCATGGGCTATCTTTCCGCCCACCCGGAAATCCTGATTCGTCACCACGCACGTAGAAGTTGTCGCCGAGCGGCGCGGCAGGCCAAGCAGGCGGCGCAAGCGCAAGATCCGGCAGCGTTTGCGCGGGCGATTGTCGAAGGTCTGCGGGCCGGAAGCAGCGCGTTACTACAAGCCGAGGCCCAAGCCCTTACCCAACGCGATATCTTGCGAGTTTTGCCGGACGCACCGCTTGATTTGCTGGAAACGCTCTTTCAGGCGGCAGAGGGAGATAAATTCGCTCCTCGACCGACATCGGCGCTCCTCACCGAACCCGCGTGCGCCTTAGATCTACTTGCCCGACTCGAAGCCAAACTATGAAACTAAAATTTCTGAGCCTGGTCTTCTTATTGCTGAGCATCTTACCAGTCGTCGCCGTGCCGACCGCCGGCGAGGTCGCCTACGCCAAAGGAGATTATGCCGTCGCTGTTGAACAGTGGGAGGAGCAAGGACGCCGCGATGGCCTGACCGCGCCCTTACTCTCCGCCTTAGGCAATGCGGAATGGAAATTGGGTCGTAAGGGACGAGCCGTCCTATGTTGGGAGCGCGCCCTCCTGCTTGACCCTCGAGATACGGTGGCCATCGCCGGACTGCGCCATGCCCAGACGGCGGGAGGAATCGAGCGGCCCGTTCCCTCGTGGTCGGAAAACTATTCCGCCTTCCTGCGGGCCGATACATGGCTCATCATCGCCGGAATTTCTTTCTGGGGAATGACGCTTTGCGCTGCCCTGCCTAAGTTCAGCCGAAAAAACACTAGCCCATGGTACCAACGTGGCCTGGTGACCTTTGCCACCGTATTGGCGCTTTCCATCCCAGGGCTGTGGGGTGCGCATACGTACGCGCAACGTGCAGTCGTTCGTCGGGCCGATGTCGCTCTCCGGCTCACCCCTACTTCACAAGGCGAGCCCGTGAGTGGCATCGGCGAAGGCGATGTCGTCCGGTCCGAACGAGGCTTTAACGGGCACACTCGCGTGCAAACTGCTGAAGGAAAAACGGGGTGGGTGCGGGCGGGCGAAGTGGAGGCCATCTGGGGCGGCGGCCTTCCCGCCAACCTTGACCAGAAAGCCGCGCCTTGAGGCTTTCGCCTTGGAGAATGCCTGGCTCTGGGGTTGGATAGACCCGTGCGCATTCTTGACCGCCACGTCTTAACCGAAACCGCCACCGCTGGGAGCGCCGCGACGGGAGCCTTCGTCTTTATTATGGTCGCGGGCAATGTGCTCAAAGATGTCATCGGCGCCGTCGCCACCGGCAGAGTCTCCGGCGGACAAGGACTTGAGATGATCGGCCTGCTGTTCCCAGGTGTCATCCCTTATGCTTTGCCGTTGGGGATGTTGACGGGCGTCTTGCTGGCGTTTGGGCGGATGAGTTCGCAACACGAGTTGACGGCGATGAAAGCCAGCGGACGAAGCTTAGCGCGTATCGCCCGCCCTGCCCTGATTTTCGCCGGAGCTCTCGTCTTATTTTCGGCCTGGTTAAACCTGGAATTAGCCCCTATCGCCAACACGGAATTTCGCCGCCTACTCGTGGGCTCGGCGAAAGATAACCCGTCCTCGATCATCGTGCCTGGTCAACTTAACCGCCAGTTCCCGGGCGTGATCATCCGTGCCGGCGGGCGTGAAGACGAAATCTTGAAAGATTTTTGGCTCTGGCGCCTCGATGGTCGCGGCCAAGTGGTCCAGACAATCCATGCGCAAGAAGCCCGCATCGTCCGCGCCGTCAATCCGGCCGGCGTCGCGGTCCTGCGGGTAAACCTTACCGACGCCCGCATGGAGTCGCGTCCGCCGGGGGATACCGCCTTTAGCCAGCCGGCTTCTTTCGCTTCCGCCAAAGCCTCGAGCCTAGAGTTCCCCGCCACCAGCATCTTCAAAGAAAATGGACCGGTGGAACGGAAGTTACGCTGGCTCACCACCGCCGAACTCTGGGACGCCATGGATACAGGGTGGCAAGTGCCGCCCGAGGCGAAAGCCGACGAAATCACCCTGCGCAAGATGATGGTGCGCACGCAATTCATGTCGCACCTCGCCGGCGCCTGTTCCATCTTCTCGCTCTGCCTCTTGGCCGTTCCCTTGGCGGTACGGGTCGGCCGCTCGGAAACGTTCGTGAATGCTGCCGTCGCCCTCGGCGTGGCCTTATCCTACTATATGCTGACCTCGGCGGCGGCGTGGGTGAAGGACCCCGCCTATCATCCCGACCTTCTGATCTGGCTGCCTAATATCATTGTTATTTCGACCGCGCTTTGGCTGCTCAAGCGGGCGGGGCGGCATTAATTAACGATCGCGGCGGTACCAAGCGAAGAAAGCCCACCCCATATTGACGAGGGAAAAGATTTCGTTGAAACCCTTCATCACGGCGGCGCCCAGGATCATGTCATCGCTGGCCGTAAGCCAACAGATGCGGGGCGCGAGCCGGTAAGTCTCATAAATGGGATGCTCGCCAAAGATCAAAGCTGCCCACAGGGGTAGATCCGCAATCATCAAGGCAAAGCAGTAAATCATTGCGCCGCCGAAACTGATGCGCGGCAAGACCCGGGAAAGAGACAAGAGCGGCCAGACCAAGAATAAGGCCGGCAGGAACATTAACCAATGTTCGACGATATGCAGCGGGCGGCTGCGTAACGCGGCCTCATAAAACTCTGGAAAGTGCCAGAGCGAGAAGAGCATCGTGAAACCCAGTGCAGCGGTGACCGGGTGGACCACCCAACGCAACACCGCTGTGAGCCTTGGCCGCGCCAGCAAGAAGGAGTCGGTGAGTTCGGGCGGCAAGCCGGTGACGATCAGCGGGGCGGCGACGTAAATCAGCAGCATGTGCTGCACCATGTGGGCCGAGAAAAGAAAGCCTTCGGCGATCTGGTCAAGGGGCGAACCCACGGCGAGATAAGCCACGATGACGCCGGCATGAAACCGCATGGCATGCCCGAGTGGATAGCGCGAGAGCGCGGGGGCGAACTTCTCGCGGCCAGGACCGACGACCATAGCGTAGGCCCAGGAAGCCCCGACCACCAGCAGCAGCAAAAGCGGCTCGGTGTGCCAGTGCAGCGGGATATTCATGACTTCCTTCTAAGCGGGCCGAACGCTCGCCGCAAGCGCAGGCACAAAAAAGGCCGGCGGTAAGGCCGGCCGATTGAAGTTAACAACAAATCAGGCGAACCACTTGGTGTCGATACACTCGACTCCGAACAGGGAGATCAAGGCGCTGAAAGTCGCGAAAGCAAGCAACAGCCCCGTCAAGAAAAGCCAGAAGAGTAGCTTCTTGTCGTAGATTAAATGCATGAACCAAAGGATGACCGCGAAAAATTTACCGGCGGACATCAGGCTCAGCACGGTCAAGACCGCCATCGGCGGAATGGGCAGAAAGATCAGAACGATTTCAGCGCCTGTGATCGCTGCCAACCATAATGCCAGCGTGATGAAGTGGTGATAACGACGAACTTCTTCGGCGAGAAAGTCTTGAGAAGGAGCAGCTTCGGACATGGGCGTGAGAAATGGAGGTTATTTGGTGATCGTAGGTAAACCGCTTCCCCAGATACCACTGGGCCCAAGGTATTCGACCAGGTAAACGGCGGTGAAGATGATGATCCAAACGATGTCGACGAAGTGCCAGTAGAGACCAGCGACTTCCACATCGAGCGCCCCCATATGGCCGCCCAGTTTACCGGAGAAGCTATAGAAGTAGAGCAGGACGAGCCAGAGTACGCCGATGGCTACGTGCGTCCCGTGAGTACCCGTGAGGACGTAGAAGGTCGAGCCCAGGACGCTATTCTGGATCGTCAGGCCTTGGTGATAGAAGTGCGTGAACTCAAAGACCTGACAGCCTAAGAAAATGAGGCCGAAGAAAATCACCCCGAGGACATTGCGGCGGAACGACTT
>DKND01000010.1:23921-25853 GCA_002470605.1 Opitutia bacterium UBA7397
GAACGTCGAGAAAGACGTCAGCTCGATGTTGAAGAGATTCTGGATGAAGTGCTGATGGCCCTCGGCGTCGGTGAAGCCGGTCGGGTAGAGCTTGCGATAGAGCAGGTGCGTCGAGATCAGCGTTCCGAAGAACATGCAATCTGAAGCCAGAAAAAGCCACATGATGAGCTTCTTGTGGTCGATTCCGGTGGAAGTAGGCGCGTCATGCGCGTCAGCAGCTTGCGACATAAATTCAGGTTAAGAAAGTTGGGAGAGAGGGCTAAATCAGTGGGCGGAGGTCGTGGCCACTGGAGCCGGCTGACCTGATGAGCTTGGGGCTACGGGAGTCTTGAGCATGTAGCCGCCGGGGCCCTCGAGCGCCCAAAGCCAGATACCAACGAAGAGGACGGCGAGGCCGGTGATGACGAGCCAGCCCGCATGCGGGATGTGCATCGACATCATCGGCATCCCCAGACCGATGAACAAGAACCCGGCGCCGGCCAGAAGTGGCATCCAAGATTGGCTGGGCATGTGGACGCCGGCGTTACCGCCGTCATTTTCAAAACCAATACGACGTCCGCCGTGCTTATCTTCGAAGTAAGCATCGCGCGCGGCGATGATGGGGCTTTGAGCGAAATTATATTCCGGCACCGGCGAAGGCAGCGACCATTCCATCGTGCGGCCACCCCACGGATCGCTGGAGCACTTCTTCCCTTTGAACGCCGTCCAGACCAGATTCATGAAGGCGAGGAAAACGCCGGCTCCCAAGATGTAGGCGCCGATAGTGGCGACATAATTCCAAGTTTCCCAGCCGTTGCCGGCGTGGTAGGTATGCGTCCGACGAGGCATTCCGGCCAGACCGAGATAGTGCATAGGACCGAACGCCATGTTAAAGCCGAGAATCACCAGGCCGGAAGCCAAGTAGGCGAGCGGGGCGTTCGGCATGCGTCCGAAAATCTTGGGGAACCAGAAGTAGAGTCCGGCCATCAAGCCGAGCAATACGCCACCGAGCAGCACGTAGTGGAAGTGCGCGATGACGAAATAGCTATCCTGCTGTTGCGAATCGGCGGGAGCGGAGGAGTGCATGACGCCGGAGAAACCGCCGCACATGAACATCCAGATAAAGCCGAGGGCCAAAACCATCGGCGGCGTGAAACGGATTCGACCACCCCAGAGGGTGCCGAGCCAATTGAAAATCTTCACACCGGTGGGCACGGCGATGGCCATGGTCAGCAGAGCAAAGGCCGCGGTGGGCACCGGACCCAGCCCCGTGGTAAACATGTGGTGGCTCCAGACGGCGAAACCGAGGAAGCCGATGACCGCACCGGAGAAAACGATGATCGGGTAACCGAAGAGCGCCTTGCCCGAGAACGTCGGAAGGATTTCCGAAACAATTCCCATCGCGGGCAAGACCAAGATGTAAACTTCGGGGTGACCGAAGATCCAGAAGAGGTGCTGCCAAAGGACTGGCTGACCGCCCGCCGAAGGGTTAAAGAAGTTAGCTCCGAATTGGCGGTCGAACATCAGTTCGATCAGCGCGACGGTGATCGCCGGGAAGGCCAGGATGATAAGGAACGAGGTGACCAGCGTCATCCACGTGAAGACCGGTAGACGCATCATCGTCATGCCCTTCGCGCGCATGTTGATGATCGTACAGATGAAGTTAAACGAAGCGGCCAAAGACGCGATTCCCAGCACCTGGATGCCGATGATCCAAAAATCCGTACCGACGCCCGTAAAGCGAGGAGCCTGCAGGGAGGCATCCGCCTGGCCGAACGTACTGGAGAGCGGAGCGTAGCTGAACCAACCGTTGGCCGGCGCGAAATCGGTATAGACTAAGGCCTTATGCCAGTCGAAAGAATTGAACCATCCTGCGAGGTGCCCGAACTCGAAGAGCCAGCTGGCGTTCAACACGAAGGCCCCGAAGACGAAAGTCCAGAGCGAGAAAGCGTT
>DKND01000136.1:0-677 GCA_002470605.1 Opitutia bacterium UBA7397
GTCGGCCAAGCGGCGACCGCCCCTGCCGCCAAAACGAATATTATTTATATTCTGGCCGACGACCTCGGGTTCGCGGAATTAGGCGTGAACGGCGCCGATCATTTCAAGACCCCGAACATCGACTCGCTCGCCCAAGGCGGCGTCCGCTTCACGCATTTCTATACCGCTCCGCTGTGTGGCCCGTCGCGCTCCCTGATTTTGACCGGTCGTTATGCGTTCCGGACAGGCGCCGTCAGCCAAGACGCTTGCAAGAGCCTGGTACGTTCTGGCGACCAAGCCGAGCAGATGATCCCGACCGTTCTGAAGAAGGCCGGCTATGTGACGGCGCTCATCGGCAAGTGGGGTCAGCTCTCGCCTTCGGGCAGTCCGGCTGAGTGGGGTTTTGATCACGACTTCCACTTTAAGGCCAGCGGCATCTATTGGAACAGCAAGACCGTGAAAGGCATGAACGCCGACGGCTCGGTGCGCGGCGATCCCGATACCTATATTATTAACGGCAAGACGCTACCCTTGCGCGACGGGGAGTATATGCCCGACCTGCTGCACAAGGATGCGGTGGCGTGGCTTGAAGCCAATAAGGCGAAACCCTTCTTCCTGTATTACTCGATGTCGCACGTGCATGGCGAGATCCTGCCGACTCCCGATAGCGCTCCGGTGCCCGCGGGGACCGACCCCGA
>DKND01000136.1:683-2981 GCA_002470605.1 Opitutia bacterium UBA7397
GGCAAGTTACTGGCCGAACTCGATCGCCTCAAATTACGCGAGAACACCCTGATCGTCTTCATGGGAGACAATGGTACGGCCAAGCATCACGCGCCCGTCGCCACCATCGGGGGTCGCCGCCTCGACGGGGAGAAAGGGACGATGCAAGAGGGCGGCGGTCTCGTGCCTTTCATCGCCAACTGGCCTGGCGTCACGCCCGCCGGTAAGGTCAATCCCAACGTTGCGGACGCGAGCGACTTGTTGGCTACGTTCGCCGAAGTCGCTGGGGCTCCGTTGCCAACGGGTCGAGTGATCGACGGGCGCAGTCTGGTCTCTCAGTTCAAGGGTGAGACGAAATCTCCGCGCACTTGGGCCTACTGTCAGTTGAGCAATAATTATTTCGTCCGGGAGGAAGGGTGGAAACTCGATCAATCCGGCGCGCTCTATGACATGAAAGACGCGCCTTTCACGGAGAAGCTCGTACCCGCTGACAGTAAGGATGAGGCCGCTGTTGCGGCTCGTAAACGTTTAGCGGCGGCCCTTGCCGAATTAAATCCCGCTGGCGGCATCAAGGACGCGGTGGGCGACGGTTCCGGGCGGAGCGCGAGTAAGGAGGACAAAAAGGTCAAGAAAGCCAAGAAGGCTAAAGGCGAATAATTGATCATGAAGAAGGTCATAACAGCCTTTGTTTTAGTGGGTACTTCCGTCTTGCTGTCAGCGGCGGAGAGCGGTGCCGATGCTTTGACGGAGAAATCTTCCGCTTCGAAGGTCACGGCCTTGTATCAGAAGATCTTGGCCGCCGCGAAAAAGAGTCCACCCGCTCCCGGGAGCATCATCTGCATTGGCAGTTCGCAGATGCAGAACTGGAAAACCGTGTCCGCCGATCTCGAGCCCTTGACCGTTTTTAATTATGGCGTCGGTGGCAGCAAGATGTCCCATGCGGCCGAGTTATATATCACCAATCTCGTCATTCCGTTTAAGCCGCGGGCCGTGATTTTATACGAAGGCAGCAATGATATCGCTGGTAAGGCCAAGCCGGAGACCATCCTTGAAAATTTCCGGCAGCTGGAGCGCAAGTTGCATACCGCGCTCCCGCAGGCTCGCCTCTACGTGCTAGGCTTGGTGCCTAGTCCCGGCAAGCGCTTCGAGCAGATCGATGACATCCGTAAGACCAACGCCTTATTGCTTCAGGAATGCGAAACGCAGCCTTGGATGAAGTTCCTGGATACGACCAGCCCGTTAATCGGCGCCGATGGCGTTCCCAAGTCGGAGTGTTTTATTCCGGGCAATATCCATATGACCGCCGCAGGCTACGAAATCTGGAAATCCGTCATCGCTCCAGTCGTCGTGCCCGCCGAAAAGCGCTTCGAGCCGGCCGCCGGCCGCTGAGGTTATCGCTTAGTCCTTATTGGGCGGCGGACGGATCGGACTTGATCGCTTGGGCGATTTTTCGGGCCGTCGTGATCTCTGCCGGGGTCAAGACGTAGCCGCCACCGCTCATGAGTTGAGCCACGCCGCTGCTGCTTTTTGGGTGATTCAGGCCTAAGGTATGCCCAATCTCGTGGGCGATGGTGCGGGCGAGGGAGCCGACTTTGAAAGGCTCTTTTTCGGACAGGAGCGTTTTGACCGGAGGGTTTAGACCGCGCGAAGCTTTGTCCGTCCAGGTTCCGACAAAGATACCTTTGAGTTTGAATTGGGCGTTACCTTGCGAGGTGCCGCCGATGTAGGGCATCAGATAGATATTATGCGTCTTGGGGTTCGACTTGGCCGGGTCGACCAGCTGCATGATTTTTTGGATACGCGTCGGGTCGCCGTGGCCATTCTCATCGCGCTTGGCGTTTTCGACATATTGGATGATTTCGGCATAGTCAGCTGGCTTGATCACGGNNGGCCTGTTTCCAGATCCGATTGATTTCAATGAGCACCGGCCCCTTGAGGTCGGCCGGCTTCACCCAAGCTTCGAGCTTCTTCGCTTTGATGGTCATCTCCGCTCCCTGGGCGATATGGAACCGGAGGGGCAGGGTGATGATGTCCTCGGCGAAAGCGGGAAGCGCCAGGAGGGTTCCCCATAAAGCATACCGGGTGAGGGTTAGTAGCATGGTGTGAAGCCTTAAGTTAACCCATAACGAGGCGAGGCAATTGACGGAAAGAGCCCCCGAAAAATCGGTTTGGCCCCTATAAACAGCCTAAAATATAGCCGGAGTAGCCCGATCCTCAGAAAAAGAAGCGGTCCCGGAGAGGCTGCGCTCGCCATCGCTTCAGGGGAGGGTGGGAGTTGATGGAACGCGATGGTTCGCGGCTGGCCTTTGGCCATCGCAA
>DKND01000057.1 GCA_002470605.1 Opitutia bacterium UBA7397
CCGCCTTGGCTTCACGCACCAACAACGCTCCGAAGACATCCTGCCAAGCCTTGGGCGCTCCGGGCTTCCCCGAAGCTAATGAGTCGCCGGTTTCCGGATCAAAGGCACCCGTGCCATGGAATTTTTCCGGATTCTTCAAAGCCGCGCCCAAGCCCCGCCCTTTTTCCGTGCGGATATGCAAGACAATCGGAGATTTAGAATCTTTGCAGAAAGTCAGGTAGCGTTCGAGCGCGCTAAGGTTATGCCCATCGATCGGCCCGATATAGCGCACGCCATATTGTTCAAAGAGCGAAGAGCTCCGCGTGAATAGGTCCTTGATCTCGCGCTTAAAGGTACGACCGAAATCGAGTAGTTTACGCCCGCCGCGAGTTTTTTCCAGAAAGCGCTTCAGGCCTTTTTGTGAATCATTATACGGCCGCGAAACAATCAGGCGGCTCAGCATTTCCGCCACGGCGCCGACATTCCGGTCGATGGACCATTCGTTATCGTTCAAGACGATGACGAGACGCTTGGTCGAGGAAGCCAAGTTATTCAAGGCCTCCATGGTCACCCCGCAAGTGAGCGCCGCATCGCCAATCACCGCCACGACGTGCGTCTCTTCGTTCAACCGGTCGCGCGCGTTGGCCAAGCCGACCGCCGCCGAAAGCGCCGTCCCCGCGTGGCCGGCGCCAAAAATATCGTGCGGGCTTTCTTCCCGCTTCAAAAAGCCGTTTAAACCGCCGGTGCTGCGGATATTATCGAAGTCAGCGCCATTGCGGCCAGTCAGCAATTTATGGACATAGCCTTGGTGCGAGACGTCGAAGACGAATTTATCCGCCGGCGTATGAAAAACCCGGTGTAGCGCGATGGTGAGTTCCACGACGCCGAGGTTGGGCCCGATGTGCCCGCCATTCTTCGCCGTCACCGCGATCAGCCGCTCCCTAATTTCCTGCGCCAATGCTGGCAGGCGTTCCGCAGGCAAAGCCCGCACGTCCTCCGGGCCACGGATGCTCGCAAAGATCGACATTAGCTCTGGCCGTTACCTTCGTTGCGTTTGCCGAGCTGTTCGATCCGCAATTCCGCCGCCTGCAAACTGCCTTGGCACGACTTCAACAAGCGCATGCCTTCTTCATATTTCGTCACCAGATCATCGAGCGAAACCGTACCGGACTCGAGCGACTCCACGAGCTGCTCGAGTTTTTTCATTTCCGACTCAAATGAATCTTTGGTCGGGGTGGGTTTTTTATCCGCGCACATGGGCCTACTGTCATCCGACTGTCCTGCCCCCTCAAGCGGATTATCATAGCTCAAGCCAACAAACGGGCCCAAGCGTCCTCGGCACTCAGGCCCTCGACCGACAAGACCTTGGCGGGCGAACTTTGTCCGGACAGGACGGCCACTTGATTAAGCGACAGGCCCAGCTTCGCGGCGACGAGATCGACGATTTCGCGATTGGCTTTGCCACCTTCAGGCGGGGCCGCCACCCGAATCTTCAGCGCCTCGCCCAGTTTGCCAACGATCTCGGACCGCGAAGCCCCGGGGACGGCTTTGACTTTCAAGCGACAAGCCTCGCTCACAGGTATTTCGTCAAGGCGGCCACCTGCTTGGCGTCGAGCCGCTTGACGAGCGCGATCGCCAAGGCCACCGCGGCTTCGACATCGGCCAGGTCGATTACCGAATTATGCGTATGAATATAACGCGCGGGCACACCGAGTACGATCACCGGCACACCGAGTTCATACGCTTGAAAGGCGCGTGCATCCGTCCCGCCCGTTCGCCGGACGGCTAATTGACAAGCGATGCCTTTTTCTTGCGCGACCGCTAAAGTTAGGTCGACGAGCCGCGGGTTCATAATGGCCGTCGGATCATAGGCCCGCACCTGGACACCGTGACCCAACGCGCCTTGCGCTTCGCTGTTATAAGTTCCCGGCACATCATCGGCGGGCGGCCCTTCAAGGACGATGACGACATCGGGCTTAGCTAAACGAGCAGCAACGACGGCACCACGGCAACCGACTTCTTCCTGCACCGTCGCCACCGACAACAACTGACACGGCAAAGCATCCGTCTCATCCAGCGCATGCGTCGCCAAAGTCAAAACTGCCATACCGACCCGATTATCAAAGGCTTTCGCCGCATATAAACCCGGCTCCGCCAAAGCGGTGAAATTGCCTTCGGGCACGACCGGATCGCCCGGACGCAGGCCCAACTTAAGCACCGAGGCACGCGAACGCGCCCCGATATCGACCAGGATTTTATCGACCGACGCGGCCTGAGTGCCCCCTTGATGCGGAGGTAGGGCCGTCACGATCCCGATAAATTCGCGCTGGGCCGAACGCGAAAAAATCCGCAGGCGTTGCGCCGCCAAGACGCCCTCGGGCCAACCACCCACCGGCACCAGACGCAAAAAACCGTCGGCCGTGATCTCTTGAATCAGAAATCCGATTTCATCCATATGCGCGGTGAGTACCACGCGCGGACCTCGCCCCGCTTTGGCCGGAGCGGCCAAAACACCGCCCAGTCCGTCGGCGGTTAAGACGCGCCCGCGCATCTCGCTCGCGAAGATTGCCCGCACTGCATCTTCATGCCCCGACGTGGCGTGGGCTTGCGTGTATGCTTCGAGCAGACGGAGGGTCGACGACGTTCGCTTGGACATAAGGATTTCTTAACGCGGCTGACGCGTCAGCAGGCGCGGCTTCAAGCCCGCCTTACCCACGACGTCGAGGGCGTAAACGGCCGTTCCGGTCAAAGATTTCTCGTCCGCCACGATGAGTACTTCGGTGGCCGGCGACTGCAGTGCCTTCTCGGCGAGCGCTTTTTCCAAAGCGGGCCGGGTGATTTCTTTGCCTTCGAGATAAAGTTTTCCGTCGCGGTCGACGCCGATGACCATCGTCGAAGCCGCCGCGCCCGTCGCACCCGAACTCGCCGTCGGCGGGGTGATCGCCAAGGTCCGCGCTTGCTCGAACCGGCCGCTTAGGAGCAGGAAAAATACGAGCACCACCATCACGTCGATGAGCGGTACGACATTGATATCCGCTCGCCGGCGGCGATGGATGATTAAACTCACGGACGTTGCGTTTCCAAAGCTTCGACCAAGACATCAAA
>DKND01000004.1:0-141 GCA_002470605.1 Opitutia bacterium UBA7397
GACTTGCGGCCATGCCGTAGCCGATGATGGCCACGGTCGGCTTCACGACCTCAAGCTGTTCCTTGAGGCTGTCGATGCCCTTGACGACCGGGTCGAAGCTTGCACGCGAGGCGCCAAGAGGGCTGTCGCCGCTGTAGCCCA
>DKND01000004.1:291-3800 GCA_002470605.1 Opitutia bacterium UBA7397
CGGGGCATAGATTAGATTGGATGGAAAAATGTCTCAGTAGCGAGGCGACTTTTCGACCCCAGCGCACAATAATTGTTTCCTCAATCCCCAACCAAAAAGGCTCAATTAACTGAAGGGAGGGTTAATCGACGAAATCTGGCCACAGCGAACGGAACGCGAGCTGGGCTTCACGGTCGGGCAGGTTGGGACGTTCGGGGTCCAGCAGGAACTTCAGCGGGAAAGACGGCTTGACGTGCAGGATGGTAATCGCATCGCCATCGATCTTGAAAACGGCGTACCAAGCTCCGCAACCGATATCAAATAATCCTCCGTTACGGCTGCGGATACGACGGGTGCGATGGGGGGTCGGGTCGCGAGTCAGGATCTCGAGTAGCCGGTTACGGAAATCGATCGACCATTTTTTCCTTAACCAGGTCAGGTGCTCTTCTGCTTGAGCCGTAAATTCAACCTTGAACGAAGGCGGAGCGGCCAGCGCGGCGTCTACTTCATCGATCCAGCCGGCTTTCGCTTCCGGGAATGCGTCGTATGCCGGGATGTAGGGTTTGATATCAAAAATAGGAGTGCCGTCCACCAGGTCGCAGGGGCCGAGGAGCAGTTTGCCTTTCTGCACGGCAAGCAGTTGCACGGGGGTGATGCCCAAGGGGTTGGGCCGATGCGGAGAACGGGTCGCGAAGACCCCACGACGTTGGGCCGGACCCCGCGGCGGCAGGACTTGCGGCCGCCAATCCTTGTTGCGGTGAAACCACCAGATCAGCCAGATTCTTTCAAATCCTTCTAAGTCTTGCAGGGCCTTCTGATATTTATCCCCCGGCAGCATCTCTAAGATGTTCGTCTCCGGCTTTTTTTCGTCGGGTTGGTGCCGGGCGTTAAATTTAAGAGCCTTCTCCGTACGGATAAAGCCAATCGGTTTGATGGAAAGTTCGTCGGACAAGTTAAGCGAGGAGCGGCCGAAGTATGGAGGGCAGGCTGGGCAGAGGACAAGAGGCGAAGCGAGGAAGCACGGTCCTTGGTTTTCCTCCTTTCCAGCCAGCTTTATCGGTCTTAGCATCTAATTAGTCCATGGTTCCAGCCGTCACCAATCTATCGTGCTATAAATTCGCTGCACTCGAGCAACTTGAGGCATGGCGTGAACGGCTCTTAGCGGCCTGCCAGGCTCAGGGATTAAAGGGTACCATTTTATTGGCGCCGGAAGGGATTAATTTTTTCATCGCCGGCACGGCCGCGCAATTGGACACCGTGGTTGCCTTGATTCGAAGCATTCCTGGTTTGGCTGAGATCAAGCCAAAGGAGAGCCCTAGCCATAACCAGCCCTTCAAGCGTATGTTAGTTAAGGTCAAAAAGGAGATCATCGCTTTCGGGGTCGATGGCGTCGATCCAGCCAGGAAGCCTGCACCCAAAATCTCAGCTCGTGAGTTGAAGGAATGGCTGGATGAGGGTCGACCTTTGCAGCTTTTGGATACGCGTAACGATTACGAGGTCAGGCTCGGCACCTTCCGCGGTGCGATTATTCCGGGCATTAACAATTTCCGCGATTTTCCAGAGGCCGTGCAAAAGCTCGACCCCAGCCTAAAGAATCAACCTGTCGTGATGTTTTGTACCGGCGGCATTCGTTGCGAGAAAGCCGGCCCTTACATGGAACTTCAGGGTTACAAAAACATCCTTCAGTTAGATGGCGGTATCCTGAAATATTTCGAAGAGGTCGGCGGCGCCCATTACGAGGGTGAATGCTTCGTTTTTGATGAACGCGTCGGCGTTGACTCATCCCTGCACGAGACGGATTCGGTCCTTTGTTATAATTGCCAGATGCCTTTGCTGCCTTCGGATTTGCGGCATGAGCATTATGTCTACGAAAAGACCTGCCACCATTGTTTCCATGGCAAGCCCAAGGGTCGGGGCAATACGGCTAAGGCGAAGAATTGAACGCTCCGTTCAGCTTAATTCAGCCATATCGTACCAGTCGCCGTTGGGCAATCGTGCGATAATTTCTTCTTCGTTACTTTCGGATAGGATGCCGCCGCGTACAAGTACGCCGGCTAAGCCCATCTGATGGGCTCCTAAGAGGTCGTGCTCCGGGCTATCGCCGATGGCGATGACGGTTTCGAGGGGCGGGTTGCCGGCGACGCGCAAAGCGGTTTGGTAAATGTCGGGGTGGGGTTTACCGAAGAACCTTACCTTGGCTCCAAGCATAGACAGTTCACGTCCGATAGCCCCAGCGGAGGGTCGAATACCCTGGGGGGTGAGCATTTCGAAGTCGGGATTGCAGACTAAGATTTCCACGCCCCGTCGAGCGGCGGCGCTTAGTTCCTGAACCTGGGCCCTCCAATCACGATCGGGCTCTTGGCTGGCGGCGAGGATGATACCATCGGCATTTTCAGCCGTCACGATTGTAAAACCAAACGGATCGAAGCCGTAGTCATCGCCGACTTTTCCTGAAATGTGCACGCACGCACCGCGCTTGAAACTGTCTCCGGCCGTTCCGTGTCTGATCGCATCTTGGGTAGCATCGCCCGAGGTGACGACGGCGTCAAAGTGTTCGTCATTGAAGCCGAATTTTCCTAAACGAGCGCGATTATGTTGTCCGGTCTTGGCAGAGTTGGAGAGCACGATGACCTTACCGCCATTTTGACGGTAGAGGCGGAGTGCTGCAGCCGCTTTAGGATAAGGGGTCTGCCCGTCATGCATCGTCCCGAATTGATCGAGAAGAATCACCCGATAGTGTGGAGGGAGTTCGGAAAGTCCGTTGATGGACTGTAAACTTTTCATGGGTTGATCATTTTTCCCGTGAGACCCAGCCAAGCCAATCGGGCGGTTCCGGCGGCCGCTTCCTCGCTCCAGGATGGGAGCAAGGGCACCTTCAGGGCCTGGGCGCGTAGTTGCATCCAGGTTTTATTCTTCGAGCCGCCGCCGGCATGTCGTACAGTGTTGAGGGTTGGTCCGCCCCATTCGGCGAGGCGGGCATAACCTAAGCGTTCAACCTCACTGAAGCCCTCCAAAATCGCTTGCAGATACTCGGCATCTTCGGCCGGTCGTGGGCTTAGGCGTGGCATCATTTGCGCGTCGGCGATGGGAAATCTTTCGCCGATCGATGGGAGTGGGTAGTAATCCAAACCGACTAATTTTTCAGGACGCATTTTATCGTCCAAAGCTTCCATTTGTTGCGTGCTGAAAAACGGGAGCAAAGTTTTACCTCCGCAATTTGAGGCACCACCGGCGAGCCATTGATCGCCTAAGCGGTGACTATAAATCCCAAACTGGGGAGCGAAGATCGGTTGAGCACTTAAAATTTTAAGAACGATGGTTGAGCCAAGCGCCGTGGTGGCGTCTCCGATGTTGCTGGCGCCGCTGGCGAGGAAGGTCGCGCAACCGTCGGTCGTGCCTGCCGCAATGAGGATGCCTTCGGGGATGCCGAGGGCGATGGCCGCCTCCGCCGAGACGTGTCCGATCGGCGTACCAACCGGGACAACTTCCGGGAGCAGGCCCGGAGAGAGCCCGAAGCCGCGAAGCCAATC
>DKND01000004.1:3817-4138 GCA_002470605.1 Opitutia bacterium UBA7397
CGTGGCGCCGAGGCAGCCGTTGATCCAGTCGGCTTGGTGTATGATGCAGTGCAGTCGCGGCAGTTTGACCCAATCCAGCGCGCGGGCGGCCGGAGAGGTGGCGCCGTGAGCCGCACTTTCGCGAGGGGCGAGAGTCTTTATCTTTGCGGAGAGATCGCCGGTGTCTGCGTCATCATACATGCGTGCCGCGGCAAGGGGGCGGTTGTGGTTGTCGACCGGCAGAATCGTGCCCGAGGTGGCGTCAACCGCGATGGCTCGGGCGGCGGATAGGTCGAGGTTTTGGCCGAGTTCGTCTAAGGCCGTGCGACAACCATTCCACCA
>DKND01000004.1:4274-6344 GCA_002470605.1 Opitutia bacterium UBA7397
GTCTTCAGGTAAGGTTCGGCGGCGGCTTTCCATCCTGGCGTATCGGCGGCCTGGAATAGATTCCAAATCGGCCGCTTCTGATCAGGTTCGGAGATGGTTCCCGGCTTGTTACTCCAGAGTCCGAGTCGCAGCCCGCCTTCCTTGGCGTTGTCGACATGACGATGATAGTGGAAGGCGTCGACGGCATCGCCGAGGCGTAAGACCTTTTCCCACGCATAGGCATAAGCGGCGGCCTGTTCGGTGAGGGCTTCGGGGCGCTTGCTGACGTCGAAGCCTTGTTCTGTGAAGCTGAGGCGACGTGGTTTTCCGGCGTAAAGCATTTCGGGCGTCGCCAGTTTCTTGGTTAGTACCTCGAGGTTCTTGAACGTTACCTTCGGCGTGGAGTCGTCGAAAGTCACCTTGTCGAGCCAGGTGCGTGGATCGCGGAGATTAGTGGGGTAGGGATGAAAGGCCAGGTTCCAATCGAAGTCGCCGCGTTCTCGGGCACGCTTCGCGAACAGCTCGAGCAAGGTGCGACCTGGGCAGGCCTGAAGTGGGTCGCGGTGGTTCTTGGCCGTCCAGTTGTGCTCCAATGAGAGATATACCCGGGCGTTCGCCGAATGGTGGCGAAGGGATTCCCAGGCGAGGCGAACCTGATCTTCGTATTGCGTGGCGACTTCTTCAACCGTCGCCGGACCTATCTGATGCCATTCATGATGCGAGTTTACTTCGTTGCTTATCACCCAGCCCCAGACGCGTCCGTGTGTGGCATTAGCCGAAGACCATCGTCGGGCGATGAAGTCGGTAAGTGCCTTATAGCAGGCGCGTCCTTCGGGGGTCACCGTGTTGGCGCCCATCGTTGTGCCTTTGATTGGATCGGCTTGCGGGTGGATGGTTAGACTCCTGATACGTTCGTTGGGCGAGCGATAAGTGATGACGATGAGCGTGACCTCAACGCCTTGGTCGCTCAGGGGCTGGATGTGCCGGTCCATCGACTCAACGTATTTCTGGTTGAGTGCGAAGGTGAAGCCATCGGCCGAGGCGGTGAGCTGTCCAGGCTTCGCTTCCTTCTCCGGGGAGAGTAGGCCATTGAGCATGATGTTGATGCCGGCGTGATGAATGCCGAGTTCGAGGGCGTCGGGAATCATCTGGACCTGGAGGCCCTTGGGGCTGCTCGTGGTCGGGTAGGGGGCGGGGTCGGGCGCGGCGGACGCCGTCAGAGAGATGCACATGCAGGCGAGAAGCAGAAGTTGCATTACCGGGAGACAGGTTGGCGTAAGGAAGGTTTCAATCGTAAAGGTTGCCGATTGACCGACGAGGACTCGCCCTCATTAATCTTCATAACCCCATGCGATTCCTAGCACTTCTTCTTTGCCTGGTCGGCGGCCTCCTGTCCGCCGCTCCCGTCAAGCAACCGAATATCGTGTTCATCTTCTCAGATGACCACGCCTATCAGGCCATCAGCGCCTACGGCGATGCCCGTAAGCTCAATCAGACCCCGAATATCGACCGCCTCGCTAAAGAAGGCATGCGCTTCGATCGGGCTCTCGTGACGAACTCGATTTGTGGCCCCAGTCGCGCCGTGATCCTGACCGGAAAGTACTCCCACCTTAACGGGTTTTATAACAATACTAATTCGGTCTTTAATGGCGAACAGTTGACCTTCCCTAAGCTTCTCCAGAAAGCCGGTTACCAGACCGCGATGGTTGGCAAGTGGCATCTGGGTACCGACCCGACTGGTTTTGATTTCTGGCAGGTGCTTCCAGGACAAGGTGTTTACTATAATCCGCCCATGAAGACGGTCCAAGGAACGATCCAGACCGAGGGTTATGTGACGGACGTCATCACGGACACTTCGTTGGGTTGGTTGAAAAACCGGGACAAGAAAAAACCTTTCATGCTGATGTGTCAGCAAAAGGCGCCGCACCGCGAATGGGAGCCAAACATCAAGGACCTTAATTTTGATAACGATCGCGTCTATGCCGAGCCTCCGTCGCTGTTTGATAATTACGCCAACCGCGATAAGGTCGTGGGCGAAAATGATATGACCATCGAGAAGACCATGGTGCCAAAGGATCTCAAACTGGTGCG
>DKND01000128.1:0-8254 GCA_002470605.1 Opitutia bacterium UBA7397
TTGCTGATGGTGTCGGTGTTCTTCGGCCAGCCGCCGGCGTCGCATTGGAAGCTCAGGATGATGGTGGCGACCTTCTTCGCTTCGGCGGAGGCGAACCAGCTATCGGGTTTGTTGAGGAAGCGTCGGGCGCTCTCATCCGCGGTGACCAGCGGGCTAAGCATGACGAATAGAAGCAGCAGAAGAGGTAGGCGCATGGCGAAGGGAGGGGTAAAGATAGGGATAGGGGGATGGCCGAAGGAGTAAATGAAGGAAAGCGCTTCGGCTGTTGCGGTTGTCTTATTTGAATTATTCCGCTCATGTAAGTGGGTGTCGTCGTCCTTCGTCCTCATTCTCGCCTCCGCTTCGCCGCGGCGGACGGAGCTGCTTCGAGAGGGCAGCATCCCGCATCGTATCGTGGTGGCGGCGGTGACCGAGCATGAGGATGCCGCGACCGATCCGCGTGAGATGGTCTTGCACAACGCCCGTCTGAAAGCCGCTGCCGTCTCTCGACTTCATCCGACGGCGCTGGTCTTAGGGGCGGATACGACGGTCGCGCTCGGCGATCGGGCCTTGAATAAGCCGGCTGACTTAGCGGAATCCCGCGCGATGTTACGGAGTCTCTCCGGCCTCGAACATACCGTCCATACGGGCGTCTGTCTGTTGTGTCCGACGCTTGGCCTTGATGAGGCGCATGATGTCACGGCTTGGGTTAAGTTCAAAACCCTCACCGAGGATGACATCACCCGCTACCAGGCTTTGGTGAACACTTTGGACAAGGCCGGCGCCTATGGCATTCAGGAAGGCAAGGAGATCATCATCGAATCCTTCCAAGCCCCGATCTCGACAATCATGGGTCTGCCGGTAGAATTCGTAAAAGCACGGCTGGCGGCATTGGGCCTCTTAGAAAGGCTAAGTTCATGAGATGCTTATGGCTGCTGTTTACTTCGGTATTGTTAGCCGAAGCGCCCCTTCGGGTGAAAGGCGATGCGGAGTTGGCGGGTCAGCTCGGCGGTAAGCCGATTGTCATTCGCACGACGGACCGTTTGGCCGGCGCCATTGATTCGATAAAGTGGGATGGGGTCGAATTCATCGACTCCCATGACCATGGCCGGCAGCTGCAATCGGCGCTCAATGCCGATGTCGACGGGGTCTTTAATATCGAATGTTATAACCCGACCGAAGCGGGCTCGGTCGTCGATGCGCTCGGCCCGACGTCGACCAGCGAGCTGCAAGCGCTGACAATCAAGGATGGCGTATTATCCACGCGCACGCGCATGGCTTACTGGCTTGCCCCAGGGATGAAGTCCCACGGACAGTCGGCGCAGAATCGCGCTTTGGTTTCGAATCATCTTCTTACCAAACAGGTCCGCATCGGGCGGGCCGGCATGGATCATGTGCTCGATTACAGGGTCACGTTTAACGTGCCGGCCGATCGGCCGCATAAGGTCCTTCAGTTCGAAGCCTTGACGGCTTATATGCCCGCGACTTTCAGTCGCGAATTGAGGTTCGATGCGAAGACCTCGACCTTGGTTGCGTTGCCCCGGGCCGACGGTGAGATCCGTGACCCGGTCGTGCTGGCGACGGCTTCGGGTTCCCATGCCATGGGAATTTTCACACCGGATAAGGCGCCCCGCGGTCAGCCACCGGTCGGTTATGGTCGCTTCAGTTTCGCGGCCGACCAGGTCGTGAAGTGGAATTGCGTCTTCCGGCTCAATCAATCGGAGCCGCTCCGCGCAGGCGATTATTCTTATCAGTTATATGTGGTTTTAGGCTCGCAGGAAGATTGTCGGGCGGCCTTGGCGGCGTTGACGAAAGAGTTCGCGGGCCGATAATCGTATTTTCCGACGCTTGAAGTCCGGGGCGGGGTGCTTAGGTTCGAGACCGTGCGCGACGACCAGTCCATTGATCTCCAAGCCGCCTTCCTTGCGGCCGGGATTTCTGTGTGCCTACATCTCGTTTTGATCTGGCTCCTACCGTCGGTCTTTCACCAGCCGGTCTTGGTGGTGCATCCTGTCCAGGTCTTGACGACTCCCGTTCCGTTTGTCGAAACCCGTTTGCCGCCGGTCCTGCGTTACGCGGAGACCAATAGTGCGGCGAATCGCGCCCAGCCCTTAGTCGCTCCCTTTGTCGCGTCGCGTAACCAGGTCGCCGCTCAGCCCGTACCCGAAAAGGTGCCGACCAAGTCATCCTTACCAAAGTCGCTCGGGACCGAGAATACGATCCGGGTGGCCCAAGGTAAGCCGCGTTCGATTGATTCGCCCGAATCGGTTTCGGCGGAAGGGCAGGCCGGCACGGCTTCGGCCGCGGTCGGCCCGATGCCTGGCAAACCCGTCGAGGCTAAGCCGCTCGCGCCTCCCTCCACGGCGCCGCGCGACCCGGAGCGTCCCAAGGCCAGCGTGCCTTCGGGTACGACGGGTCTGATGTTAAAGAATAATATCGGTGTCGGTCGGGCGGGAGTCATCGCAATCGACGCCCGTTTCAGCATCTATGGCGATTATACTCAGCGGATGATGGAAGCCATCCAGTCCAGTTGGTGGGATATCATCGATCGTTCGCGTTTTGAGATCATGGCGCAAGGTACGGCCGTGGTCCGTTTTAAATTGCATCGCGATGGCACCGTCACTGATGCCCAGATCCTATGGAAAGACGTGCCTAATATCATGGCCTTCGCTTGCAAAGATTCGGTCATGGCGCCGGCCCCTTTTGATGTGTGGCGCCCGGATATGGTCGCACTCTTCGGAGAAGAGGACACGGTCACCGTCAGTTTTCATTACCGCTGATGTGTGCCGCACCCTTTGATTGGATTCCTTTTGGCCGCGGCGTGCGCGTGGTGCAGCAGCACGAGTGCGGCTTGTTCGCGGTCGAAAAACCTGATGGTATCCTAGCGCATCCTAATCCGAATGAGGCGAACGAGAAAGGCACCGTATTGATCGAAGGTAATTATTCGCACGAAGAAGAAGCTTTTCATATCCGCGACGGCAAGGGGGGCATCCGGCGCGTGTATCTGCTCAACCGGCTCGATTCTCCGACCAGTGGCGTGCTCTTGCTCGCGCTGGACGAGGCTTTGGCGGATGTCGTTCGTAAGCTTTTCGCTACGGCGAAAGTTTCTAAGAAATACATCGCTTTGGTCAAAGGCCGGGGGCTGCGGACCCCGCGCGGCACCTGGCAGGATATGTTGGTGAAGTCCAAGGGGCCTGGAAACAGCGTGCGATCGGGTGTCGCCAGCGGCGACGGCTTGGCCGCGATCACGATGTACCAATGGGAGCGGGCGGCCGGAGAGGATATCCCGTTGTCATTGATCCGGTTGGAGCCTCGCACCGGGCGCACGCACCAGTTGCGCGTCCAGACTGCGCAGCATGGTCACCCGATTCTCGGCGACCGCACTTATGGCGATTTTGATTTCAATAAGACCATCGGTAGCGCCCGAGGCTTTAAACGCCTCTTCTTGCACGCGATGAGTACTGAGCTGACTTTCGCATGGCAGAGTAAGGAAATCCATTTCAGCGCGACCGCTCCAATGCCTAAGGAATTTGAGAAAGCCTTGGGTGGTCCGGAGAAAGGTCCAAGCAAAGGTGGTTCGGGTCCGCGGCGCGATACTGGTACGCCTATCTCGCCCCGCTTAAGGATCAGGCTTTGAGGGAGGGGCCGACTTCGCGCGGTCCTAAGGTGTGCTTATTCTATTCTTGGGTAGGGAAGGCTCTCCGAGCCGTCCGTTCGCGACGGAGACTCGGATGTCGATCGACTCAACGGCGGGCTCGGAGAGCCCGCCCTACCCGAAGCATCTGGTAGGGCTGACCACCCTTGGTCAGCCGCGGTTGAGCGAGGGCGCTCAACCCTACCCGAGACAGAGAGGATAACGGATGCGATATCATCGCATCAAACCCTTGAGCTAGCCGAACAAGGGGCGCGGGCGGTTTTATTCACCGTGCCAGACCTTCTTGAGCATGGCCACGGTTTCGGGGTCGTGTTGCTCGAGCTCCTTGCGATTGAACGGGAACATGTCGTTTTCGCCGAAGAAGGCTTCGCTGGTTTCGGCGAAGAATTCATGCGGGTTGGTCATAGCATAGGCTTTGACGTTGGGGGTGATCTTGCCCTGCCAGTTTTTACGCGATACTTTGTCGTAGGATTTATTAGCTACCGCGCGGTCGAAGCAGGCCTTGATGTCCGGCTGATTGGCGCCGAGGACGCGGTCGTGGTAGCCGTGGGCGAGCTCGTGCAAGGCCAGCATCGGCATCCGTAATACTTCTTTGTCGAGAATATCGAAGTTGGTGAATTCGACGCCCTTGGCCATGGCGGGGTCGCGACCGTTTTTCTTGAGCCAGTCGGCCCCGGGATGGTATTCCGCGCGCAGCGGAATCTTGGGGTAGGGGGGCGAAATCCACAGAGAGATTTTCCGTAGTTCGGTGACGGCCGCGGCCGGCACGACGCGAACGATTTCGACCAGTTGTTGGGCGACTAGTGACAAGCGGGCCTCGGTGAGGGTTTTCTTTTCCGGTGTCAGGAGTTCGCTGCGGACATGGACGGCCCAGCCTTGTAGGTCGCGCACTTCATAGCTCGGGGCGGAGGGGGCTTCGGCGGCCGCAAGACTGGCCGACAGGAGGAACCAGGACGCGAGCTTCCGGATCATGGTTGCTCGGAAGGGTCGTAGAGACCTTGGCGGATGACGTAGCGGATGACCCCAGCCACGTCGTGCACGCCGAGCTTGCGCATCAGATTGGTGCGATGATTTTCGACGGTCTTGGCGCTGATGTTGAGCCGGTTCGCGACTTCCTTGCTGGAATGACTTTGGGCCAAGAGCACGGCGACTTCGCGTTCGCGCTCAGAAAGTGTCCCGCCTTTTTCGTCGACCAGGCTCTCGGAAGACTGTTGGGCCTCGATGAGGGCTTTTTGGTAGGAGGGGCTGAACCAATTCTTGCCTTCGGCGACGGCGTCAAGGGCTTCGCGAAGTTCGGAGAGCGGGGCGCTCTTGTTCACGAAGCCGCAGACCCCTTCTTGAAGTAGCCCGTGGGCGAGTTGCTTTTCGGTTTTGGCGGAAAAAATCAGCACCCGCAGGGCGGGCAGCGTGTGGTGGAGTCGGCGGAGGACCTCGATCCCGCTGATGCCTGGGAGCAAGATGTCGAGGATGAGCACGTCGGGTTTGAGCTTGAGAGCCAGTGCGACGCCCTCGGTGCCATCGGCCGTCGACCCAATCACCGTGTATTTACCGCGCGATTCCAGCATTTCTATGACTAATTCCCGGATCGCGGTCTGATCCTCGATTACCACCACGGACTTTTTCGGAGCTGGGGCCGATTTCATGCGATTAGTATGCCCTAACCCCGGCCGGGTTGAAGGTTAAAGTTTTCCGGCCCTAGGCCGCATCGCCTGTGGGGTCGACCAGACCCTGCCGGATGACGAAACGGACCAACCCGGCCACGTCGCGTACGCCCAGTTTGCGCATCAGATTGGCCCGGTGGTTTTCAGCTGTCTTGATACTGATCTGGAGTTGGCCGGCGACTTCCTTGCTGCTGTGGCTGCGGGTGATGAGCACGGCGATCTCACGTTCCCGCGGCGTCAGTTGATCCAGCATATTATCGGCATGGTTGGTCGGAGTGGCGAGCGCCTCGCGTACCGTGCGATCGAAGTTTTCGCTGAACCAAGATTGGCCNNTGGATGCCTTCTTGGACCAGCGAGCGGATGATGTGGGGTTCTTTCTTTCCCGAAAAAATCAGGACTTTCGTGGCGGGGAGGGCCCGGTTGATGCGACGAAGCACTTCGATGCCGCTGAGGCCGGGCATCATCACATCGAGGACCAGTAAGTCGGGACGTAAGTTCAAAGCCATCTCGATGCCGGACTTTCCATCGGCGGCTTGGCCGACGACGGCATAGCGTCCATGCTTGGAAATCATTTCCGCCAGCATGTCACAGATCGCCGACTGATCTTCGATGATGACGGCTCTTAATTTAGCGGCGGGAGATTTAGGCTTAGCCATGTTCGCATCCTTGCGCGTGAGCGAACGTAACGTCGTAGGTTTGGAGACACGGATTTTTGGAAGTGAGGTTCTCATAGTTAAGATGCTTAGGGTATTTCCTGCGTTGATGGGTAATACTCAAATAAAAGACGCTAAGGTTCTTTACTCATGAAGACACGTCCCGGATGGGCTCTTTTATTCGTTCTGACCTTGCTCAGCGGTCTTTTTCTCACGGTCTTGGCGTTGTCAGCTTGGCTCGTAGTCAGCAGCCGAGAGGCCGCCATCGGTCGTCATTTAAGGCTTTTGCGAATGGGGGCCGAAGCGGCGGCGAGGCGTGGGGTGGGGGAGTTGCAGGAACGAGCGGGTCAGGACGATTCGCAGACCTTTGATGATCCCGCGGCAGGGCTTTGTTTCAAGCGTCGCGAAGACCGGAATAAATTAAGCGGAGAATTCACCGCGGAGGACACTCGGCTGAGTTGGCGTATTGAGGACCTGTCGTTGAAATATGACGTCTCGGCCGGCCTCGTAGCGCCGTTCCAGTCTTCGTCCTGGGCGAAAACATCCGCGGGTCGGCAGAAACTTTGGGAGAGCGCCCCGGATGCGAAATTAAATAGTTGGGCCCGCCAGGCATTGATATTGGGAGATCACGATTTATTTTATCACCATGCGGGTTGGACGGAAAAGCCGGGAGTCAGCTGGGGCGTTCGTGGGCTTTTGACTGATCCGGTCGCCGGCGGATTCAAGTATAACCTATCAAGTCCTTCGGTCTTAAAGTCGGTGCTAGGGCAGCGTTTGGCAGAAGCGATATTAGCGCCGCCGGCTTTGCGTCCACCGTCGCTGGGCTGGGCGCTCCAGTATGAGAAAGAAGGCGCACGACTGCATACGAATGCGCCGATCCTGACGGATTTCAGGATGAGCCTAGGGCTATTTAATTCGCGGAGCGACGGACGACATCGTCTGCGGTTTCATGGTACGATGGTATGGTGGAATCCTTCGGCGTCGCCGGTTCTCGCAAATTCGACGCACCGATTATTTCTGGTCGAAATCCAGGGGGCCCCGGAGGTGACGATCAAAAATATAAATTCGACCGCTACTTTCACCACGGCGCTCGATGATTGTCCGCAATTCGACCTTGGCGTCATCGAGCAGCGCTTGCGGGAACAAGGCCTATGGTTTTGGGCAGATATCGGTGATCCTTCGCTTTACGGCATGGAGCGGCGTGGGCTGTTGCCAGGGGAGGTGTTCGCATTAATTACCCCGAGCCCGACTTCACAACCGCAGGGCCTGGCGAGGATTCTGACGCGCACGACTTGGAAGATGGATACGGCGGTCCATGGCCCCACTTGGCGGCGGCCTTCCGTGACGGTTTTTCAGCCGACGGATAAGATCGAAATTACGGTACGTTTCCCCGAAAAACTTTCCCTGCGTTTTCGGCCGGCAACCGTCGAGGCAGACCGTGACACCTTGATTTCTGAATATCCTTCGAGCCCGATGATCACGATCGAAAATATTACCATGCCGGATTTTCGTATCTTGACGACCGGAGCGGATTATTCCCGCGAGGATAGTTCAAGCTATGTGATCGGCGAAAGGCGGGCTTGTTTGCGATTACACCTGCGGCATGAGGAGCCTGCAGAATTGCTCAGTCGGGCCCATAGTCACGACTTGCTGAAAACCTATTGGAATCTGGATGACCCCTTGGATGCCGCGGATTGGGTGATCGATAATCCATTGTTGTCCATCTTGGATGAGCATGATTTTCCGCAGAATCCGGCCGAAGGGACATTTTGGGATACCGATGCGAACCTCCATGACGCCGAAAGCGCGGGAGCATTTGCGGTGAGCCGGCTCCGTGAGTTCATCTTGCCCCCGCTTGTCTCGACTGCGGCCCTCCGGCATTTGGAGGCGCCCACTGGCAAGGAGTGGTTCGGGTGCATGGACAAGGGGTTTTGTGCGGCGCCGCTTTCCGCGCCTGAGGTCGGAGTTTTTTCACATAACCCCCGCTTGGTGCCCTGGATTTCGGGGTCGACGTTCGATGAGGCAAGCGCTGCCGAGAAACTTGCCCTGCGGGGCGCATTTAATATCAATAGCAGGGAAGTGGCCGCATGGGTCGCGTTATTAACCTCGGCGTCCTTCGTCTGGCAGGCGGAAGCGGGCGGGCCTCAGCCTGTCGGACAACTGGCAGGGAATTCTTTCTTCAATCACCCCAGTGGCGCCCAATTGGCCAAATGGGCGGCCGTAAATCCGATCGATCTCAGCCGCGAGAAACTTGGAAGTCTGCGCTTTGAAGATTTGACTAACGTGAGCATGCAGCAATCAGCCCG
>DKND01000128.1:8311-9199 GCA_002470605.1 Opitutia bacterium UBA7397
TGGAGGCTTTGGCACCGATGATTTCCGTGCGCGGGGATACGTTTAGAGTGATCGGTCGGGCGGAGATGATTGGAGTAGGACAAGGTGGCGCCTGCGAGATCGAATGGATCGTCCAACGCATGCCCGAGCCCCATTCGCAGGCCATGTTGGGCCGGCAGTTCAGGATAATTTCCACGCGAATTCGTAACCTNNGCTCCCGCCGCTGACCGTGCGGCCTTCTACCGTCGCACCTACGCTCACGTAGCCGGTGCTTTCGCCGCTTTCGGAGCCTTGCTCTTCTTTTTCTTCGCTTCCGGCATCGCCGATACCGTGATGACGGGCCTGAGCTCGATGTTGAAGTCGATGGGCGGCTTCGCTTGGTTGATCGTGATGCTGGCTTTCTGGGGAGGTACCTATGCGGCCCAGTCTCTGGCCGCTAATCGTGCTTCCCGGGGTGCCCAATACGCCGGCCTTGGTCTTTACGTGGTACTCGAGGCTCTGATCTTCATCCCGCTGATTTGGATGGTCTCCCTCAAGACCCAAGGCAACCCCGCCCAAATCCTCCTGCCAGCCTGCGGCGTCACCGCCGCCTTGGTCGTCGGTCTTTCGGTCGCCGTCTTCTTCACTGGCGTAGACTTCTCTTTCCTGCGCGTGGCCATCGTCATCGGTTCAATCTGCGCCCTCGGTGCCGTCATTGTCTTTTCTCTTATGGGCATCAACCCGGGCACTTGGTTCGCTTTGGCGATGATCGTTCTGATGGCCACCGTCATCCTTTATCAGACCTGGATGATTAAGGATTCTTGTGAGACCGACCAGCATGTGTTCGCGGCCTTCATTCTCTTTTCGGCTTTCGTGACGCTGCTTTGGTACGTCATCTCCTTCTTCCTTGGTCGTCGCGAAGACTGATTG
>DKND01000128.1:9275-10109 GCA_002470605.1 Opitutia bacterium UBA7397
GTCGAAAAGACTTGGACGGTCGATGGCGTGAAGCGGACGGCTTTGTTACGGGTGCCGGCGAGCGTTGCGGGGCAGGTGGCCGTGGTTTTCTGTTGGCATGGGCATGGCGGCCGCTCCACGGCGGCAGCGGGCAAGTGGGGTTATGACTTCGCCGACACGTCTTCACTCCTCGTCTTTCCTCAAGGCCTGCCTACGGTCTCGCCGCTGGTCGATAAGGAAGGGCGCCTGCCTGGGTGGCAGACGACTGTAGGCAGCGAGGGCGATCGCGATATCCATCTCTTCGATGCCATCCTCGCCGACCTGAAAAAGCAGTATCCCGTCGATGAACGGCGCATCTTTTCCATGGGTCATTCCAATGGCGCGGCCTTCAGTTATCTGCTCTGGCAGGCCCGGCCTGAGATTTTAGCCGCCATTGGTTCGGTGGCTGGCGGTTTGCGGGGCGAGGTCAAGGGGTTGTCGCCGATGCCCGTGATTCATATCGCCGGCGAGAAGGACCCCATCGTCAAGTTCGCTTGGCAGCAGATGACCTTCGCGGCCGTGCGTAAGTTCAACGGTTGTGCGCAAGAGGCTAAGCCATGGGCCAAGGCCGGCGTGATCGATGCGACGATCTATGCGTCGACCAAAGGTGCACCGCTGGTGACCGGCATCCATGGCGGCGGCCACGAATATCCCAAAGGCGCGACCGAACTCATCGTCCGGTTCTTCAAAGAAAATCCTAAGCCTACGAAGTGATCAGCGCCCGATAGCGCTCGAGGTGATCGCAAGATCATCGAGGTAGAATTCGGTCTTCTCGTTGGCATTGCTGATGAACCCGACCCAATTAAGGGCGGGAAG
>DKND01000109.1:0-3400 GCA_002470605.1 Opitutia bacterium UBA7397
CGTCCGTCGATGGGTGCTTGGTTGTCTTACGGACTGGGCACGATGAACGAAGACCTGCCCTCCTACGTGGTCATGACCTCGTCGGATACGGCCAAAACCTGCGGTCAACTCTTCTTCGAGCATTATTGGTCCAACGGTTTCTTACCCGGCAAACATCAAGGCGTCCGCTTTCGCGGCGTCGGCGATCCGGTCCCTTACGTCAACAACCCTGGAGGCATCAGCCGCGAGGCACGCCGCACCATGCTCGACGACATGCAGGCGCTGAACCGCGAGCACTTCGGCGAAGTCGGCGATCCGGAAATCGATACGCGCATTTCGCAATACGAGATGGCCTTCCGCATGCAGGCCTCGGTGCCCGACTTGCTCGACTTCAAAAATGAGCCGAAATCCGTGCTCGAAATGTATGGCCCCGATGTCCTCAAGCCGGGAACGTTTGCCAATAACTGCCTCATCGCCCGTCGCCTCGCCGAGCGCGGCGTGCGCTTCACGCAACTGATGCACTCCGGTTGGGATCAACACGGGAATCTTTTCAGCGGCCAGTTGGCACAACAGTGCCTCGACACCGACCAAGCCAGCGCGGCCCTCGTCAAGGACCTCAAACAGCGCGGCATGCTCGACGACACCTTGGTGGTCTGGGGCGGAGAATTCGGCCGCACGCCTTTCGGTCAAATGCGACAAGGTTTCAAAGCGGAGCCTACGGGTCGCGATCACTTCGGTCGGGCCTACTCATGGTGGCTCGCCGGCGGCGGCGTAAAGGGCGGACATGTCCACGGGGCCACGGACGAGTTCGGCTGGAATATCACCAAGGACTCCGTTCATATCCATGATATGCAGGCGACCCTGATGCACCTCTTCGGCATCAATCACGAGGCCTTGCTTTTCCGCTATCAAGGCCGCCAGTTCCGCCTGACCGACGTCCATGGGAACGTCGCCAAGGGCATCTTAAAACAGGCCTGAACCCGCCTTCGGACAGGGTAAGCCGGCCGGGATGGCCTTTTTAACGCTTTTCCCCTTGCCCCCGACCCCTCCTGCCCTTTTCTCCAACCTTCCACCCACCTTACGGCCATGACCCAGCACAACAGTTTTAAAACCGGCGGTTCCTCTTCAGGCACCAAGCGCAACGTCTTGAAGCGCTTCGAACGCGTGGAATTGCTCAAAAAGCGCGGTACCATCAAGGATATCAAGCGCGTGACCAAGCTTCCAAAGACCAAACCTGACGCCTAAGTCCGGGTTTCGTTCCTTTGCGAAAAGCCCACCCGGACAACCGGGTGGGCTTTTTGTTTTTACAGGACCAAACCCACGCTCGCCAGTCCACCCCCCTTCTCACCACCCTCTTACTTTCGACCGCTATGGAAAACCCTCGGCAGAAATATCGCCCCTTCGAGACCGTGAAGCTGCCCGATCGGCGATGGCCTGACGCCCGTCTCGAGCAAGCTCCGCGCTGGTGCTCCGTCGACCTCCGCGACGGCAACCAAGCCTTGGCGATCCCGATGAACGTGACAGAGAAGCACGAGATGTTCCAGATGCTTTGCCGTATCGGCTTCAAAGAAATCGAAATCGGCTTCCCTTCCGCTTCTGACACCGAGTTCGCTTTCACCCGGGAGTTGATCGAAAAGAAACTGATTCCCGAGGACGTCTCCGTCCAAGTACTCGTCCAAGCGCGCGAACATCTGATCCGGCGCACGCTCGAATCGCTCAAAGGCGCCCACCGAGCGATTGTCCACCTCTACACGCCGACCAACCCCGCCCAGCGCGACATCGTCTTCGGGCTCTCGAAGGCGCAAGTTCTCGAGATGGCGGTGAACGGGACCAAACTCATCCGCGAACTCACCGAAGCGCAGCCCGAGACGCATTGGCAATTGGAATTCAGCCCTGAGACATTTGTGCTCACCGAGCCCGACTACTCCCTCGAGGTCTGCGAAGCGGTCGCCAAGGCCTGGGGCGCTTCAGCCCAGCGTAAGATCATCCTCAATCTCCCTCTCACCGTCGAAGCCGGCACGCCGAACACGCACGCCGACCAAATCGAGTGGTTCTGCCGTCATCTCAGCAATCGCGAGATGGCCATCGTCTCCCTGCACACGCACAACGACCGCGGTACCGGCGTCGCCGCCACCGAGCTCGGCCTGATGGCCGGCGCGGACCGCGTGGAGGGCACGCTCTTCGGCAACGGCGAGCGCACGGGTAACCTCGATATCGTCACCGTCGCGCTGAACATGTTCTCGCACGGCATCGACCCACACCTCGACTTCCGTAACCTCGGCGCGATCCGCGAGGTCTACGAACGCGTGACCCGCATGAGCGTGCATGACCGCCATCCTTACGGCGGCGACCTCGTCTTCACGGCCTTTTCCGGCTCGCATCAAGATGCGATCAAGAAAGGCATGGACCGTCGCGCCAAACAAGGGGCAGCCGCTCATTGGGAAGTCCCCTATCTCACCATCGACCCGATGGATATCGGCCGTTCGTACGAGGCCATTATTCGTATCAATTCGCAAAGCGGCAAAGGCGGCGTCGCCTACATCCTGGATCGCGAATTTGGTTTCGACCTGCCGAAGCTCATGCACCCCGAGGTCGGTAATGCCATCGGGAAATATGCGGACAAATTAAGCAAGGAGCTCTCGCCTACGGAAATCCATGAGCGCTTCCGGCTAGACTTCGTCAATGTCTCCGCGCCCCTCGAGCTCGTCGCGTTCAGCTCAGCGCCCGTCAGCAAGGAAGCCGTGCGCTGCCAGGCCGAGGTCCGTCACGACGGCAAAGTCCTCACCCTCACCGGCGAAGGCAACGGCCCGATCAGCGCGCTCGTGAATGCCCTCGCCTCCAAGGGTTGGGCGAACTTCTCCCTCAAGGATTACCGCTCGCACGCTTTGACCGCCGGCTCGGAATCTTCCGCCGCCGCCTACGTCTCCCTCCAGTCCAAGGACGGCCGCACCGTCTGGGGTTGCGGCGTCGACGCGAACATCGAACTCGCCGGCCTCAAGGCTCTCGTCAGCGCGGCCAACCGCCTCGAACGATGACCATCGAGACCATTGCCGCGTCGGATATCGAAGCCGAACGCGCGCGGAACTCGCTGCTGCTCGACGTCCGTTCGCCCGCCGAATTCCGCGGCGGACATGTCCGCGGCGCCGTCAATCTTCCGCTCGAACTGGTCACTGTCGCCAAAGTCAACGCACTCCGCGGCGTCGACACCTCCCGCCACATCGTCCTCCTCTGCGCAGCGGGTAAACGCGCTACCATCGCGGCCGAACGTCTCATCGGAAAAGGCCTCCAGCTTCTGGTGGTCACCGGCGGCACCGCCGCTTGTGCGACAGCGGGACTGCCTCTGGATAAGATTTCAAACGGGGTTATCTCCATCGAACGCCAGGTCCGTATCGCCGCGGGCACGCTGGTTTTCGGTGGCGTG
>DKND01000109.1:3529-3697 GCA_002470605.1 Opitutia bacterium UBA7397
GCACCGCGTGCTGCCCTAGTGCCTTGGGTAGGGGCGCCACTACCCTTTGTGCACGCCCCCTTGTCCACATGCCAGCGTGCCAGCTTGTCCCCTGCTCGAAGGCTATGCCTTCGAGCCCTCGCTCGACTTTCACCCCTAGACGTGTAGAACTTCTACATGTCCAAAAAG
>DKND01000109.1:3800-3952 GCA_002470605.1 Opitutia bacterium UBA7397
TATTCCAAAGACGCGCTCGGTAATCGCATCGCCGAACTCAAGGGGAACGGCGGACCGACGCTAATGTTCGCCGGCCACATCGACGAGATCGGCCTAATCATCTCACACGTCGACGACAAGGGCTACCTCTACTTCGAATTCCTCGGCGGCCA
>DKND01000111.1:0-1925 GCA_002470605.1 Opitutia bacterium UBA7397
TCCAAGACCACGGCCTCGACAAGGGGCTGGATCTCTCCGTCCTTTTGGCCCAATGCCAACCGGCCATCGAGAAAGGCCAGAAAGTCCGCATCGAGATGGAGATCAAGAATACCCACCGCGTGGTTGGGACGATCATCGGCAATGAAATCACCAAGAAGCACTGGAAGGGTCTGCCTGACGATACCATCCACTTGAAGTTTAAAGGGAGCGCCGGACAGAGCCTCGGTGCTTTCGTGCCTCCGGGCGTGACGATTGAACTCGAAGGCGATGCCAATGACTACGTCGGCAAAGGCCTCAGCGGCGGACGTATCATCGTCTACCCTGATGCCAAAGCCACCTTCGCGGCCGAAGATAACATCCTTCTCGGCAACGTCGCCCTCTACGGCGCGACCTCCGGCGAGGCTTACTTCCGCGGTGTCGCCGGCGAACGTTTCTGCGTGCGTAATTCCGGAGTCAGCACCGTCGTTGAAGGCGTGGGCGACCACGGTTGCGAATACATGACGGGAGGCAAAGTCGTCGTCCTCGGCACGACGGGCCGTAATTTCGCCGCCGGCATGAGCGGTGGGATTGCTTATATCTTAGATGAGAAAGGCGATTTCGCCACCCGCTGTAACAAGCAAATGGTCGGCCTCGAAAAGCCTGAAGCGGCCGATGCCGCCGAACTCCGCGCCCTCATCCAACGGCACGCTAACTTCACGGGAAGCGAAAAGGCTAAACGCCTCCTGGCGAACTGGGATGCGAGCCTGAAGCAGTTCGTGAAAGTCATGCCAAAGGACTACAAGCGCGTCCTCCAGGCGATCGCCGCCGCCGAAGCCAAAGGCCTCAGCGGGGACGATGCCCTGAACGAAGCCTTCGAAATCAACTCGCGCGACCTCGCCCGCGTCGGCGGCGGTTGAGCAACCTCACGGACACCCTCTACCAAACTTTTGAACCATGGGAAAACCAACCGGCTTCTTTGAATATCAGCGCGAACTACCCGCCGATCGCGATGCGCTTACCCGCATCGGAGATTGGAAGGAAATTCACCACCACCACTCGGATGAAAAACTCCAGAAGCAAGGCGCCCGCTGCATGGATTGCGGCGTCCCCTTCTGCCATACGGGCAAGCTCATCAGCGGCATGGCCAGCGGCTGCCCGATCAACAACCTGATTCCTGAGTGGAACGATCTCATCTACCGCGGTCTTTGGCGCGAAGCGCTGGAACGCCTGCACAAGACGAACAACTTCCCGGAGTTCACCGGCCGCGTCTGTCCTGCCCCGTGCGAAGGCTCTTGTGTGCTCGGGATTAACAAGCCCGCCGTGACGATTAAGAACATCGAGGTCTCGATCATCGATAAAGGTTGGGAAAACGGCTGGGTCATCCCCAAGCCGCCCACGAAACGCTCCGGCAAGAAAGTCGCCGTGATTGGTTCGGGACCGGCTGGCCTTTCCGCCGCTGCCCAGCTTAACCATGCCGGACATAACGTCACGGTCTTCGAACGCGCCGATCGTCCGGGCGGTTTGCTCATGTATGGCATCCCCAACATGAAGCTGGACAAGAAGGAAGTCGTACTTCGACGCATTCAGCTCCTTGAAGACGAGGGCGTCAAATTCGTCTGCAACACGAACATCGGCACCGACCTCGCCGTCGAAAAACTCCGCAAGGATTTCGATGCCGTGGTCATCTGCACCGGAGCCACCAAGGCCCGCGACCTCCCGATTCCTGGCCGTGAAGCCAAAGGCATCTACGTCGCGATGGACTTCCTGTCCGCCAATACCAAATCCCTCCTCGACGGAAAACCCACGGCCAACTTCATCGATGCCAAAGGCAAAGATGTCGTGATCATCGGCGGCGGCGACACCGGCACCGACTGCGTGGGCACTTCTTTGCGCCATGGATGCAACTCGGTCGTCCAAGTTGAAATCATGCCCAAAGCCCCGCTCAC
>DKND01000111.1:1943-2218 GCA_002470605.1 Opitutia bacterium UBA7397
GTCTACCTCACCACCGCGACCAAATTCGAAGCTGACGACAAGGGTAACGTCAAAGCTGTCCACACCGTCCAAGTCCAGTGGGGCAAAAACGATAAAGGTCAGTTCGTCCCCCAACCCGTAGCTGGCACCGAAAAGGTAATGCCGGCGCAACTCGTGCTGCTTGCCATGGGTTTCATGGGCCCAGAACAGCCGGTCCTTGAGGCGCTGAACGTCGAACGCGATGCCCGTACCAACGTCAAAGCCGAACACGAAAAATACACCACCAGCATTGCCGG
>DKND01000111.1:2244-2546 GCA_002470605.1 Opitutia bacterium UBA7397
GCCGCGCGCGAGTGCGACAAGTTTTTGATGGGCCGGACCGAGCTTCCGTAAGCGACCGTTCAGCTCGTTACTGAAGCCCGACTCCTTGAGTCGGGCTTCTTTGTGTCGGAAGTGTGACTGGCGTCGTCATGCCACCGACACCATTGCGCGTGAAAATGTCACACGCATAAAACGAAGGTAACTAAAAACAAGCAAGAGCGTGACCGTTTCAGCGCACTTCACTTATCCGTCACAAAATAAAACTTAAACCGCCATGCGGGCGGAAAATTCCGTCACCTTGCCGTCCAATAATCTTAACTTTC
>DKND01000087.1:0-15383 GCA_002470605.1 Opitutia bacterium UBA7397
GCCCAATCTTCCCATTTCTGATTGATCGACGTGACGACCGCATAGCGCGGCTTCTTAGTGTGCGGACGCGTATCCGGATAGTAGACCGAATAGGTGCGCGAGGTCGTATGAAAGTCGATCAGTTCCTGGCTCGAAAACGGCTTGGCCTCGGAGGTGAAAACCAAGTCGCCGATATGCGGGATGCTTTCGCCTTCGCGTACGCCCATGTAGACCTGACAAGATGAGGTGTTCACGCGGACCTTACGGGCTTCCTCCAGGAACGGAGCCTCAAAGGCATCCTCGCCGCCCATTTTTAGGACCGTATCCTTGATATTAGCATTAGAGACGACGGTGGCGCAGGCGACTTCGGCCTCTTCGCCAAGACGCGTGCCGCGGAGCTTGACGCCAACGACGCGCCGGCGACCCGAGGCGTCCTTTTCGACGAGTACCTTCTCGACGAGCACGTTGCGGCGGATATCGACTCCGTTGGCCTTCATTTCTGCCGTCATGAGATTGATCATTGTATCCGTGCCGCCCTGAAAAATAAAAACCCCTTTCGACATGAAATTAGAAAAGACGATGCCGAACGTGATTGCCGGATCTTCCAGGGTCGAACCGTTGGCGTAAGCGATGGGTTCGAGCAACAGTCGTTGGACATCCGGACGACCGGGGAAAAACTGCTCGAAGAGCTCGCGGGTCGTGCGGCTGTCGTTGTCGTAATAATTCATCTCCCGCAGGTGCGCGAAGAAAGCCTCGACGGTCTCGGCGGGGATCCGGAACTGTTCGACCAGGATCCGCGTGAAATCCGTGCGGTCGAAAGTGGTCCGTACGTCGAAATCAGGATTAATGAAACGGACATCCTTCAGCGCGTGAATGCGGTCGGAGATTTCCTTGGTCCAATACCGCCGCGTCGACTTAATCATCCCGAAGGGAAAGCCGTGCAGGGAAATATCGAAGACGTGCCCGCCGGCCCGCTTGAAGAAAGTCGCCAAGCCTCCGAGCTGGTAGTGATGCTCCAAGAGGAGCACCTTCCGGCCGAACTTAGCTAAGTTATTGGCGGCGGTCATACCTCCCAAGCCTGCACCGATGACCACGGCGTCGTAACGCGGAAGCAGATTATCAAAGGGCGAAGGCATATCGGCGTGAAGAGAAGGAAGGACGAAGCAGGGGTTGAGGGGAAGTCGAAAGCGGTCAAGCCGTTCCTCGACATTCCCTCCCGAACTCAAGCCCAGCCCATGGACCAGCCCAGCCGATGGTGCTTTAAGCGCACCTTCTTCGCCCAAAGGGCGGTTAATTGTTTCGAAGTCAGCACCTCACGCAGCGGCCCAGCGGCCAATTTCTGCCCGTCACGCAAAAGTAAAGCATGGGTAAAAGCCGGGACGATTTCCTCGACGTGGTGGGTAATAAGCACGATTGACACGCCAGGCAAACGCCGGGGTAGCTCATTTAAGAGCATCAGAAAATCTCGGCGGGCCAGAGGGTCTAGCCCCGCGCAGGGTTCATCTAAAATCAAAAGCGCGGGCGCGGATGCTAAGGCCCGCGCGATAAGAACTCGCTGGCGTTCGCCCTGCGAAAGGTGGCCCCACGGACGACCTGCAACGCCGCTCACCTTCAGCTGACGTAATAATTTACGCGCAACGGATAACGCCGCCGGCTTTGGCCGACGCCAAAGATTGATCACACCGTCGAGGCCACCGGCGACGATATGCAAAGCGGGCTCACTCGGTTCAATCAAAGATGCCACTGCAGGCCCGACCAATCCAACGCGCCGACGGAGATCCCGCCAATCGCTTCGCCCAAAGACCTCTCCGAGGACGGCGACACTCCCGGATGTCGGAGCAAAATAGCCGGTTAAGGCCGCCAAAAGAGATGACTTGCCGGAACCATTAGGGCCAAGAATGACCCAATGCTGCCCAGATTCAACCCGCCAATCTAAACGGCGCAAAATCACCTTACGCTCCCGGGCGATGCGGAGTTTCGTCACAGCCAGCACAGGCACTTTAGAAGAATCAGGAGGCACGCCTATGGGCTGTAAAGGACTTCACTGCCGCTTCCAAGCCGCAATCTGCCGCGTGCCCGACTCTTGCACTTCGACCAGAAATACTTACTGCATTCCTATGCCGTGGAGACTTGCCCTCATCCTGACCGTCAGCCTGATACCGGGGCTTCACGCCGAACCTGCCGAACCCGCTTTCTCTAAGGAAGACATGGCGGCGCTCGAAACCCTGCGACTAAAAGTTCGGGCCGCGAATCCAGATCAGCCAACCAAAGCCGAAACTTCCGCACCCGCCAACGTCAACGTCAGCCCAACTAAACCTGAAGACCTTTCCGAACTCGACGCCCTTAAAAAGAAAGTCGACTTAGCCAATGCGGAGCACGGGACACAAACCAACAAGACCCGAAAAGCGCAAGTCATCCGGGCCGAAGAAGAAGGGGGCGGCTTTGAATTGGTTTTGATTCTGGATACCGACGTCCCAAGCCCGGCCGTAATCCGGGCCGACGGCCACGCCGCCGGAGACAAAATCGACGTGGTCGGCTTCTTTGACGGAGCCGCCAAGTTCGAAGGCGCTTATTATCCTTTCATCAAGTCCCCTGAGGCCAAAACAGATGCCGCACCGGTCAATAAATCCGACACCATCAGCGCGACGACACCCGCCGAAAAACCGGACGACAAAGAGGAGGGTTTCGGCGGTTTCCAGATCAGTAATATTCTCTTCGCGGCCTTTATCACCGTCGCCGGTGCGATCGTCTTCCTGAAAATCAAAGCGTATTTCGACGCCAAAAAAACCAAGGGGAAACGTCGCCGTCGCTCATGATACGAAGATTCTTATTATGCCTGGCTGCGGCCGGTATCACGGGCCTGCCAGCAGCCACCAAGAACGACGGAGCGGATAAGATCTCTCCGCCGACTTTGACGCTCAAAGAAAATACCGAGACTCGCATCACTTGCGAATACCGGGGCGAAGGCGGTGCCGCCAAGTATTCCGGGGTTTATCATTATAAAATCTGGATACCCCAGGGCTACGCCGCCGATCCGAAGAAAAACTGGAAATCCCTCTTCATCGCATCTCCGGGCGGCAATGCGAACATGGGCTTCATGGCGCGATGGATCAAGACCCACGGGTATATCGCCATCATGCTCGAAGAATCGAAAAACGGCCCATGGGACCCCACCGTGGGTAATTTCTTGGCAGCCCATAATGATGCGCTCAAACGCGTGCGGCTCATGCCTTACGGAAAAGTCTGTACCGGATTCTCGGGCGGAGCGCGGGCGAGTTCTATCTTTGTCACCATCGCTCCGGGCTTCGGCGGCATAATCCTGCAAGGAGCGGGCGTAGGCGTGCTGGATAACGGAATCTATGGCCTCCGCGGCATCCAACTTCCCGCCGTCGCCATGACGATGGGCACCAAGGATTCGAATCGTCCTGAAATCGCCAAGCTCCGCGAAACCCTAGAAGACCGGCTCGAAGTTTTTGATTTTGTTGGCGGCCATGCCTGGGCACCTCAAGAGACGATCGAGAAGGCCTTAGACTTCGTTGACTCCTGTCTGCCCAAGTAGACTTGCCAGCCTTGTCGTCATGGGGCATTGGTTAGCCCTACCCCATGAGAATCACCCTCGTCTTGTCTTTGCTCGCATCCGTACTCGGCGCAGCTGAGGCCCCTTTAAAATTCAACGACCCTAAGCCTCAAGCTTATCACCTCACGGCCCGGGCCAGCGAAATTGACCCACGCTGCCAAGCCCACCCCGAAGTCGATTTCCTTCTAGAGAAAGGCGGCAAACCCGCCGACGTCCAGAATGCCAGCGTGGATACGCGCGTCGCACCACGTGGCCAGATCGTGATTTGGCTCATGGGCTACAACCAAGTCCAGGCAGAGCTACTGAACAGCTACGGGCTGCATTACATCCAAGTCAGCTATGCGAAGGAATGGTTCGGCAAACTTAACACCGAACCTGCCGACGACTCCCAGCACCTCGGAAATATTCGCCTCGAAGCCACCGCCGGCGTCGACGCCAGCAAGTCGATCAATATCCCCGTCCCAGACAGCATGCGGGAACGCGCTTATCAGTTCGTCAAGCATCTCGCGAAGACCAACCCCCAAGGCAAATGGTCGCTCTTCCTCTCCAAAGACGGCAAGACCCTGGACTGGGAGCGTGTCATCATTTCTGGCTCATCGCACGGGGCAACGTCATCCGCCCGCTTCGGCCTCTATCAGAAAGTCGCACGCGTCGTCATGCTCTGCGGCCCGCGCGACAACCTGGACGATTGGCAGGCGCTACCCTCGGCGACGCCCAAGAATCGGTTCTTCGGTTACAGCCACGTCCTCGATAGCGGCTGGAGCGGCGATCACTACCCGCGCTCTTGGCTCCTGATGGGCCTGAATCAGTTCGGATCCATCGTAAATACCGAGAAGGAGAAATCGCCTTACGGTTATTCGCGCCGACTGATCACGGACGCCCCGCTCAAGGGTAATGAAAAGGAACAGGCCGCGCGCGGCCACGGCTACGTGACACCCGGCAAGAGCTCACCCAAGGACGCCGATGGCAAATTCCAACAGGACGACGTCTGGCGTTACCTCTATACTTCCGACGTCGAGAAGGTCGGCGCCGCCGTCCCTCCCGAAGCCGGCGTGAAGATGGACCAACGCACAGACGCCAAGCCCAAGGCGAAGAAGAAGTAAGCCGCCGCACGGACGGCTTGCACTCGGCGGCCTTTCGGCTGTTGGATGGTCGCGTACACCGTGGCTATCCGCATCGATCTCGTCACCCTCTTCCCCGGCATGGCCGACGGCTTCTTGCAGGAGTCGGTGATCGGGCGTGCCATAGACAAGGGGCTTATCGAGTTTAAGGCCCACGACCTTCGGACCTATTCTAAAGACAAGCACCGGAAGGTGGACGACATGCCCTATGGGGGTGGTCCCGGGATGCTCATGACCTGCCAGCCCCTCTTTGATGCCGTCGACGCACTGGCTAGCCCCGACTGTGAAGTTATCTACCTCTGCCCGGACGGGGAGCAGCTGACTAACGCCCTGGCCCGTGAATTAGCCCAAAAAAAGCACTTAATTCTCATTTCTGGCCATTATGAGGGGATAGATCAACGATTCCGGGACCGCAAAGTCACCCGAGAGCTATCGATTGGTGATTATGTGCTCACAAATGGCACTTTACCCGCCTGCGTCCTGGTAGATTGCATTGGCCGCCAGATTCCAGGGGTCCTTGGAGAGGAAAACTCCTTGACGGGAGACAGTTACAACGGCAAGTTGCTCGCCTTTCCGCAGTTCACCCGACCCTCTGTTTACGATGGTCTCGAGGTGCCCCCGGTCCTCCTAGGAGGAAACCACGCTGATATCGAAAAGTGGCGCCGGGAAAGGCAAATCGAGAAGACAAAGCAACGCAGACCGGACCTCCTGAAAGACCAAGAACACCAGCCATGAGCAGCAACCATCCCCTCATTCAATTTGCCACCAACCCCCAGCTAAAGACTGGCCGTGGCGACGACGCATTCAAAGTCGGAGACGGCGTACGCGTCTCAACCAAGGTCCGCGAAGGCGACAAAGAGCGCACCCAGATCTTTTCGGGTATCGTCATCTCCCGTAAGGGCGGCGACGTCCAAGAAACCTTCACCGTTCGCCGCGTATCCTTCGGCGAAGGCGTCGAACGTACTTTCCCGGTCCACTCTCCTAATATCGAGAAAATCGAAGTTGAGCGCGTTTCTCAGGTCATGCGCGCCCGCCTCTTCTATCTCCGTGGCCGCCAAGGCAAGTCCGCGACCAAGGTTAAGGAAAAGCGCTTCGAGCCAACCGAGGCCCAGGCCAAATAAAATCCGCAAGGGTCTTACAAAAAACCCGCCAACCGCGGGTTTTTTTATGGAAAAATGCTTAACTTTGGCGACGAACTAAAAAAATATCCCGTCCGACCAAAAAAGCTGTTACACATAATAAGCCTTTGATGGTAAGTGGTTTGTTTTGCGTGTTTTTGAACCTAAAATTACAACACCCTCAAAAATAATCTGAAAACATGCTGGGGAAGGCTTGACTCCCCCGCCCCCGCCTGCGTCCTTGCACATCCGTCTTTTGGCAAATGCCTCAACCGGGCAACCACCACCTTCTCCAACCATGTTACGCATCCGCCTCCAACGCTTCGGTACGAAAAATGAGCCGACCTATCGTCTCGTCGTCGCCGAACAAAGCATCCGCCGTGACGGCCGTTTTGTCGAGGTCCTCGGCAACTACAACCCGCGCGCCCGCGGACAGACCCCCCCTTTAAGCATTAACGTCGAACGCGTAGAGCACTGGATCAAGCTCGGTGCCCAGCCTTCTGACACCGCAAAGTCGCTCGTGAAGCGCGCTCGCGGATTAGCCGCCACCCCGGCTAAGGCCTAATTACTACTGCGGCTCAACCGCCACCCTGACGTTGAAACGCCCCGCTTTTAAGCGGGGCGTTTCATTTGGTAAAGCCCTCGCCCAGCGGAGATTTAATTCGTTTTAGTCCAGCCGCCCTTGCCATCCTTCTCGAGCTTTTGAAATCCAGCCTGCGCCAGCCGACGATCATTCACGGACTGCTTCATCGCCCCTTCGCCGTAACGAATCGTCAGGCTCGGAGACTCTAATACCCGTCGACAATTCTCACCCGTCACCGGGTGCTTCAAGAAGTCGGGAGCGTCGGCAGGTAGGTCGACCTCGAACTCCGCCCCCTCCACTCCGTCTGGCTTGATTACGATATAACGTCTTAAGGGCATTGGAAATTACCGTTTAGATGAGCGTGGGTCAAAAGCATCACGGAGGCCATCCCCCAAGAAATTAAGCGAAAGCAAAGTCAGGGCAAAAACCACCGAGGGTGAAATCAGAAGCCAAGGGCATTCTTCCATAATGTCGGCGCCCTCCTTAATCATGAGACCCCAGGAAGTCATCGGAGCTTTGACACCTAAGCCCAGAAAGCTGACGAAAGCTTCCAGCAACATCACCCCGGGGACCGTCAAGGTGGCGCAGACCGCAATCGTGCCCGCCAGATTAGGCAAATAGTGATGCCTGAAGATGCCTAAGCGGGATTGCCCGAGCGCCACCGCCGCCTGGACGAATTGCGAGCCCTTGAGCTCGCGTGTCTGGTTCCGGATGATCCGTGCCATGGTAAGCCAGGAAACCCCGCCGACCGCCAAGAAGATCATCGGCATATTCTGACCGAAAAGAACCGTGGCGAGGATCACGATCAAAGTCAGGGGCAGCGTGCTGACGATATCGACGAGGCGCATCAGCCCATCTTCCGTTCGACCGCCGACCTCGGCGGCGAGCACGCCGTAAATGATACCCACGAAAAGCGCAACGGCCGTCGCAATGAAGCCGACGAACAAAGAAATGGCACCACCCTGCAAAAGACGGGAGAGCACATCCCGGCCCAGTAAATCCGTCCCCAACCAATGACTGGTGCTCGGGCCCATCGCGCTGGATTCGAGATTTTGCGCCATGTACGGATAGGGAGAGATCCACGGCGAGGCCGCGCAAAGCAAGGCCACCACGAGCAGAAAGCACCCCGAACAGACCGCCATTCGGTCTTTGCGGAATCGCTGCCAACCGGTTTCCGTCTGATAAGTCGAAACAGTCGAGGCCATCATCGGGCGCGGGCTATCCGCGGATTAAGAGCGGCGTTCGTCAGGTCAGCCAAGAGATTGAGTACGAGCAGCGCGACGGCATAAATAATAGTCGTCCCTAAGATCAAAGTGACATCACGATTGATGATGGCGCTCACGAATAGCCGGCCGAGACCAGGCACATCGAAAAGTGATTCCACCACGAAAGAACCCGAGACCAAAGCCGCGGCCGCGGGACCTAGGTAAGTGATGACGGGCAATAAGGCGTTACGTAAAGCATGCACGAACCAGACCCGCAACGGTGGCACCCCTTTGGCATAGGCCGTCCGGACATAATCCAGCGAACGCACCTCCATCATCGAACCCCGCGTCAGTCGCGCCAACGGAGCGGCCGTAATCAGGCCAAGGGTGCAGGCCGGTAAAATAAAATGGATCGCCGAACCCCAGCCGCAAGGCGGCACCCACCCAAGCCCCAAGGAGAACACCAAAGCAAACAACGGCCCCAACACGAAAGACGGCACACAGATTCCAATCAGAGAGAAACCCATCGGCACCCGATCAAGCCAGCTATTAGGCCGAACGGCCGCCAAGACACCGACCGGCACGCCGATAAGAATCGCGAGCAACAAAGAAACCAAGCCGAGCGAAATCGAAACCGGAATCCGCGAGCCGATGACTTCGTTCACTGTCCAGCCAGGATATTTCAAAGACGGGCCCAAGTCGCCATGGGCCAAACGTGAAACATAATTCCACCATTGCACATACACCGGACGGTCGAGCCCGTAATATTCTTCCAGACGAGCCTTAACTTCGGCCGGCATCGGCCGCTCTTTATCGAAAGGGCCTCCAGGCACGGCATGCGCCAGAAAAAATGTCGCCGTGACCACGATCAACATGACCGGCACCATCTCGATCAGCCTTTTGAAGACGTACTGCATCAGGGCTTCTGTTCCGACGCCTTCACCTTTTTTTCCAACTCTTCCGTGGTGAGCGGAGGAGGCAAACCGCGCGCATCAGACTGCGTCCACCCCAGCTTATGAGCCAAAGCCTTGGACTCTTCCGAATTAAGTTTTCCTTCGGCCTTGAGCCTAGTCTGGCGCTCCTGATTATCATCCTCCATCGCCTTATCGACTTCCGCCTGTCGGCGCTCATCGCTCAAAAGGTGGCAACCGCTCAAGGCCACCGTCCCAAGTAAAATGATCGCGCAGGGTAACGATTTCATAAGGTCAGACTATTCAGCTAGATGGTATGGGCTCAAGAGCTTACAGGCCGCCGGACGATTAAGCGGCCCACGTCGACGTGCCACCTCGTCGTAGACTCGGTCGAAGATTCGACGCGGGAAAGCCTTGCCAATCTTGGCCAACAGGGACCACCCGCCGCCTAAGGCGTTTAACATCTCCAAGACCGCCGTGGAGCGGGTTAGCCGACGGGAACCGACCCAGACTACCAAGCTTCCCTGATCGCCCCCAGGCGGCTCCCCGGCCACCCGTGCGACGACACCGGTGTTGGCTGCAAAAATCAGCCGGTGGGCCGAGTTGCGCCGCGCAAACCAGACCGCACTCGCATCACACAAGGCACAGTCGCCATCAATCAACACAATCAGCGGGTCGCCCTTCATTGGGCTATTCTACAGCCGATAACGCACGTGTGAAGGGGTAAATCTGGGGGGTCATTTGCCTCTGGCGTCAGCCCGCCCAATCTTATCATTTCCACCAGCGAAAGCGCTTGTCATAGGGGGGTGAGACTGCCAAGTATGCCCCTCCTGTTGGCCGGAAGGGTATCCAAGTGGCTAAAGGTCGGGGACTGTAAATCCTCTCAGCTTCGCTGTTCGTGGGTTCGAATCCCACCCCTTCCACCAGCAGGACGTCAAAAGCCCCCCAACGGGGGCTGACTCGGGCAAAAAACTCAAATCCGCGTTGACTTGGAGGGCTGCCCACGGCTTCCCTACTGACACACATGGCCAACATCAAAGCTAACAAAAAGAGCATCCGTCAGACCGCCCGTCGCGCCGAACATAATAAAGTCGTCCGCACCCGTCTGAAGTCCCTGATCAAGGGCATCACCGCTGAGTCGGTGAAAGCGAACGCCTCCCTCATCGCCTCTTCCGCCGATAAGGCCGCGAAGACCGGCGTGATTCATCGCAACAAAGCGAACCGCATCAAGGCTCGCCTCGCGAAGAAACTCGCCGCCGCGAAAAAGTAATGCTGGCTGGCTCCACCCCCGACCCCGTCGCCTGAGGCGTCGGGGTTTTTTTGTTTCCAGACATGTCCGCCACCCCTCCCTCTTCCATCGGCTTCGCAGCTGGTATCCTTGGCGATGAGGCGGTTCGTCTGGCCGTATTAGACCACGGCGAAGGTTGGGTCGCCCTCGACAAACCCGCGGGCGTAGCCCTGGAAGAACATCCTTGGCAGAACGGTGCTCCAACGCTGCTGAGCAATATCCGCACGCAACTCGAAGCCGGCAAACCCGAGCTCATCCGCCTCGGCCTCAAAGAACCGGCCACGGTTTTTGGCCCCGAGCCTGAATCCGCCGGCATCGCCATCCTGGCCGACCGCGCCTCCTCCCTCGCCCCTTGGCGCGAAGCCCTCGGCTCTGGTGCTTTTGCTTTTGTCTACGAATTCATCGCCCGCATCGAAGATGCGCCAACCGAGCCCGGCTTGTGCGATCTTCCAGTCGGCATGGATGATGAAAATCGGCGGGCCTTCGTCTCGCACCGTAACGGCAAACACGCGGAGACGCGTTTCGAACCCGGCCGCGCCTGCGGTCGCTGGCAAATCTGGACCGCACAATCTCCTTTTCCGCGACGCGATCAGATTCGCATCCACGCGGCCGAATGCGGCATCCGTATCGCCGGAGAATTAAAGTATGGCCGCTCGGGACGGGTGACCCTGACCGACACCACCCCCAAGGGCCGCCTAAACAAAGGCGAAGATAAACCCCTGCATCGTGGCCTCTTACTCCGTCTGGCCACTGTCTCAGGCATCTTGGCTGGAAAGAAATTCGTCATCACCGCTCCGCGGCCTGATGATTTCGCGACGGTGGTCAAGCGGCTCTCCCGCGGACTCTGATTAGCCACCCCGCGGAAAGGGATGCGTGAAACGATCTGCGGTCCGCACATAGCCGTCCGGACTATTCAGCCGGCCGATAGGCAGATAGTTATCGTAGTTCACTTTCCAGGTCGCCGGATCCGCGACGCCCTCCCGGAGATGGACGAGTAAGATTTCCAGGACGACCAAACGGTTCTCGCCATAGTAACGGATATCCAAGACGCGACACTCCAAGGCCACTGGACATTCCGTTAAGATCGGTGGACGTACCCGTTCGGAGGCGCGGGTCACGAATCCGGCGCGGGCAATCTCACTTTCACCCGCCGGCAAGGCGCGGGCGCACTCCACCATCTTCGCCGCCAAAGGCTCGTCACAAAGGTGGATGACACATTCGCGATTCGCGATCAGATTGGCTGCGGTATCTTTGGGCGTGCCGTCATCGCGATCCGAAGGGGCCAACACAGCCAAAGGCGGTTCCGCACCCATGATGTTGAAGAATGAAAAAGGCGCGGCATTGGGGCGACCTTGCGCGTCGATGGTCGTCACCAAGGCGATTGGCCTCGGCACCACCAAGCCTGCCAATAATTTATATGCCTGTGCTCCCGGATGGGCGGCGACGTCAAACCGCACGCTCATGAGCCCTTGGAGGCGTCTTCGCCGCCCTGCGAGACAATCGCTTCGCGCCGCGCGGAATCATGCCGGTACGACATGATGAGATAAAGCGAGACGCCGACACAGATACACGAATCCGCCACGTTGAAGGCGGGAAACCTATAATTGAAAGGTAACGTAAATGCCAAAAAATCGGTCACGTGTTCGCCAAAAATCCGGTCGCGAACATTGCCCAGCGTCCCTCCGACGAAAAGCCCGAAGGCGACCTGCCCGCCTTGCAGTTCTCGCAGCAATGGCTGCCGCCAGCGCCAGATTAAAACCAAGATAGCAGCGGCCAGAAAAATCAGGAACGGCCGAACGGCATGTTCCGAACCAATTCCCCAAGCGGCACCCTTGTTGCCGATATGGACCAGATCAAATCCGGGGAAGACATGGATCGGCTCCCCGATTGAGCTTTCGAAATAAGTGCCGAAGGGAATCTTGCGGATAACCAGGAGCTTGGTGCCGATGTCCGTCGCAACCGCCAATAGGCCGACGACCCAAAAGGTAAGATAAGGGCGCAACCTGGATGACATACGGCGAGCCTCGATCAGGAGTCGCTAGGCTCATCATCCCCGCCGCCGCCACCGGTACCGAAGCCGACTTCGTCACCGATCTCCCCCAAGGGATTACTGCCGCGACGACGATGTGCACGACGATTACGCTCGAGCTCCTTCTGCCCTTCGAGGGAGTACCGCGTGAAAGGTACCGCGATCAAGCGAGGCGCCGGAATTGGCTTATTGGTGATTTCGCAGACGCCATAACTGCCGTTCTTCATGCGCTCGATTGCATCCGCGATCTCCTTGAGGCCTTCTTGTTCGTTCGAAATCAGCGAAAGGGCGAAATCGCGGTCGGCCGTATCGGTACCGGCATCGGCCAGGTGCTGAGAGTAACCCGAAAGGTCGCCGGCGTCATCCTTGCCCGACTTCTTCAGCGCGGACTCGGAGTGGAAGGCCAGGCCCTTCTGCAAGGCTTCGCGCATGTCCACCAGCAGACGGTAGTAGCGGCGGAATTTTTCCGGGACGAGCTTAGCCTCATCGACGAAGCCCGCTCCCTTGCGGAAGGGATTGCTGCCCAGAAGATCAGAGATCGAAGCGGCGGCGACGTTGTGCGTGCGCGTGCCTTGCGAGCGCGCGGCGGCGGCGGCCTTTTCTCGGGCCTTACGTTCTTCGTCGGGCACCCAGAGATTAAGTTTAATATGCTTACGCAGCTTCAGGTATTCCTTAAGGTCGTTGATGGTGTAATACTGGAGTTTCGGACGGGGGGCGACTTCCAGTGCACCCGACTGAGCATGGACCTCACGATGGGAATCGAGCAGCTTCTTTTGCGCCGCATGCGAAGCCTTGGTATCCTTGACCGGCTTTGCGGCCGCACCCTTCGCGCCTTTGGCGGCGACGGCCGGCTTGCCGCCCTTAGCGACGACTGGAATAGCCTTGGCCGCACCCTTGGCGCCCTTCGCCACAACCGGCGCAGACTTGGCGGAAGCGACAACCTTACCCTTGGTCGGCACAACTTTGGCGACCGGCTTTGCCCCCGCCTTGGCGGAGAGCTTGGAATTTACCGCGGCAGGANNTTGGGAGCAGGTTTCTTAGGCATCGGAGATTTATGAGAGATTAGAGTATTTGGCGGCGAGAACATCACGGCACCGCGGAGACACCATACCAAATCTCCCGGCATTCACAAGTTCGGGCACCCAGCGCCATGAACGAGGGCAACGGACTCCGGGAGCCTTTTCGACGGCGAAGGATAAGGGCACGCCTGCCTGGGGTACCAGTTTAACCCCAGAAAGAATCCAAAACTCGGCCAAAGCTGTCCCTTGCTGCGATAATAGGGCGAAATCAGGCTCAGCGGGGTCACCCGTGACAATCACAACGGCTTCCAAGGATTGGCCGATTTGCTTATCCTGACGCAACTTCTCAAGCGGGACGTTCACCTGAGCGGCAAGGGCTTGGATTCGGGCCACGGCGGCATGGGCCGCCATCGCAGCTTCATCCTCCCAGTCAGCCCCGACAACCGGCCAATCCTCCAAGTGGATGTTGGCCGCGTCGGTGTATTCGGAACGTCCGTGCAAATGGGACCACGCTTCATCCGCGGTAAACGGCACGAAAGGTGCGATCAGCTTTAAGTAGGCGCGCAAGATGAGGTCGATCGCCGTCTGCGTCGAACGTCGGGCAAGATCGTTTGGCGCCGAAGTGTAGAGCCGATCCTTGATGACGTTATGGTAGGTCGCCGAAAGCACTCCAGTGGTGAAGCCGGCCAAAGCGGCGGCGGCACGGTGGAACTCATTTCGTTCGCACGCGTCGGTGACGTCGCGGATCAAGCGGGCGGTCTCGACCAAAGCCCAGCGGTCGACCAGAGTCATCTTCGCCACCGGCACGGCATCGGTGATCGGATTAAAATCGTAAAGATTGCCTAGTTGATAACGGAGCGAGTTACGCATGCCACGATACTGGTTCGAAACCGTCTCAAAGATGGCGTCGGACAAAGGGATGTCGCTTTGGTAGTTCTCCGAAGCCACCCAAAGACGGACGATATCCGCTCCATATTTCTTGATATAATCATCGGCGGTTTGCGGCTTGCCGTCCGACTTCGAAATCTTCTGCCGCTTTTCATTCACCACGAAACCGTGGGTCAACACGGCGCGATATGGCGCTGAACCCTTGACGACCATCGCCGTCCACAAGGAAGACTGGAACCAACCGCGGTGCTGGTCGGAACCTTCGAGGTAAAGATCGGCCGGCCAATGCAGATCCGGGTGGCGTGCACAGACAGCGAGGTGGCTTGATCCCGAATCGATCCAAACATCTAAGGTGTCGGTGCCTTTCCGGACATCTTTAGGCCAAGCAGCCGGCACGGGTGCACCGGCGAGAACTTCGTCGGTCGAAGATGCCCACCACCAATCGCCGCCATACTGGGCGATTTTCTTTGCCACATGCTTCACGACGGCCGCATCGAGGTATGACTCGCCGCTCGAAGGTGAATAAAAAGCCGGGATGGGAACGCCCCAGGCACGCTGACGGGAAATGCACCAATCCGGCCGACCTTCCAAGGCGGCCCGGATACGGTTTTCGCCAGATGCCGGAATCCACTTCACCTCGCCCACGGCGGCCAGCGCGCGCTTTCTTAAATCGGTCCGATCAAGCCCCACAAACCATTGATCCAAAGCCCGGAAGACCACCGGGGTCTTGGATCGCCAACAGTGAGGGTATTGATGTTCAAAAGCCTGAGCCTTAAGCAAGGCCCCTTTCGTTTTTAATAATTCCAAGACCGCGATATTGGCCGGGTTTTTCCCATCCGTCTCAAGAACGGTGATACCCACCAAGCTCGCCGGCACCTTGCCGTCGTCGGCATAAGTTCCGTCGTCGCGCACCGGACAATAGGGCTCGAGGCCATATTTATTTCCGGTTTGATAATCTTCTAAGCCGTGACCCGGGGCCGTATGGACGCACCCCGTACCGGCATCGGTCGTCACGTAATCGGCCAAGACGATCGGCGCGTCGCGCTCGATGAACGGGTGGCGAGAAATCAATCCTTCCAGCGCGCGTCCCTTGACGCGGAAGCCATCGGTCGCGCCTTCGAGGCCACAGGCCGCGACAAAAGCGTCGCGCAAGGCGGAAGCGACCAAGAACGATCGGTCGCCATGCTGGACTTCGACGTATTCAAGTTCCGGATGCACCGCGACGGCAAGATTGGCCGGCAACGTCCAAGGCGTGGTCGTCCAGATGACGACCGAGAGAGGATGCGCGGGAGCCAACTGCTTGCTCGCTGGCTGAGGCACCGGGAAAGCCACCCAGATAGAAAATGAACGCTTTTCTTTGTATTCGATTTCCGCTTCGGCGAGCGCCGTCTGGCAAGGGATCGACCAATAAACTGGCTTCTTCGAACGATAGACCAACCCCTGCTCAACGAAGCAAGCGAAGCCGGCGAGGATTTCCGCTTCATAGCTCGGATCCATCGTGCGATACTCCGACTTCCAATCCGCCAAGATGCCAAGGCGCTTGAACTGGCCACGCTGCTTTTCGATGTATGCCGCGGAAAATTCGGCGCACGCTTTGCGAACACCCAAGGCATCGAGCGACTGCTTTTTCGCCTGCAGGTCTTTCATGACCTTATGCTCGATGGG
>DKND01000087.1:15392-18790 GCA_002470605.1 Opitutia bacterium UBA7397
TAGCGCAGGATGGAATCCTTCAGGAGCTTATTGAGTGCCGTCCCGATATGGACGTCGCCGTTGGTAAAGGGCGGACCATCATGAAGGACGAAGGCCTTCTTTCCAGCGGCCCGGCTCTGAATGCGCTCGTAGAGTCGGTTCTTCTCCCAATGGGCGATACGAACGGGTTCGCGTTCGGCTAAGCCTGCCCGCATCGGAAAGTCCGTGACGGGGAGGTTGAGGGTATCCTTGAGCTCTTCGGCCATAATTAATCGTTAAATTGAGGGAGAGGGGCAACAATGCAACCCCTCGGGGCGGGCAGGGTGAACGGGATGAAGGGCGTGGCAAGGGCGGAGATAAGCCCGCTACCCCACCCCTCAGTTTGAGGCAGGATTGACAGGGTGACCCGAAATACCCCAAAACTGCCCCATGGACAACATGAAGCCCAAGCTCATCACCAAGCAGGCCATCGTCATCGACGTCGTGCTCACGGCTATCTTTTTCGTTTGGATCACTTCCATCCTGAAAAAACATGTGCCTTGGGCCGAATCCGGCGAAACTGCCGTTCTCTTGGGAGCCGCCTATTGCGCGGCCTGCCTCGCCGGCGTCTTCTGGTTAGCCCTTTCTCTATTCCGCGTAACCTTGGCCGACCAAATGTTGCAAAAGACGGTCGCCGCCAAAGAGCTGCGCTAAACCACACGCCAAGGGAACTCTGGGCCAGGTTTTCCTGGCCTTTTTTATTTTGCTGGTACCGATGGTGTCAAAAGCGCCGCTTCGACTTCCCTGCGTAACGCTTCGGCAAGCTGTCGCTCCTTAAGGTAATCGGTCCAAAGTAGGTCGAGCTCTTCGACCGTACCTCCGTCAAAACGCTCCAGCCAAGTCCCGAAAGCCCGCCAAGCATTATGGTAGACGGGATTCTGCCGGATGATTTCCCGTCGCAAGGCAGACTGGCGCCCCGACACCCCACGACTGACCGCCACCAATTCGCGGTGCCTGGCCGCTTCGCCGCCGGTCAGCACCACGTCACCGTTACCTAGGTCAAAAACAAAGCGCGTGATATCATCCAAGGCCTCGGCGGATTCGCGCATACCATGGCTGACCGAATTACGCGAAACCAAGAGGTCGGCCCGCCGGGCGATCCACCATGACTCGGGTGATTTGGCCATCGTCTGAATTATTTTTGACACGGGCTCACCCTGCGCCGAGGCGATCAAGGTCTTTTGCTGCGACTCACTCGGATTCGCCGCCAGCGCCCTTCCCAAGGCGCGCCAAAAAAGAAAGGCCTCCGCGTCGGAAGCTTGCCCATGGATCACCGCCTCGAGCCGCGGGGCCGACATAAAAAGGGCCTCACGATACCAATAATCGACCAACGCCGGGCGCAGCTGCGCCAATATTTCGCACGCCAAAGCCTGTCGCACCCAACCCTCGCTGGCCGTCACCGGCTTCGCGCCCGCGATGGCCACACGCGCCACCCAAGTCCGGGCAGCGACTTCTGCCGCCCGCTCTGCCGCCACTCTCTCATCGCCCAGACTTAAGGCGACCAACAAGCCTCCGGTCATCGGTCGTAGGCCGATATGCGCGTCGCCGGCCATCTCCACCAATTCGATCCGGGCGATGGGCGGTGGCAGTTCGGGCATGGATACCGCATATTTTAAATAGCGGTCCAAGGCGTCCAGGTGCGCCGCGACATAACTGACTTCGGGGAGACGCTCGCCCACGACGGTGGCGAGTTTGTTCTCGCTGCTGAAAATCTGCGGTGTCCCGACCGCTGTCGGCGTCGGCTCAAGGATCGCAGCCGCCAGCCAAGCAGAGGTGGCCAAAACGCTCCACATCACTTACGCGCCGCTGAAGTGAGATTCGTCGATTTCGACCGGCTCACCGCCTGAAAGATGAACGGGTTCGCCGATTTGCGCTTGATCGTTCTTCCAAATCTCGACGGTCGCAGGCGCTTCAGCATCCGGCGAAATCCATTGCCAGCGCCCGATACCCAGGAAGCTCATCGGGATACCTTTGTCCGGACTTAACCCGGGACCAGACCCGCGCACGAAGGGCTTATTGCCGATTCCGATCATCAGGTTGACGATTAGGGAGGTACCTCCGCCCGCCGGACTCGCCGCGAAAACTTCTGTCACCGGCTCATCTTCAAGTTCAAGTTCGGGTGCGGATGTTTCGATTTCTTTTTCCGAAATCAATTCAGCCTCCGGCTCATCGTCCACGACGGACGGCTGGCTAGGAGCGGAGGCTACGGGCGGGTTTTCAGCCAAAGCATCCAAGCGCGCCTGCAGTGCTTCCACCGAGGACTCAACCTTGGTCACCGCCCGATCAGCCTTCTGGGCGGCCTTCTTGATTTCATCTCGGACGGTCTTCACTTCCTCGGCTGATTCTTGAAGTTGCTTGGTGACATCGTCGCGGCGGGCGGCGGCTTCGGTGATTTCTTCGACATCGGCCACGGCACCGCGCACGGCGTTGGCAAGCGACTGCACCCGGGCGCCCAAGTCGTCCATGGCTTCTTTCGTTTCCGTATTCTGGCCTGAGCTTTGTTGTAATTCTTGTAATCTGCCTTCGCACTCCGCGAGGCTGGCCTTAAGCGCATTGATTTCGGTCGAAGCACGCTGAGCGACCGCTGCGACCGCCGTATCGGTATTCTTGCGCGCGGTGAGTTCTACTTCCGTCACCCGGCGATTGACCGCCTCGGTGCCGGCTCGGAAATCTTCGCGAAGCCGATCGATCTCTTCGGCCAACGCCGTGCGCAACCTGGCCTGCTCGGCCAAGCGCTCCGATTTACCACTCCCCTCTTTGAGCACCGGAATCACCACGATCAAGGAAGCACCCAGAATTCCAACGACGGCCAAGAATGCTTCAAAGCCATCCTTAGGATTGAGGCCAAGGGAAAGAATCCCGATCACGGCCGTTAAATCCGCCGCGACCAGAAACCATTTTTCTTTGAGTAATTTTTGGATGTCTCGGTTCATAAGTAGGGGTTGGGCAAGGGGTTTCTAGCGAGGTCTTTCGACAAAGCCAACCTTCCGGTTGACCTTAGAAAGCGTCCGGTAAGCGACGGCCTGGGCTTGCTCCGCGCCCGCCTTGAAGATCCGGCCTAATTCTTCGCGGTCTTTGATCAGTTCATCATAACGCAGCCGGACCGGATCCAAGGTGGCCACGACCGCATCCGCCACGCCCTTCTTAAAATCGCCGTAGCCTTTGCCGCTGAATTCTGCCTCCAAGGTGGCGACACTGCGGCCCGTACAGGCCGACAGGATCGTGAGCAGATTAGTCACGCCTGGCTTGTCCTCGCCGGCCCGCACCTCCGAGCCGGAGTCGGTGACGGCTGACATAATCTTCTTACGAATCTCGTCCGGACGGTCCGTCACATACACCATGGAGGCAAGGTTGGGGTCGGACTTGGACATCTTTACCGC
>DKND01000087.1:18848-19154 GCA_002470605.1 Opitutia bacterium UBA7397
ACTGGGTCATCCGCTCCAATTGGCCCAGCGGGCAAAGGCAGCCCAAGATCCAAGCAAGTTCCGTATGACCGATGACATGCGACTGGACGAAGAGGCGGCTCCGGGCCGGATCAAGTCCGCAGGCCACATACTGGGCCAGGCACGAGTAGGTGTTATCCCGCAACTGAGCGGGGACGTGGGCAACCGTGATGGCGTGCTGGTCCACGATGCCGAAGTAGCAGTCGTAATCATCCTGCATTCGCCCCCAATTCAGGACCGCCCCGAGGTAATTACCCAGGTGCAGGCGGCCCGTGGGTTGGGCGCAGG
>DKND01000005.1:0-2234 GCA_002470605.1 Opitutia bacterium UBA7397
TTGGACGTCGATGGTGAGTGCTTGGGAAGCGGCGGCCATTAAAGGCAGCACGGCGAGGTAGCGTAGGGATTTCATAGGGGAGTCGTTAGATTGAAGTCTGGATGTTTGATGTAAAGGCAGAAGGGCGGTTTACTTAGTCTTCTCGGCCTTGGCGGCCTTGGCTTCGCCAACCACTTCTACGCTAGTGACTTCAATGCGTTGGGTTGGGGTAGAGCCCTCTTGGCCGACACAGGGGATGTTGGCGATTTTCTCCAGGACGTCTTCGCCGGAGATGACTTTGCCGAAGGCGGTATATTTGTTATTCAAGAACGACGCATTACCGTGACAAATGAAGAATTGGCTACCTGCGCTATCTGGGTCGGCAGACCGGGCCATGGAGAGGACGCCCTTGGTGTGCGAACGGTTATTAAACTCGGCTTTGATTTGGTATCCAGGGTTGCCGGTGCCGGGCTGGCCTTTGCCGCCGGGTTTGGTGTTCGGGCAACCGCCCTGAATCATGAAGCCTTTGATGATGCGGTGGAAGGCGGTCTTATCGTAAAATCCTTCGCGGGAGAGCTTCAGGAAGTTGTCGACGGTGCGCGGGGCGACTTCGGGCCAGAATTCGACAGTCATGTCGCCGGCCGTGGTATGGATGATCGCGCGAGGGGCGGTGGATTCGTTCATGGTTTTGGAGGAAGGGGAGCCGCCGCAGGCCGTCAAGGTCAGGGCGCAGAGGGCCAATAAGCTTAGGTGTTTCATGCCTTTAGCCAACCCCGCCCGGCTATGTCCGCAACCTCAAACCTCCGCTTGCCACCCCGCCCGTGGGCTTACAGGGTCGGGTTTCACATGCGCGTCACTGTTAATGATGAAGCCCGGGATACCGCCGCCCCTACGCTGGCCGCTCTTTTAGAGGAGCTCGGGGTCGCCCATGAGCCCGCCGTGGCCGCCGCCGTTGACGGCGAAGTCATCCCACGTTCCCGCTGGTCCGCGCAAGCGCTGATGAATGGCACCTCCATTCTCGTGATTCGCGCCGCCCAAGGCGGCTAATTTCTATGCTAAAATTCATCAAAGAGCTTTTCGTCCCTTCGCCGGAAGCCCCCGCCCCCGACAGTCTGGTTCTTTTCACGCCCAATGACGGAAGTTGGAATGTGAAACAGGTCCGCCGACTTTTCGACGCCGGCGTCGGTCGCCTACACGTTCAGTATCGCCGCGATTGGCAGCTGAAGGACTACGAAGATTTCCTTAAGAACATCCCCGAGACTTTCTGGCCCCGCATCGTCCTGGAAGACCAACCTGAATTAGTTCTGTCCTGTAAGTTGGGCGGACTGCAGATCCACCCGACCGAGCGCGTGCCTCGTCGCTGGCCGAAGCACGGCGTTTTGAGCGCCAAGTGTCATTCTTACGACGAACTTCTCGCGGTCGATAAATCCTGCCGCTACGTTTTCCTCACGCCTATCTTCGAGTCCGTTTCCAAGAAGGATCATCGTCCTCGCCGCACGGTACGCGAGTACGCCGTGATCCTCGAGCGCTGGAAATCCGAAGGCGGTTGCCCGGCTTATGCCTTGGGTGGTATTACGCCCGAGAACATCGGTGAAGTACGCGAGATGGGTTTTGACGGTGCCGCTTTCATCGGTTCGGTCTGGAAGGAGAAAGATCCCGTCCGCGCGTTCCTGGATCTGGAGCGTGCCTGGTCAGGTCGCGACGCCCGCAAGCTCAAGCGGAAGTATTAAGCCGACGTGTATCCGCGCCTGCAGTTTTTGACTCTGGATGCGGCCCCGCTGAGCCATCACGCCCAAGCCTTGGCCGCCTTGCAGGGCGGTGCGCGCTGGATTCAGCTCCGAGCCAAAGGGTTGCCTGAATCCGAATGGACGGAGCTTGCCCGATCCGTCGTCGAGCTCTGCCGCGATTTTGATGCGACCTGCATTATCAATGATTCGCCGCGCGTCGCCCTGTTATCTGGCGCCCATGGCGTCCATCTCGGCGCCGAAGACATGTCCCCCGCCGATGCCCGTGCGCTCTTGGGAGCGCACGCCATCATCGGCGCGACGCTCAATTCTTTTTCCGATATATCCCGCATCGAAGGCGTGGTTTTAAATTATGTCGGCGTCGGTCCGTATCGCAGCACGACGAGTAAGCAGAAGCTCGCCCCGGTCCATTCTCCGGAAAGTTTACGCAATCTGATCGCCGCGCTCCCTCGCTTACCCGCCTATGTGATTGGCGGCGTGACGGTGGCCGATGTCGCCGCTATCCGCCAA
>DKND01000005.1:2255-2429 GCA_002470605.1 Opitutia bacterium UBA7397
GCCACCTCGGCCTTGCTTAAAGCCACGTCGGCTTAGGTTTCTGATGCGAGGGCTGGACAATTCAAGGTAGTCTTGGATTGTCAAAACTCCGATGGCTCAACTCCGCATCGCCGACCGCACTTTCAACTCCCGTCTCTTTACCGGTACGGGGAAGTATGCCTCGGCGGCACAATT
>DKND01000005.1:2553-5411 GCA_002470605.1 Opitutia bacterium UBA7397
GGGACGAGTTGGCTGAAGTTAGAAATCCACCCAGACCCGAAGTATCTCATGCCCGACCCGGTCGAGACTTTGGAAGCCTGCCGCGAGTTGGTCAAAAAAGGTTTCACGGTCTTGCCTTATATCCACGCCGATCCGGTCTTGGCGAAACGTCTCGAAGAAGTCGGTGCCGCGGCCGTCATGCCGCTCGGTGCTCCCATCGGCTCCAATCGCGGCCTGCTCTCTCGAGATTTTCTTCGCATCATCATCGAGCAAGCCCGCGTACCGGTGATCATCGATGCCGGTCTGGGCGCCCCCTCACACGCGGCCGAAGCGCTTGAGATGGGCGCAGATGCGGTCTTGGTGAATACGGCGATCGCCTCTTCCGGCGACCCGATCGCGATGGCGCAGGCTTTCCGTCTGGCCGTCGAAGCTGGCCGCTTAGCTCGCGAAGCGGGCTTGGGCGCTGGCTCCGATCAGGCTCATCCCACTTCGCCCCTGACGGGTTTTCTCGATTAAGCGATGGCGGCGAAGCCAGGCAGAATTCGGGCCGACGAATTGTTGTTAAAACTCGGCCTCGCGCCTTCGCGCTCCGTCGCCCAAGCCCTGATTCTTGGCGGCAAAGTGCGTTCCGGTCCGGATAGTGTCGTCAATAAGGCCTCCCAATCATTTCCCGAAGACGCTTTGCTCACCGTCGATCAGCCACCGCGGTTCGTTTCACGCGGCGGCGAGAAACTCGAAGGTGCGCTGGAGCATTTTAAGATTCCCGTCGAAGGCTTNNAGCATGACGTGCGTCGATGTCGGTACGGCGCAGTTGCATTTGAAGTTACGCCAAGATGCGCGGGTGAAGAATTACGAAAAATTTAATGCGCGTGAGATTAATAACGTCGAGTTGCCCCACCCGACGTATGACATCGTGGTGATGGATCTGTCGTTTATTTCTTTGGGACTTATTTTGCCGATTGCTTGGCAGCGGGTAGGGCAGGGCGGTCATCTCGTGGCACTGATCAAGCCGCAGTTCGAGGCGACGCGGGCCGAAGCCGATAAGGCCAGGGGCATCATCAAGGACCCGGTCATTCATGCCCGGGTGGTCGATGGCCTGACCGCTGCCGCTCAAGCTCTTTCCGGGGCCCAGGTCCTGGGGGTGATTCCTTCCCCCATCGAGGGCGGGGATGGTAATCGTGAGTTCCTGATTGCCGTCAAAAGGGCCTAAAAAAGGGCTATAGGCTGGGCTGGGGCCTGGTTGTTTTAGAAAAGGGCTAAATTGTGTTTATTTAGGTCTATTCTGCCCCAATCCCTGTCCCTGCCCCTGGCACCGCTGGCGCCCCCCATTTCTGCTTGCCCTCAGCCCTCCGTCCCTTACTTCCAATCCTCCCATGACCACCGAAGGTAAGCTCAAGCGCTCCCGCAACCCCCTCGATTTCGATTTCACCGAACCCGAGGCTTTGTCCCGTTACGTCACCGAGACGGGCAAAATCCTGTCCCGCAAGCTCAACGGCCTCACCGCCCGCCAGCAGCGTCATATTGCCAAGGCCGTTAAGCGCGCCCGCAATATGATCACGATGAAGTAAGGAGTCGGCATTCGACTTTCCGGGCCGCCTTTCAGGCGGCCTTTTTGTTGTCCGCCTAGGAGGTTGCCCCTGGGGGTTCTTCAAAGTAAATCAAGCGAGACAACTTTCTCCCCGACGTCTATTCCCGTCACCACCGCTTTGGACTCAGCTCTCCCCCATTTCTTAACTTCCGCCCCCGCCGATCTCGCACAGGCGGCGGCTTTGTTGCGAGAGGGAGAATGCGTCGCGCTGCCCACCGAGACGGTTTACGGGTTGGCCGCCGATGCGTTGAACGAAAAAGCACTTGCCCAGATTTTTACCATCAAGGGCCGCCCGCTGCTGGATCCTCTCATCGTCCATGTCCTCGACCTCGCTGCCCTCGCCGAAGTCGCCGAGCCCGATGCGCGTCTGGCCAAGATCTCCCATCTCTGGCCCGGCCCTTTGACGGTCGTGCTGCGTCGTAAGCCGTGCATTCCTAACCTCGTGACGGCGGGCAAAGCTACCGTGGCCATTCGCTTGCCCGCTCACCCGCTTTTTCGCGAGGTCTTGCGTCTGACGGGCCGCCCCTTGGCCGCCCCGAGCGCGAATCCGTTTGGCTATGTCAGCCCGACCCAAGCCTCACATGTCCGCGACTCGCTGGCGGAACGCTGCCCTTGGATTGTCGATGGCGGCGATTGCGAGCACGGTCTCGAATCCACGATTCTTGACCTTTCCACGCCCGGTCGCGCCCGCTTGCTACGCCCTGGCCCGCTTACAATCGAGCTCTTGCGCACCTTGCTGGGCGATGTCGAGGTGGTGACGCGTGCGTCCTCGCATCAGTTCGCCCAAGACGCTCCGGGTATGCTGGAGCGGCATTACAGCCCCGCCACGAAGGTTGTGCTCTTTGCCCCAGGTACAACGCCCGAGGTCGAAGACGATGCTGCCGTGGTCTTTATCAAGCGTCGACCGACTTCGCCTCTCGGCGCCGAGGTTTTTAATTTTTCCGAAACCGGTTCAGTCGCCGAAGCCGCGCATCACCTCTTCGCGCTTCTCCGTCAATTGGACCAACGTCATTACACGTCGATTCACGTCGAGCTCGCCGAGGCCGTCGGCTTAGGGTTGGCTTATAACGACCGGTTGACCCGTGCCGCCGCCCGCTGATGCAAAACTTGCTCGATACGCTGAAGAAGGCCTCGGAATTCTTGGCCCGCAAGGGGTTGGAAAAATCACGCGTCGAGGCCGAACATGTCTTCGCCGCCGGACTCGGGCTCAAGCGACTCGATCTCTATCTGCAGTTCGAAAGGCTACTGACGGATGTAGAAGTCGAAAAACTTCGTGCTCTCATCGTACGCC
>DKND01000005.1:5425-6017 GCA_002470605.1 Opitutia bacterium UBA7397
CGCGACTTGGTCCTGAAATCAGATAAGCGCGCCCTGATTCCGCGACCAGAGACCGAAGAGCTGGTCGACCATGCCTTGGAATTATTTTCAGCCGAGCAAGCCGTACGTGTGCTCGACCTGGGTACGGGTTCTGGCGCGATTGCTTTGGCGCTAGCATCAGAGCGTCCGCTTTGGAAGGTCGACGCCGTCGATCGTTCGCCCGAAGCCTTGGCCCTCGCACGCGAAAACGCGGACCGCTGCGGTTTGGTTGAACGCGTTAACTTTGCCGAGTCCGACTGGTTTGCCGCCGTCACGGATGCCTACGATCTCATCGTTTCTAATCCGCCTTACTTGACCGAAGCTGAAGTGGCAGCCGCCGAACCTGAGGTGCGGGAGTTTGATCCGAAGTCAGCCTTGGTCGCCGCCGAGGATGGGATCGCTGATTTGCGAAAAATCTTGGAGGGTGCCGCGAAGTATTTGCGACCAGGGGGCTGGTTGCTTTGCGAGACCGGGATTGATCAGCATCCGGCTTTGGCTGAACTGTCGGCGAGACTCGGTTACGCCGAGTCCGCTGGCCTACCTGACATGAGCGGCCGGGCGCGCTTTTGGAAGG
>DKND01000086.1 GCA_002470605.1 Opitutia bacterium UBA7397
GTGTTAAAGAAGCCGTGTTTTTCACCTTCATAGCCGACGAGTTCACAGCGGTTGCCGTTCTTCTTCATGATTTCGGCGAATTTCTCCACGGTGGTGTAGGGGACGGTAGTATCGGCTTTGCCGTGGAAGATGATGGTCGGGGGTGTGCCTTTCTTGACGTGGTGCAAAGGAGAAATCGCTTCGGGCTCACAACCGAATTTGGCCTTATCAAGTCCAGCGCCAAAACCTTTTAGGTCGAGGTCGGGAAAAGGAGCCATGACGGTGCCAGGGTTGAAGAGTACCAGGGCGTTTGGCATCGAGGAAATCTTGAGGTCCTGATCGCTGCCTTCGAGTCCGGGTAAGGTTCCGGTCGCAGCGGCGAGGTGGCCACCTGCCGAGCCTCCAGCGGCGGCGATGCGGTCTGGGTCGATGCCTAGGCGCACGGCGTTAGTCCGAATCCAGCGGACGCAGGCTTTGGCATCCGACACGCAGTCGGCCGGCTTGGCCTGTTGGCGCGAGGCGACACGGTAATCAGCGACGAGCGCAACCATCCCGCGCGCGGCAAGTTCCCGGCTCTGCGCTTCAAATTGCACCGGAGAACCGCCGGTCCAGCCGCCGCCGAAGAAAAAGACGATCGCGGCGCGTGGGCTGGTCGCTTTTTCGGTGGGATTAAAGATCCAGACTTTCATCTCGCTGTCCCCGATTTTACGATAGGTCTCGACCTGAGTGCCTTCGATGACCGGAGGGTAGCCGCCGGTTTTTCCGCCTGATGCTTTCTTGGGGGGAGGTCGGTTGGCTTTGGGCTTTTCTTGACCGACGGCGGTGACGCAAAGGCATGCTAACAGAAGGGCAGTCAGTTTGTTCATGGGGGTAGGATTTTTTAAACACCTCACCAGCCGACTGCAACCCCTCGCCTTGCCGCCTGTTACTTCTTTTTGATCGGTAAGAACACGGTGGGCAAACCTTCGGCCGAAAGTGAGCTGATCGCCTCTTGGCCGCTCAGTTGCAGTGAAATCCGGGCCCGGCCGTTATAAAGTTGGACGGCTCTCGAGCCCGTCGAGGTGCCAAGGTTGTCGAGGAGTCTGCCATCGCCGAGCAGTCCAAAACGAACGAGGTTGGCGGCATCTAAACATTCGACGCCCTGCGCGTCAAAGAGGCGGGCTTCCAGGGTGACTAGACCATCTTTTTGTTCGATCTCGTTGAGGGTAAGTTTGGCCGGTTGGGTCCACGCTTTGCTTTGGTAGCCGATTTCCAAGGTGTCGGTGACTGCTTGGCCGTTGCGACGTCCGCTTGCTTTCAAGGTGTTCTTACCGTCGGCGAGTTGGACGTTCCAATGCAAGCCAGCCGCCGGGTAATCTGCGCTGACGCGTTTCTTCGTCCCGACCGACTTACCATTGACGAAAAGTTCCGCCTCGTCGCAGTTTGAATAAACTTTCACTTCTTTCTCTTCGTTCGGTTTGCCCCAGCGCACGGGCCAGCCGTGACCAAAAATATGAATCATGGGCTTCTCCGCCCAATAACTTTGGAAGACGTAATAGGTTTCCTTGGGCGTTCCGTCGCGCTCGATGACGCCTTTTTGGTTCACGCGTGGAACGGGGTTTTCAGGCCGCAGGGGCGTCGCGAAATCCTTGAAGATCCATTGGGCACTGCCCGTCAGCCAAGGCATCTCGTCTTGTTCCTTGAGGTGCCAGTCAAACAGGTTGCACATGTAGCTTTCCGACCAATCGCCGTCTTTGGACATGCGTACTTTGCCCCCCGCCAGTTTGTAAGCTTTGCCTTTTTCGGCCGTGCCTTGGCCGGTGGCGACTTTGCCCATCATTTTTTCAGGTTCTTCGGCGAAGCGGTGCGCGTGGCTGTCGCCACCCCATTCGGCGTGGAAGAATCTCGGGGTGTCCTTTAAGGCCTTCTCCGCCGAAGCTTTGTATTCGGTGTAGCGGCCCGAATACCAACCGGCCCAGATGCTGGGCGAGTAGATATCGACGATGTCTTTGCAGAAGTCGCAACGGCGGATGCACGTCGGGCGCGAAGCATCCAACTGATGCGACAAGTCGTTAAGCTCCTTCATGAAGGTCCGGATTTTATCCTTATCGAAGACTTCGAAATCGCCGGGCCAGTCGTTCTCGTTACCCATGCCCCACATGATGATCGCCGGATGGTTGCGGTGCTGGTCGATCAGCGCCGTCAGCATGTCTTTGGCTTGCTGTTGGTATTCTTTGCCGCCCAGGCCGCCTCGGCACCAAGGGACTTCTTCCCATACAAGCAGGCCGAGTTCATCGCAAAGCTCGAGGACTAGCGGCGCTTGTTGGTAATGACCCAGGCGCACGAAGTTCGCCCCCATGTCCTTGATCATTTTAAGGGTCTGGCGCACGACGTCGTCGGGCACGGCGGCCGCGGTGCCGGCATGGTCCTCATGGTAATGCGTACCGCGAAGCAGCAGGCGTTCGCCGTTGAGTTTGAACGGTCCGTGCTCGACCCATTCGCAACTCCGCACGCCGAAACGTTCGCCGAGGGTTTGTTCGCCGTGGCTGGATTTAAGGGTGAGGCTGACTTTATAAAGATTCGGGGCGCTTGGCGACCAGAGCGCTGGGTTATCGAGCGTGAAGGTGTCGAGTACGGTTTCGCCTTTCCATGCTGGCGTTTTCTTTGAGCTCTGGTGGACGATCTGATCTTTCGCATCTCGCACGACGATGCTGATTTCCAGGTCGCTTTTGAGTTCCGTCGGGTTGCGGAGGCGGGCCTTGATTTCAACTTGGGCCTGCTTGCCGTTCAGGGTGGCGTTCACGTGCGCGCTTTCCAGCGCGACGGCCGGGGTGTAGATGAGGCTGACATGTCGATACAGTCCGCCGTAACGGTTGAAGTCGCTCAGGTCCGAAGGGATGCTTTCGGCATTCCGCGAATTATCACATAAGACGGCCAGCGGTACTTCGCCTTTGAATTCCGGATTCTTCGCCGCCTCGGTGATATCCACGGTCCATTCGTCGTAGCCTCCGGTATGCTCGCCAACTTTGCGGGTGTGGATGAAGACCTGCGATTTCTGACCAGCCCCGTCGAAGTGCAGCAAGGTGCGTCCGTTGGGATAGGGGTTCGCGACCTTGAGTTTGGTGCGATACCAGCCTGGGCCTTGGTAATAACGGACATCCGGGTCGACGGCGTCCCGCCCGTTGAAGCAATGGGGTAGGGTGACGTTCGTCCAAGTGACGTTGTCGCTCGCCGCGTCACCGCGCCAGGCTTCCCAGGCGCTGCCGAGCGAGCCTTGATAGTATTCCCAGCCGCCAGACAATCGCTGGGTCGTTTCCGCGGCCGGTAACCAGGTCGCGATGAGGGTCAAGAGGCAGAGGGCGAGCTTCTTCATATCTATCTTATCATTCGGCCCCCCTTTCAGGTGTGTAAATCAGTAAATAGCGCTCCGCCCTTTAAATGCACAAAAAAGGGGTCTGACGCTTGGCCAGACCCCTTCAGGTTCAGTTCTTATCCCTGCGTCCCCTTACTTCTTAAACATCGCGTTGGCTTTATCGCCACCGCTCAGAACGTAGGCCACGAGATCCAAGATCTCTTCCTGGGTCAGCATGCTGAGCAGCATCGGAGGCATCGGCGAAACTTTGCTCGGCTCGATGCTCTTCACTTCCTTGCGGTCGATGGCGACCTGCTGAATGGGGTCGGAGGCATCGGTGTTGATGCTGACGCGGTCGCCGTTGAGATTGACTACGACTCCAGTGACGACTTCACCGTTGTTCTTGGTGACGACGATTGGGATGAATTGCTCATTGAGCACCTTGCTCGGGTTGATGATCTGGTCGAGGAAGTCGTGCGGGCTGTAACGACCTCCGGCCTGAGTGAGGTCAGGACCGGTCATGCCTCCGGCATTGCCGAAGCGGTGGCAGGTGAAGCAGGCGGCGGCGCTAAAGACCTTGCGGCCTTGAGCGTAGTCGCGGTTGTTCATGCCGTTGCTGGCGGCAGCGCTGAGTTCCTCGAGCGTCCAGTTCTTCGGCGTCCGGCCCGCGAACATGGCGCCGACGTTCTCAATCGCTGACTTCGGCTCAGGTTTGCGGCTGATGAGCTCGGCGAGCGACGTCTTTTCGGCGTCGGTGAAAGTCGCGAGCGAGTCATTGCGGATGAATTCGTTGAACTTGGCGAAGCTGGAGCCGCCACGGTAGTTGGCAGCTTTGAGGAACCATTCGAGTTGCTGCTTGCGCAACTCGGGCGTCCAGCCGGTCTTCAGGTTGCGCAGGCTACGGGCGTATTCCATTTGCGGCTCCTGGCTTTCGGCATTGTTGAGCAATGCGATGCCCTTGGCGGCGGCGGAAGGAGCCTGCAGCGCGACGAGCGTCTCGCAGAGTTCCCAATTAAGCTCGAAGTTGTCAGCGGGGAAGGCGGGATCAAGCTTGGCGATGAGCGCCTGCACGGTCGCGTCGGCTGGCTTGCCGTAGCGGTTGAGGACGATCTCAGTGACGCGGACGAGCGCGAGGCGCTGGTCGTTACTCAGGCTTTTCCAATCGGCCTTGAGGATGCCTTCGAGAAGTTCTGCGCCAAGTTTGGCGTCGACGACGATTTCACCCACGCGATGGAAAGGGCAGATGCCGCCGACTTGGGCGAGGGCGAGGAGCGCCTCGTTGCGGGCGTCGGGATTGTTTTCCGTCAAGGCCTTGTCTTTCCACTCTGAGACGGGCTGGTGGGTGATGGCGATACGGGCAGCCCAGCGGATGAAACGGTCAGGGCTGCTGAGGTGCGGCCAAGCAAAGGCCACGGCCTTCGGGTCTTTATGGCCGTGGAAGGCTTCGAGCTGATGGCGCAGGTCGCGTTCGGGCGAGGCCTTGGCTGCGGCGTTGACTGCTGCGGTGCTTTCCTTGCCGACATAAGTTACGCGGTAGAGGCCGGATTGTACCTTCCGCCCGCCGATCGCGAAATACATCGCGCCATCTTTGGGATGGATGAGGACGTCAGTGACGGGGAGGGGGCCGCCGCTGATGAAATCGGTCTTAGTGCCGGCGTAGCTCGAGCCTTTGGCTTTGAGGTCAATCGCGTAGATTTTCCCCCAGCTCCAATCGAGGATGAAGAGCGACTCCTGGAATTTAGCCGGGAATTTGGCACCGTAACCAAAGGTCACACCGGTGGGCGAGCCGGGGCCGATGTTGACCGCGGCCGGCAGGTTGTCGGCGTAAAATTCAGGGCGTTTGCCGGCACCGTTGCGCCAGCCAAATTCGGCACCGCTGACGACGTGATTGACGCGCGTGGGGCGGTACCAAGGCGTATTGAAGTCATACTCCATGTCAGCGTCGTAGGTGAACAACTCGCCGTCACGGTTGAAGGCGCCGTCATAAATATTACGGAAACCAGTCGCGTAGAGGTTGAAATCTTTACCGTCAGGGGAGACGCGGTAAATGCAACCGCCTGGGCCCATGACGTTACGCATGAAGCCGCGGCCGTCAGGCATGCGTGGAAGGACATGATCTTCGCCCCAGACTTTCGGGACGACGGAGTTCTCGGCAATCGAGGTCATCTTGGCGCCGTTGCCGGAGATCAGGAAGAGCGATTCACCATCAGGCGCAGGCACGATGGCATGGACGCCGTGATCGCCGCTCGAATCGATTTCGCGGAGTAGCTCGACCTTATCCAATTGGTCGTCGCCGTTAGTGTCGCTGATGCGATAAAGTCCGCAGGGGGACTTGTGCTCGTAGTCGTTGACGCCGCAATAGAGGGCGCCTTTGAACCAGGCCATGCCGTTGATCGCCCGGATCTCCACGGGTACTTTCTGCACGTCTTCGGTCTTCAGGGTTTCGCCGGCTGCGGGAGCATTGAAGCGATAGAGTGAGCCATATTGGTCACTGGCGTAGATACGGCCTTTGCCGTCGGCGCAAAGGGCGACCCATGAGCCGAGGCTATCTCCGGGGACGGAGTAAAGGAGCTCGACCTTGAAGCCTTCCGGTGTGCGGATGTGCTCAACGGGAGTGGCCTTGTTTTCGCCAATGGCCTTTCCGCTGTCGGGGTTGGTCGGCTGGGCGGCCTTGGCTTTGGCTTTAGCTTTGCCTTTGGGGGCTTGCTTAGGAGCGGGTTCGGCCGCGATTTGCAGAAAGGCTTTGGTGGCAGGTTTGATGACCGGCGCAGCCTTCTTGGCCGGAGCTTTCTTTCCTTTGGCGCCAGGCTTTTCGACCTTCTGCGCATCGCTGGGGATAGGGTTCTTCTCGAGGGAAAGCAGGCCGCCTTCAGGGAGTTCCTTAAGCATCACGTCCTTGATCTGGACGATCATGGCGGGGCCGCGGTGAACCTGGAAAGCGAGGATGCCTTCGAGTGAACGAGCTTTCTCATCATGGTCGATCAGGTCGATAGTCACTTTGCCATCAACCTTGTGCGTGATGTGGTTGCCGTTCGCGATGACGGTGTATTCGTGCCATTCGGCGATATCGACTTTGACCTGTTCGTGTTCAGAGGCGAGCCACTTGCCACCCTTGTCATCGATGATGACGCTCTGTCCGTTCTGTACCAAGATGCCGCGCCCACGTTCTTCGTAGACCATGGCGTTGTTGGCAGCGGAGGGATGGACGTCGCACTGGTAGCCGCCGACGGACCATTTGCCGACTTCGGTTAATTCTTTGCTACGATACTGGATGCCGGAATTATTACCGCTTTCCTTGATCTTGGCATGCAGTTCGAAATTCTTCAGAACGCCGCCGCGCCAGATAAGGAATTGATTATAAGTAAAGGAAGCATCGTCAGGTCCCTTGGTCTTGCCGGTGATGCAACCATCCTGGATCGACCAGAACTCGGGGTTGCCGTCCCAGCCGGCGAGGGACTTGCCGTCGAAGATCGACTTAAAGCCTTCCTGGGCGGAAAGCGGGGCGAGGGCGGCCAGCAAGAATGCGAGCAGCACGGAGAGGGGGTTTCTCATGATGGAGTTGTAATCTATGGCCTTTGGACACCCGTCAATGACACTTGTTCAAATGACCGATAATGGAGTGTAATCGCTTATGGCGGCTGGCGGATAGCGTTTGGCGGTTAGCCAATACATTCTCAGGTCCCGGGTCTCGGCCCTCAGGTCCCAGGTTCAGATGTTCTGGTGCAGGTACAGGTTCAGGACCCGTACCCGAACCTGATAACCCGTACCCGTACCCG
>DKND01000062.1 GCA_002470605.1 Opitutia bacterium UBA7397
TAACAAAGAACTCCCCATGCCCCACTTTCGAGTTGTTTTCGCTATTATTTTAGCGGTGCTCACCACAGCCGTTGGTGCCTTTGGGCAGACTGCCAAGGGCGATGAGGCTGCTGCGGTCAAAGGAGCCGGATCAAAGGCACCGGTCTCTGTAAAAGATGTCAAATTCGCCCAAACTAAGCTGGGCGGGCAAGTCTATCCCTGGAATCGGATGCAGGTCGAATTGCAGGCAAACTTTAACCCCGCTAGCGCTGACCCCAAGGCTGTCGTAAATAAGCGCTATGTGGATAAAATAAAAGTAACCGTGACGCAGATTTATAAGAATGCCTCTAAAGATGCCAAAGATTGGAACTATTATCGGGCCAGCGCGACGGTTTTGACCATGGAGGTACAACAACCACGCACGGTCGTCTTTTACCTTCCCGGAGATATCGTCAAGCGCGACGTCCTGCATAAGGAACCCGACTATTATTTCGTCCAACTCGAGGTCGGGGGTAACGAAATCCCCTTGTTTGATGCCGCCGGGAAAATCACCGCTGATCATGCCCGGGCTGTGCATAAGGACATATCTAAAAAGGCGGATTTTGATAATGCCAAAGACGCCGCCGACCGCGGAGTCGGAGTTTCGGCCGGAATTTTACGCCCGCAGTACCTCGTTCTTTACGCGGATACCGTCATTGTGCCTGCTTCGCCGGAGTTTATCCGCGAGGATGTGCCTACCCGCTAATCAACCCATAATCCACTGACTTTTGTATGAGCCAGAAGAAGGCTATTATTGTAAATCTCGCCGCGTCGCACGTCTCGGTTTCACTTTTTGGGGTCCAATCTAAGGGTTTGGTGCTCGAGAAATTTTACGTTGAAGAAATCGCCCCCGGCCTGACCAATGATGATGAGTGGCTGAACACAGCGATTGGCGCTTTGGGCAACCTTGTCACCTCTTACGGAATATCGGGACAAGTCACCGTCATCGCTCCGAGCTTCCTGCTGCTCCAGAAATCCTTGAAGGTGCCTCAGGTTGAGCGCCAACGTCAGGCCCAGATTGTCGCCTTTGAAGCCCAGAATGCCATTCCTTACCCATTAAATGAGGTGATTTGGGACAGCCAGGTGATGGCCTCCGACGGGGTTGAGGCAGAGGTCCTGCTTTTTGCGCTGCGCACCGAGATGGCGAGCAAGATTGCTAACCTCGTTTCCGCCACCGGCCTGCGACCATTGGCCGTCCAAGCCGCACCGTTGCTCGACAGCCAAGCCTTCTTACTGGCCGGCGGCTCAGCTACAGAAGAAGTGCTGATCATCAATATCGGCGCGCGCTCGACCACCCTGAGTTTCATCGGCCCAAGCGGATCCAATATCCAGACGGCCAATATCGGCGGCAATCTCCTGACCCAAGGAGTTTCAGATAATACCGGACAGCCGTTCATGAACGCCGAAGCCATTAAGGTTGGCTATTATTCAGGCGTCATTCATTTGCCGGAGTCGGACCCGCAGGTCGCCATCCTTCAGGCGAATGCCCAAAGCTTCATCCGTCGTTTAACGCAGGACATCAATCGTCGGTTGATCAATGTCCGTCGCGGAACCGCGGGTCGTCAGCCCACCCGCATCTTGTTAACCGGACGCGGCTCGCTCGTCCCGGGCCTTTCGGAGCAGCTCTGCGAAACGTTGCGGATGCCCGTTGAGCCTTTCGATCCATCTTCAGTTTTAGCCCTCGGTGCAGAAGTCGATCCGGAGTCCATGCAGCGCGCGCGTCACCAAATTTCGGAAGTCATCGGCGAGGCCGCCCGATTGGTGCTTACGCATACGACGGGGGTTAATCTAATCCCGCGCGACATAGCGGCCCAGCTTGCCTTTGATGGTCGTAAGCCAGGTTTATTGGTCGCTGCGCTTCTGATGGCCTTGATACCTTGGCCGATTTGGTGGGCTTTCGATCAGGCTGCGGATACTAACCGCGAACTCTCCGCCAAATTGGTAAAACGCAAAATAGAATTGAGCGGGCATCAGGCTGCGATCGAAGAAACCCGAAAAAAGGCTACGGAAGTTTTTGCGATCAACAAAAAATTAGAAGACGTGGTGCTTAGTCGGCCTAATTGGCCTGCCTTCCTGTCCGACCTCCAGTCTCGCGTCTCCAGCTGTAAGAATACGTGGATCGAAGAACTTGAGGTGAAGCGCATCTTGCCACCGGCTGTCGCGCCCGTCGAACCCCCTCCGCTTGGGGCCGTCGTGGTTCCGCCCGTCGAAGTAACCAAAATCGTCCTTACGGCCCGTTTCCTTTTGCCTGAAATCGCGCCCGGCTCGAATTTCTCGAAGAGGCCTTATTCCGCCCGCGAGCAAGAATTACTCGCGATCCTGCGTAAGTCTCCTTTCGTCGCGGAAATCCCCGACGCCGACATCAAGCAGAATTTCAATCCGGCTAACTCTCCTAAGATCACCTTAACTTTGGTCATCCGTAAGGACACGGCTCTCTAAGATGGATAATTTCAAGAAAAACAAACTCTTTTACGTCGGACTCTCCCTTGTTGGGGTGGTCTTCCTCGCCGGAATATACTTCTCCGTTGTTTCCGTGCTCGACCAGCGCAAGACGACCTTGGCCTTGGAAAAGGTCAAGAAAGAGACCGCGGCGCTTTTGGCCGGACACGTCTTTGCGCATGATGATCGGGCGATTTCCCTGACGGATGATAACGTCAAGAATGCGGCCAAGGACTTGGCGGAATTGAACGAACAATTGACGGCCTTGCGTATCAGCATCGCGAGTAATCCGGAGCTGATCATCCGCGGCAAACAATCCACTAACTCCAATGAGTTAAACGCGACGCTGAAGCAGTCGGTTGACGAATGGAAGAAGCTGGCGGTCGACCACGACGTAAAGATTTTACCGAACGATCAGTGCGACTTCGGGTTCCGACGCTATATCCGTAATCCTGGCACCTCGCCCAAGCGGGAATTCCAGCGGGTAGACCAGCAGCGGATGATCATCGATTTCCTTTATCGCCAGTTAGTCGAATCTCGTCCCGTCGGGGCTCCCTTGCTCTTGCTCTCGGTTGACCGTGAGCCGGTAGAAACCTTCGTCTTGATTCCCGAAGGCAAACCGGGTGCCGGTACTTATGGTCCCGAGAATGAAAGCAGCCGTAATGAGAACGACGAATTTTCCCCGACCCGCACCTTTGACCGCATGGGCTTGGTCGAGACCCTGTCCTTCCGGTTGCGCTTTGCGGGAACGACTCCCACGCTGCGTACTTTTGTTAATAAGGTAAGAAATTCCGGCCGGGCCTTCGCCATTACCTCTGTGGAGGTGAGACTTCCCGCCCCAGAAATCACCAAGGCCATCGGCATCATCGCGGCGCCTGGAGCCCCCGCTGCTCCGGCCGTGATTAGTCTACCGAATTTCTTCGGCGCCGAAGATACGGCGGCCAGCGCGAGCAAAGCCCGCACTTCCGGCTCCACGCCCAAGGATGTACGTACGCTCGTCTTCAAAGAAACGCCCTCTGAATTCATCGTTCAAATCGACTACCTTAGCATCCCTGAGGAAAAGCCGGCAGCCCCCGAAGGCGAAGCCAAGAAATAAGCCTACCATCCATGAACACTCCGCGTAAGGATCTCATTTTTATTATCTCGGCGGGCGTCCTCCTGGCCTTGGCCTTGGCGGTTGCTTGCCTCCTTGATGGAGTCACTCCCGAATTTAACCCAAAGTGGATCAAGCCAATCGTCCTGGATGAACCTGCCTCGCAAGCCGAAATCCCTCAGCTTTTAGCGCTCCCTAAGGGCATCGAATATCCGGCTACGCCGCGGGCATCATTGGTCGACAATATTAAGGATTGGTTAAGCCCGGAGGAAAATGAGGACAATTGGGATTATGATTTGTTTACGACGATCGATGTGGTCTGGGATCCGGCTACGAAAGATTATGTTCCGAGCCGCCGTAAGATCGAGCCTTTGCCTCCGTTCGGAATTGCCTTGGTAAATGCCGAACATCCGAAATACCCTTATGTCCTTAGGTCAACGATGGCCGGACGAACGGGGAAGGAAGAGGATCGCGAGTTTTCCATCGAAAATATTGTCACTAAGCAATACTTCGACCGCTGTAAGATTAAGAAGCCACTCGATGCGGCGGTGCCAATCACGCCACTATCTTATAAATCGGTAAAGGAAAAGGACGCGGAGGGCTTCACGACGACCCGAAATGTTCTACGCCTTGATGATAAACAACTTGGGCAGGTGGTTGAAATCGACGACATTAAGCCGTTAGAATTTCCGAATAAAACCGACCTGTATCTGGCTTCAACTTCCGATCCGGCCGATACTTGGGTGCTGCATGCCGTTGGGGATAAGTTCACCTATAAAGGGGCGCTCTACGTGGTCAAAGGCATTGACTTGGATGGCAAGTCGGTGACCGTTGATAAGACCTTTACCCCGAACCCCAAGAAGGGGAAAAAGACATTTACGGAGGCTCTGACCGTCGCGGCCCCTTTGCCGGTAGCCAAACCCAATTCCACTGAAAAAACCCCGCTCAAAAAATAAACCCCTTTCCCAAGCCAAGAATTGTATGAAGAAAAATACCCGCACCCCATTTACTTGGGCCGTCATTATCGCCATCGTCATCGCTGGCTCGTTGGTCGCCCAGGATGCAGATCCTGTGCAGAAGAAAACCCAGCTCTTGGTCGAAGCCCTGAAGGCTCGAGAAGAGGGCAGCTTGGCGCTTGCCCAAGAGAAGTATGAGCAAATCCTGCAAATTGATGCCAAGGATGTCGGGGCCCAAGAAGGTCGCGACGCGGTTAAGGCTGCGATTGATGCTGCCGCCCTGGAGAAGAAAAAGGCTGAAGACGCCGCTGCTGCTCCAGCTCCCGTTACGGCTCCAGCGGCCCCCGCTGCTCCGGTTGAGCCTGCGAAACCAGAAAGCGCGCTGGATACGGTAGCTGGTGACCACAAAAAACTCTTTGCAGAAGTCGATGCTGCGGTTGTTTACGCCAATCAGTTAGCCCACGACGGTAATTTCGCCGATGCTTTGTCGAAATTAGACGGAGCCTTTTCCGCTTTGCCCAATACGAGCGCTGCTCAACCTTATCGCGATAAGGTCTCCTTGGCCAAGCAGGACGTGATCATGCGCCGCGAGGCCGTCAATCCCAGCGACGAACTTACCCGTTTGCGCCAGATTACGAAAACGACATTTTCAAACTGCGATGACGCCATCTCCAAGGCCCAATCGCTGATCCGCAAGGGCGGAGCAGCGAACCTTGATGAGGCGATCAGTGAACTCGAGCGCGCGGAGAAAGCCTTGCCCGAGAATATTTCCTCAACGTCTTATAAGGCACGCATTAAGGAAGCCAAAGCAGGCGCCTTGGCTCGCCGTGCGCTCGTCGCCATAGAGGCCCGCGACATGAGCCGGGCGGATGAAAAAATCCGGGAGTACGAAAAGCTCATGGGTCCAGATGACGCCAGTGCCCGCCGGCTCCGTGCTGAATTCAGCGCGAAGAAGATGAACCCCACTTACCGCAATGTCGACGAGGTCTCCCCTGGTTTGCGCGCAAAGGACGACAAGGTGGACGAGCTTCTGGTCAAAGGTCGGGCCCGTTACCTTTACGGAGATTACCAAGGCGCCCTCGAGGCCTACCGTGAAGTTCTGCAGTACCAGCCCAATAATTCCGAGTCCAAGGCTTATCAGGTCCGGATCCGGGAAATCCTTTCGGAGAATTCGGGCCAATGGAATCGCGGCGTGACCAAGGGCAAGTTGCTCGAGCTGCTCGACGAAACCTGGAAGCTTCCAGAAGTATTTAACCGCGAAAGCATCAAGGAAGGCAGCGTCTCCACCACCGACCCTGTCATCGAGAAACTCCGTTCGATCACCTTGCCTGAGTTGACCATTCGCGAAATGACCTTGGATCGGGCAATTCAACAGCTAAACAATGCTGGTCAGACTTACGACAAGGACCAAAAAGGCGTGAACATGGTCGTGATGGATCCGGAACGTAAGAATCCTCTGATTCCTAACACTAGCTTGCGCAACCTGACGCTTGAGAAGGCTCTCGAAATCATCACCAAGCAGGCTAACTTCACGTTCACGATCAGCCAAGGCATCGTTGAAATCCGTCCTGACTCTGGATCCAACGATTTGGAGACTGAATTCTTCAGTCTTAATAGTGGCGCTGAAATGAAAATGACCGGCATGTCCGCTGGTGGTGCCGCTGCGGGTGCAGCACCGGCTGCCGGTGCTAGTCCGTTCGGTGGCGCTGCGGGTGCGGGTGCGAGCGCAGGTGGAGACGGAAGCCCGCGCAACGAAGCCCTGAAGAGCTTCCTCGTTCGTTCGGGTGTCCAATTCGAAGGCGTGACTGGAGCTCAGCTTAATTACGATGGGACGAATCTTATCGTAACGCAGAACCGGAAGAATCTCGATCGCGTCCGTAATATTCT
>DKND01000030.1:0-689 GCA_002470605.1 Opitutia bacterium UBA7397
TCGAAATGCGTGACGCCGAGGTCGAAGGCGCGCAGGGCAATGGAGCGGGCCGTCGCGTAATCGTCGACGCTTCCGAAGTTATGCCAAAGCCCGAGGGAAATCTTTGGCAGATGTAAGCCGGATTTCCCGCAACGTGCCTGGAAGGATGTTTCGGCGTAGCGCGACGGATTGGCCTGATGCATCCGTACAATCAAGCGTCCGGAGCGAGGTTACGCCAGCGATAAAAGGCAACGCACGGGTTGCGCCTATCACTAACCTGATACATTCAGGGTCATGCCCGAACTCGCCGAAGTCGAATATTTTCGTCGCCGTTGGAATCCCGGCGTTGGCCGCAAGGTCGAGAAGGCGTTCCTTAATCCGAAAGCCCGCATTGGAAGGGATGTTGAAGTAAAAGCCATGACCAAGGCGCTCGTCGGTGCGAAGCTGATCGAGTCGCTTGCTGCCGCTAAACAAATGGCGTTCCGATTTACGCATGGTGCGTGGCTCGGTGTGCATCTTGGCATGACGGGTCGACTTGAAGCTGGCGAAGCGGATCGCGAGCCGACGCCTTACGATCATTTCAAGCTGACGATGTCCGGCGGCAAGGAACTGATTTTCGTGGACCCTCGTCAATTTGGGCGGGTCTTATTTTGGCAAGGAGTCGGCGTGCCTCCCTGGTGGAGCAAAATCCCGCCCGCGATTTTATCACC
>DKND01000030.1:791-2571 GCA_002470605.1 Opitutia bacterium UBA7397
CCGAAGTCGTTGCTTAAATTGCACACTACCTTGCGCGAGGTTTGCGCGGAAGCGATGGAGGTCATCGGTAAGGATTGGTCCGATCCGCCCGACTCGTGGCTCTTCAACCACCGATGGAAAGACGGTGGTCGCTGCCCGCGTTCAAAGAAGCCGCTCGTCCGTGAAGATGTTGGTGGGCGCACCACCTGTTGGTCTCCCGCGCGGCAGGTCCTCGGTGCCGAACGCCGTTGACCTTCCACTTGCATCCGAGAACTTAAGGTCATGCGCGTCACTGGTGGCCTTGCTCGCGGAATCCAACTTCGCGTTCCCTCCAAGGGCGGGGTTCGGCCCGCCACAGATTATATCCGCGAAGCGGTCTTCAGTTCTTTGGCGGCGTTCGTCCCCGGAACGGCGGTGCTCGATCTTTTCGCTGGTACGGGCGCTTATGCCTTGGAGTCGCTTAGTCGCGGTGCACTCAGCGCGACCTGCGTCGACCTGCATGCGGGGGCGGAATTAAAATCTAACGCGTCCGCAGTCGCGAAATCGATGAACCTCGCCGGCTTGCCGCTCACGTTGGTGACGGGCGATGCCACCAAGCCCGCACGGGTGGCAGGAAAATTCGACCTTATTTTTGCGGATCCTCCCTGGGAGTTATGGGAAACCGAAGGCGCTGAAATCTCCCAGGCAGCCGTCGGTTACGCGGTCGACGAAGCCCATGCCCGCGTGATTCTTGAAGCGCCCGGCGGCTTCGCCGTCCCGGTGCCGGCCGGATGGAAATTAAAGAAAGTAATCGGTAAGGGCAAAGGTCAGCCCGCCGCTTCGATCTTGGTCCGTCAAGTTGGCGACTGATTACGTGCCCAAGCTCTGGTGCCGTTCCCAGACATGGAGTCGCGCAAGCATGAGCGCGCCGCCGACCAAGCAAGCAGCCTCGACCCGTAAGATTCGATCTCCCAGGTGGTGCAACACGAAGCCGCGGGCGACCAGTAATTTTCTTTCGGCATCGGACCAGCCGCGCTCCGGGCCGATGGCCAAGCATCCTGCGATGCTGCCGGCAGGCGCTTCGCCCAGCGCGCCGGATGCTTCGTAAGGATCCAGCGCGACCCGCCAGTTATTTTCAGCGACGAGCGCGAGCGCCGCCTCGAGTGAACGTGTGCGCAAAACTTCAGGCACCAAGGTCGAGCACGCCTGTTCGGTTCCTTTACGGAGATGCGATTGCCATTCGTCCTCTTGCCAGAGCGAACTAGTTAGATAGCCAGGGTCGGCTTTTTCGGCTTCAAAGAAAATCATCCGCGCCACCCCTAGGCTGGCCAAGTCGTGCAAAACTTTTTTCGCAGTTTGCGGCCGCGGCAAACCCACGATGACGGTGAGCGGCAGCTTCGTCTGTACGGTTTGCTCCCACGTTATATTAAAAGTAAGAAACGGAGTGATTGCGGTGATTTCGGCGAGGCCGCGCAAGGCGCCGGCGAGGCCGACGTGAAAACTTTGGCCAGCGCGGAGACCGACGGTCTGGACGAGGTGCTTCACCCGGGGGTCATCGGCGGCGATGCCTTCAGCGGCTTCACGCTTTGTAATGAGAACCAGATTCACGGCTTCTAAGGTGGATTTACCCTAAGCGCTGGCGAGAGGGAAGGGCGGCATACGCTTGCACGCCCAATGTGCCTCCCTAGGCTTAGGCCATGGATCTTACGGAATTGCGTAAAGAATATGCGGATCACGGTGTCGATCGGGATGAATTACACTCCGACCCACTCGTCCAGTTTAAGGCTTGGTTCGCTCAGGCGAAGAACGCCGGGCTCATCGA
>DKND01000030.1:2696-4578 GCA_002470605.1 Opitutia bacterium UBA7397
GACTTCCGAAGAAGAATCCCTGGCTTATTTTGCCCGGCGCCCCTACGGCAGCCAGCTGGGTGCCCTGGTCTCAAATCAAAGTGCGGTTATTCCAGATCGAGCCCATTTAGAGACAAGATTAGCATCCCTAAAGGCTCAACACCCCGAGGGCGCCGTCCCTAAGCCCGCTTCTTGGGGCGGTTACCGCATCATCCCGGAGTCTTTTGAGTTCTGGCAGGGCCGAACCAACCGTTTGCACGATCGTTTTCTTTATTCCCGAGGGGCCAATGGCTGGACGATTTCGCGGTTAGCCCCCTAGGGGTTGGTAAATTAGAATTGCTAATGACCAAAGGCGTCCCCCCTTACTCTAAGGAGGGCGGATTCCCTTGGGTTGACCCATCAGCCCTAAACCATTCAACCATCTGTTCCCGCGTCCGAATGCGTCCACTTTTCACCATTGCTGCCTTAATTCCAACCCTCGCCCTGGCGAACGCGGAGGGCGTGAATCCGAAGGCAACTGACCTTACCAGCTTCACGTTCACGATTCCGGTCTCTAACTCGATCCTGACCACCTGGATCCTCGCGGCCGTGATCATCGTTGCTATCCGTGTCCTCGTCGGCACCCCGAAGATCATCCCGAGCAAGGGCCAAGCGCTGGTGGAAAACATGGCATCTGGCCTGCGTGACGCCCTCGAGCCGATCGTCGGCAAGAGCATGATCGGCAAGGTATTCCCGACCCTTTGCGGCTTCTTTATCTTCATCCTGCTGATGAATTGGAGCGGCCTTCTTCCCGGAGTCGGCACCATCAAGTATCAAGGTGAGCATGGCTGGCTCGAAGCGATTCGCCCGGCGACTTCCGATCTCAATACGACCCTTGCGCTGTCGATCATCTCTTTCGCGGCTTGGACCTATTTCGTCCTGCGCTACGCCGGTTTCAAAGTTCTGATTTTCGATCTCTTCGGCAACAAAGCGGATAAGAAAGAAATCGGCTTCCCGATGTGGATCATGCTGAGTTTCATCTTCCTGGGCGTCGGTGGCATCGAAGTCGTCTCCATCGCTTTCCGTCTGATTTCACTTTCCTTCCGTCTCTACGGCAACGTCTTCGGTGGCGAAAACCTCATCCACTCACTCGGCGGCATCGCCCCCTACGTGGTTCCGGCCGTCGCGGGTCTGCTCGAAGTCTTGGTCGGGCTGATTCAAGCCTTCGTCTTCACGCTGCTCTCCGCCGTTTACATCGGCCTCATCTGTAATCACGAAGGCGGCCACGCCGAAGACGAGCACGCTCATTGATCTCTTTCGCTTTCAAGGCGTGCGACATGCCGGGAATCCCCCGGCGGTGCGTTAAGAAAAAACCAAAACACAAAATAACATGATCATCGCTGAAATCACTGGTTCCCTCCCTGCCGCTGCCGGCTGTCTCGCTGCCGCTATCGGCGTGGGTCTCGTTGGCGCCAAGGCCGTCGAATCCGTGGGTCGCAATCCGGATGCTTCCGGTAAGATCCTCGTCCAGTCCATTCTGGGCATGGCTCTCGCCGAAGCCGTCGCGTTCTACGCGATCTTCCTCGCGAAGTAACCGGTCACGTGGCGTGGCCTCGCAAGGGGCCCGCCACTTCTCTTTCCCAGCGCTGAAAATAAAAACACTCTAAGTCCAACCCATGACCCTCCTCTCCGCTTTCCTCGCCGCCGAACCTGCGCCCGAAGCCGCGCATGCCGCCCTCCACGGCGCTCCCGCCGCCACCGAGTCGCACGGCCCGCTCGGCGATATCATCAAGCTTTTCGGTAACTTCGGTGTCGATGGCCCGCACCTGGCTGTCCAGGTGGTCAATTTCTCCATCCTCGCCTTCGTCCTCTACCGCTTCGCCATCAAGCCGGCGCTAGGTCAGCTCGAAGAACGGATCCGCCA
>DKND01000030.1:4600-8490 GCA_002470605.1 Opitutia bacterium UBA7397
CGCAACTCCGCCAAGCAAGCCATCGAAGCCGCTAAGGCCGAAGCTCAGGCCGCCCAGACCGAGGTCATCGCCAAGGCCAAGGCCGCCATCGAAGCTGATCGCGTGAAGATGATGAACGAAGTCCGCGGCGAAGTTTCCCGCCTCGTGGTCGAGACCGCCGCCAAGGTGCTCGAACAAAACCTCGACGATGCTCAGCGTGGCCGCCTCAACGAGGCCGCCGTCAAGCAGCTCGCCCGCTAATCTTTTCCGATGTCCGCCGCCTCCGTCCGAGCCGAAGCCAAGCGTCTCCTCGCCCTCTCCCTTGAGGGCGGAGCGGTCTCCGCCGATCTGGTCGGCGCCGTGTTGGCCGCACTCACGAAGTCTCGCCCGGCCCATCAGCTCCGCCCGCTTTTGCGCGCGTACCTCGCAAATATCCGTCGCGAACTTGCCCGCGGCGAAGCCCGTATCGAACATGCTGGTCCACTTGCGTCCGCCGATGCCGACGCGATTGCCGCCCATTTCTCTAAGGTGCTCGGCCGCACCGTTCGCCCCGTCGCCCGTCGCAACGATGCGTTGCTCGGCGGTTTCCGCGTCCGCGTCGGTGACGATGTCACCGATCTCACGGCTTCGCTCCGTCTGGCCAATCTCGCCAAGTCCCTTTCCTGAACACCTCCTCCAACCTTAACCCGATTTACTAAATACCATGAGCAACGCGATCGACCAGATCCAGAAAGCCATCGCCGGCCTTGATACCCGAGCCGGCAAATCCAACGTCGGCACCATCGTTTCCCTCGCGGACGGTGTCGCCTCCATCGACGGCCTTTCCGGCGTCATGATGAATGAGATGATCGAGCTTCCCGGAGGCTTGCAAGGCGTCGCGCTCAATCTTGCCGAAGACACCGTCGGCTGCGTGATCATGGGTGATATCTCCAAGCTGAAGGAAGGCATGGAAGCCAAGACCACGGGTCGCTTGCTTTCGATTCCCGTCGGCAAAGGCCTCCTCGGTCGCGTCGTCGATGCGCTCGGTAATCCTCTCGACGGCAAAGGCCCCATCGTTTCCAGCGAACGCTACCCGGTCGAAAAGATTGCTCCCGGCATCATCCCTCGCAAGTCCGTCGACCAACCGATGCAGACCGGCATCATGGCCATCGACGCCATGATCCCAATCGGCCGTGGCCAGCGCGAACTCATCATCGGTGACCGCGCGACCGGCAAGACCACCATCGCGATCGACACGATCATCAACCAAGCCAACGCCAATCGCGTCGGTCTGGCTTCTGGTGACGCCAATTTCCGTCCGGTATTCTCCATCTACGTCGCCATCGGTACCAAGAACTCCTCGATCGCCCGCACCATCGGTACGCTCGAGAAAGCCGGCGCCATGGAATTCACCGTGGTCGTCGCCGCTTCCGCCGCCGACAACGCCGCCAATCAGGTCTTCGCTCCTTTCTCCGGCACCGCCATCGGCGAGTGGTTCATGGAAAACGGCCAAGATGCGCTCATCGTTTACGATGACCTTTCGAAGCACGCCGCCGCTTACCGCCAAATCTCGTTGATCTTGAAGCGCCCCTCGGGTCGCGAAGCCTATCCGGGCGACGTCTTTTATCTCCACTCTCGCCTCCTCGAGCGCTCCGCTCGTCTGGCCGGAAAAGGTTCGCTTACCGCTCTGCCGATCATCGAGACGCAAGCCGGCGACGTGTCCGCGTACATCCCGACCAATGTGATTTCGATCACCGACGGCCAGGTGTTTCTCCAGACCGACCTCTTCAATCAAGGCATCCGCCCCGCCGTCTCGGTGGGTCTCTCCGTTTCGCGCGTCGGTTCCGCCGCGCAGATCAAGGCCTTCAAACAAGTCGCAGGTAAGGTTAAGGGAGAGCTCGCCAATTACCGCGAACTTGCGGCCTTTGCTCAGTTCGGTTCCGACCTCGACGCGCAGACCAAGGGTATCCTCGATAAGGGCGACCGCTTCGTAGAACTCTTCAAGCAGCCTCCGACCGCTCCGAAATCCGCCGAGATTCAGTGTGGCATCATCTGGGCCATGCAGAACGGTTTCTTCAATGACATGCCGGTCAAGTCCGTCCAGGCCGCCGCCGCTTCGCTCCAGGCTCACCTCGAGACCGCCAAGCCAGCCATCCTCGCCAAGATCCGCCAAGGCAATAAGATCGAGAAAGACGGCGAAGCCGAACTGAAGTCCGCCTGCGAAACCTGGCGCCGCAGCTTCAAGGCCTAAGTCGTTCCTTCCTTCACTTACTAACCGCCACGCTTCATGCCTAAGGGACTCCGCGAGATCCGTAACCGAATCAAATCGGTCAAGAGCACCGGCCAGATCACCCGGGCGATGCAGCTTGTCGCGTCTTCGAAGATGAAGCGCGCCCAGGATTCCGCTCGTGCGGGTCGGGCGTATGCGGAACTCCTCGGCGAAATCCTCGACACCGCGCAATCTAAGGTCGGCGATTTCACGCACCCTCTGCTCACCAAGCGAGACGTCAAGGTTCGCGGCATCCTGCTGGTCACGCCCGACAAAGGCATGGCCGGTGCGCTCAACGGCAATTTGATCCGACTCGCCGCCGAACAGAAAGACGCCGTCTTCGTCTGTATCGGACGTAAGGGCGCTCAGGCCCTCGTGCGTTCCGGCCGCAAGGTCCTCGCCGACTTCCCGGTCACCGACCGCGCTAATTTCAGCGAAGTCCGCCCCGCTGCCGAATACCTGCTCAAGGCCTTCTCTGAAGGCGTCGTCGACACGGTCGAAGTCCTTTTCGCGCACTTTAAGAACACGATGGTGCAAGCCCCCCGCGTCCAGCAGTTGCTCCCGGCGGATAGTCTCGTCAGCCAGGCGCGCGAATTCCGCGCTAAGCTCGGCCTCCCTGAACCGAAGCTCGAATCCGATGAGCGCGACATGATCTTCGAGCCTTCGGCCGGAGACATCCTCAATCAATTACCGGCGCTCTTCTTCAAGCAGGCCGTCTATCAGGCTGTGCTGGAAGCTAAGGCCTCCGAATTCAGCGCCCGTATGGTCGCTATGAAAGCCGCTACAGACAACGCTAAGAAAATCGCTGCCGCCCTCTCTCTCGAATACAATAAGGCCCGTCAGGCCGCGATCACCCAGGAAATCCTGGAGCTCACCGCCGGCGCCGCCGCCCAGTAATTTTTACCAACCCTCCCACTTATATAAATATCATGAGCACTAAAGGAACGATCACCCAAGTACTCGGCGCCGTCGTCGACGTCCAATTCCCTGTCGATAAGGTCCCCGAGATCTACAACGCGATCCAGATCGACTACAAGGTCGAGGGCAAGGCCACTCGCCTCATCCTCGAGGTTCAACAGCACCTCGGCAATGGCTTGGTCCGCGCCGTCGCGATGACCACCACTGAAGGCCTCGTGCGCGGTAGTGAAGCCGTCGACACCGGCGCCCCCATCACCGTGCCCGTCGGCAACGGCGTCCTTGGTCGCATCTTTAACGTCACCGGCGATGCCGTCGACGAACGTGGTCCAGTTGAACATACGAAGCGTTACCCGATTCACCGCCTTCCTCCTCCTCTGACTGAGCAAGCAACTTCCGCCGAACTGCTCGGCACCGGCATCAAGGTCATCGACCTGATTTGTCCCTTCGTCAAGGGCGGTAAAGTCGGAGCCTTCGGTGGCGCTGGCGTCGGTAAGACCGTCGTCATCATGGAGCTCATCAATAACATCGCGATGAAGCAGGGCGGTTTCTCCGTCTTCGCCGGCGTCGGCGAACGCTCCCGTGAAGGTAATGACCTTTACCACGAAATGTCCGAAGCCGGCGTTATCGATCAAAAGGATCTTTCAAAATCCAAAGTGGCCCTCGTGTACGGCCAGATGAACGAGCCGCCTGGCGCTCGTATGCGCGTCGCTCTCTCGGCTCTCGCGATGGCGGAGTTCTTCCGCGA
>DKND01000030.1:8518-10240 GCA_002470605.1 Opitutia bacterium UBA7397
GGTTCCGAAGTGTCCGCTCTCCTCGGTCGTTCTCCCTCGGCGGTGGGTTACCAGCCGACGCTCGCCTCGGAAATGGGTAATCTTCAGGAACGCATCACTTCGACCAAGAAGGGTTCGATCACTTCCTTCCAAGCGGTGTACGTTCCGGCGGACGACCTTACCGACCCAGCTCCGGCCAATACCTTTGCTCACCTTGACTCAACGGTCGTCTTGGAGCGTCGTATCGCCGAGTTAGGTATCTACCCAGCCGTCGACCCGCTTGCTTCCACTTCGACCGCTCTGGCGCCTGAAGTCGTCGGCGATCGTCACTTCCGCGTCGCTCGTGGCGTTCAAGGCCTCCTGCAGCGCTACAAAGACCTCCAAGATATCATCGCGATCCTGGGGCTCGATGAATTGTCCCCGGACGACAAGCTCGTCGTCTTCCGCGCCCGTAAGGTGCAGAAGTTCCTCTCGCAGCCTTTCCACGTCGCCGAAATCTTCACGGGCTCGCCCGGGAAGTATGTCGCGCTCGACGACACCCTGCGCGGTTTCGAAATGATCCTCGCCGGCGAACTCGACCACGTGAACGAAAACGACTTCTACATGAAGGGCGGCATCGACGAGGTCCTCGAAGCTTCAGCCAAGTCCAAGAAGTAAGCTGATATGTCTCTTACGGTCGAAATCGTCACTCCTGATCGCCGCGCCTACGAAGGTACGGCCGACAGCGTGACTCTGCCCACCGCCATGGGAAGCATCGGCATTTTGCCCGGCCACCTTCCGATCACCGCGATCATCGCCGCTGGCGAGATCATCGTGACGCTTGACGGCAAGGTCAGCCGCCTCGCCGTCGACCAAGGCTTTGTCCGTGTCGTCTCGAATAAGGTTTCCGTCGTCACCGAAGCGGCGATCGACGAAGCCAAGATCGATCTGAAATCCGTCGAAACTGCCGAAGCTCGCGCCCGTGAGGCCGTCGAAGCCGCCCGCGGTCAGAAGGATATCGACCCGGTCGAGATCGCGAAGATGGAGCAAATTCTGCGTTTTGCTCTCGTGCAGCGCTTGGTCAAGGGACGCAACTCGCCTGGTCTGTCGGAATAATCACCCGATTTCATTAAAAGTCATTTAAGCCGAACTTGCCCCCACTTCACCGAGGGGACAGAGTTCATTTGTGATTAAGTCTGCCATCACGGTTTCACTCGTCGCCCAAGCGAAGGGTGGGCCATTTGTTTATTGGCAAGGTCTGGAATCTGCCTGCGCCGATGCGGCCCGGTTGGGGTTTGATGCGGTGGAGATTTTTCCCCCCTCGGCCGCCGCCATCGATCGCGCGGGGCTTCGGGCCTTGCTCGCCAAACACGGTCTCGCGGTCGCCGCTTTCGGCACCGGCGGCGGCTGGCTCATCCACCGCTGGCACTTGACCCACCCCGATGCCGCTATTCGCCAACAGGCACGTGAGTTCATCCGGTCCATCATCGATTTAGCGGGAGAATTCAAAGCCCCTGCAATCATCGGCTCCATGCAAGGGAAGGCCGAAGGCGAAGTCTCGCGCGAGCAAACCTTGGCCTGGCTCGCCGAAGCTCTCGAAGATCTCGGAGCCCATGCCAAGCAGTATGGCGTCCCGCTTCTTTATGAGGCGCTGAATCGCTATGAGACCAATTTACTTAACCGGCAGACGGACGCCGCACAGTTCCTCGAAAATCTCCATACCGATAACGTCAAGCTGCTCTGCGATCTCTTCCACATGAATAT
>DKND01000030.1:10287-14382 GCA_002470605.1 Opitutia bacterium UBA7397
GCCATCGGATTTGGCCACACGGATGCCGCCGCCGTCGTCGCGGCCTTAAAGGAAATAGGATTTAACGGGTATCTTTCGGGCGAGATTCTGCCCTTGCCCGATACGGAGACCGCCGCCGCTCAGACCATCCGCGCCATCCGCCAACTTCTTCCCCGCTAAATCTATGCTCAAGCACCACCTCATCCACCCCAAGATCAACGAAATCCTTGGCCGTGCCGGTCACCACTCCACGATCCTCATCGCCGATGGCAATTACCCAGCTTGGAATAAAAAGGGTCCCCACGCCGAGCTGGTGTGCATGAATCTTTCCCCCGGCGTGATCACCGTTGCCCAAGCACTGAAGGCGATTTTGAGCGCCGTTCCGATCGACGAGATTAACACGATGGGTATTCCGGCAGACGATCCTTACGCTCAGCTCGGTGAGCCTCCGATCTGGAAAGAATATCGCGAGGTCATTAGTCAGTCCGGCTCTCTCCTGCAGCTGAAGCCCGTCCTTAAGTGGGATTTTTATAAAGCCGTCGAATCACCGGACCATGTACTGACGATTCAAACCGGCGATCAAGCCCTCTGGGGTAACTTGCTGCTAACCATCGGCTGTCGCCAAGCCTAATTATTTTCCGATGAAAACCCGCCCCCTCGGTAAGACTGGGATTAATCTCCCCATCCTCAGCTTTGGCGCTTCGTCGCTCGGCCAGGAATTCCGCAGCGTCGCGCTCGATGACGCCTTGAAGTCCGTTCAAGTCGCCCTCGATTGTGGGCTCAACTTCATCGACACGTCGCCTTTCTATGGTCGTGGCATGTCTGAAGTGCTTCTTGGGATCGCCTTACGAGGCGTACCTCGCGACAGCTACACGCTCTGCACCAAGGTCGGTCGCTATGACCTGCCGCACTTCGATTTCTCGGCCAAGCGCGTGGCGGAGAGCATCGATGTCTCCCTGCATCGCCTCGGCACTGATCACCTGGATATCGCCCTCTGCCACGATATCGAATTCGTGCCGATGCAACAGATTGTCGATGAGACGATCCCCGCGCTCCGCAAAGCTAAACAGGCCGGTAAGATCCGGGCGCTCGGCTTCAGCGGTTACCCGCAGAAAATCTTTAAATTTATCTGCGACCAGACCGACGTCGATTGTGTGCTGAGCTATAATCAATACACGCTCCAGAACACCCGCTTCGCCGATGAGACGGTATCGTATCTCAAGGCTAAAGGCATCGGTGTGATGAACGCCGGACCGTTCAGCGCGCGCTTGCTCACGAACGCACCCCTACCGGCCTGGTTAAAGGAGCCCGAAGAGGTCAAGGCCGCCGCCCGCGCCGCCGCCGCCCTATGCGCCGCCCGGGGGGTTGATATCGCCAAGCTGGCTCTGCAGTTTTCCCTCGATCATCCCGATATCGCCACGACAGTTTCCGGTAGCGCCAATCCGGTGAACATCCGGAACTGGGCGAAGTGGGCCGCCGAGCCAATCGACCGTGCCTTATTGGCCGAAGTCCTCGCGATTTTCGCCCCGGTCCATAACCGCGGCCACCTCGAAGGCCTGAAGGAAAATAATTAAGATATGAAAGCCATCCGCCTCGATCAGCCGCAGCAATTTGTGCTCTTGGATATTCCGGAGCCGCCCGCCCCGGCGGCCGGCGAGGCTGTGGTTCGCGTCCACCGCATCGGGATCTGTGGCACGGACTACGGCGGCTATCTCGGCAAGATGCCGTTCTATTCCTACCCCCGCATTCCGGGGCATGAGCTGGGCGTCGAAGTCCTCGCCGTCGGTTCGGGCGTTACGAACGTCAAGCCCGGCGACCATTGCTCAGTCGAGCCCTACATCAACTGTCAGTCTTGTTACAGTTGCCGCCGTGGTTTCACGAACTGTTGCGAAAAACACCTGACACTGGGCGTGATGTGCGACGGCGGTATGGCGGAAAAATTCCTGCTGCCGGCCCGCAAGCTGCACGTTTCGACCAAGCTGAGCTATGATCAGCTCGCGCTCGTCGAGACGCTCGCCATCGGTTGTCATGCCGTCGATCGCGCGGCCCCTAAGCCCGGCGAGACGGTCTTGATCATCGGCGCGGGTCCGATTGGTCTTTCCGCCGTCGAGTTCGTCAAGGTGTCCGGCGCGAAGTGCGTGGTGATGGACATGAACGCTGAACGGCTGAAATTTTGCACTGAGGTGATGAAGGTCGATGGGGTTATTCAGGCCAAAGGCGATGGCTCAGAGCTCATCGCTCTAACCAAGCTCACGCATGATCAGCTCGCCGATGTCGTGATCGACGCGACGGGTAGCAACAAATCCATGGTGGCCTGCTTCCAGTATGCGGCCTTCGCCGCTCGCATCGTCTACGTGGGTATCACGCAGCAGGAACTGACTTTCCCACATGCGCCTCATCTCCACCGCCGCGAACTTACCATCATGGCGAGCCGCAACGCCCTCTCCAAAGATTTCGCTCGAATTATCAAACTAATCGAAGACGGCGTGATCGATACCAAGCCCTGGATAACTCACCACGCGAAGCTCGAAGATATGATCGCGACCTTCCCCACGTGGCTGAAGCCCGAGACGGGGGTCATCAAAGCCATCGTGGACGTGGTCTGAATTTCATGCGTCTCGATGCCCACCAGCACTTTTGGTCTTACCGTGCCGAACAATATCCCTGGATTACACCCGGCTCCCCGTTGCATCGCAGCTGGCTCCCCGAAAAATTAATCGCCCTCCAAAAACCTTTGGATTTTACCGGAGCGATTGCCGTGCAGGCTCGCCAGGTCATCGAAGAATCGGATTGGCTCCTTGGGCTCGCCGAACAGCACGAGGTGATCAAGGGCGTCGTCGGTTGGGTCGACCTACGGAGCGATCGCGTGGAAGAGGACCTCGTCCGTTTGTCGGCGAACCGCAAGTTCGTCGGTGTCCGGCACGTGGTGCAAGACGAGCCCGATGACCAATTCATGCTGGGTAAAGAATTTCAGCGCGGCATCAGCCAGCTCCAAGCCCATGGGCTGACGTATGACTTTCTCATCTACCCTAAGCAGCTCGATGCGGCGATCGCGTTGGCAGAGAAATTCCCCACCCAGCCTTTCGTCCTCGATCATATGGCTAAGCCTCTGGTGAAGGCCGGAACGATCGAACCCTGGCGCCAAAAAATCAAACGTCTGGCCCAATGTCCGAACGTCCATTGCAAGGTCTCCGGCCTGATCACCGAAGCGAACCACGCCCATTGGAAGCCGGCACATTTCCAACCTTACTTAGATACGGTCTTCGAGGCATTTAGTCCCGCCCGCCTGATGTACGGATCCGATTGGCCCGTCTGTCTGCTCGCGGGTAGTTACCAGCAGGCCTACGAGTTGGTCGATGGCTACGCGCAACAGCTTAAGAGCAAGCAACGCGATGCGCTGTTCGGTATCAACGCAGCCAAGTTTTATCTAAAGTCCAGATCGGCGAAATCTTGAGTAGGCCTTTCGTGCGCATGACGACTGATAGCACCCTCGCAGCCTTGGCCGATCGGTTGGCTTGCGGCGACGGTTCGTTCGCTCAGGCAAAGGAACTAAGAAAAGCCATCGCGTTATTCGACGGACGCTTTTCTTCCGCACTACGCCTCTCAGCGGCGTTCGCTTACTTATTTCCACCTCTGGCAGTCCCCTTGGCACGCCGGATTGTTGGACCCCGGCGTACCCTCAAGGATCAGACAAATCTTTTGCCGCCGCCGATGTCGACGGGACCAGCAACCTTAGTCATTACGCCCTCCGCTGATTTTAATTTAGCGGCCCAGACTTTCACCGACCTTTCGCCGCCGCCCGTTCTTGTTCTGGTCGGCTCCGCCCAAACCGATCTTGCACTCCACGCTTTGCTACAAGCCACCCGACCGTCCGTTTCACGGATTGCTTTTAAAGCAGCGGACACCGTGGACGAAGCCGCCCAGTTTATTGAAAGCCAGGACGGGCCTAAACTACCGGTTTCTTTTCAAGGTCTCGACCGCGATCAAGCGTACGTCTTCCTTGCGAAGATTTCTGCTCCACTCGTCGAAGTAAATTTGAGGCCGCAGGGTGCTTCGAATTTCATCGAGCCGACGGTTGACGATGGCGACTCGTGGTCAGCGGAAAACCTGTCTAAG
>DKND01000030.1:14420-19219 GCA_002470605.1 Opitutia bacterium UBA7397
CGCTCCTACCTTCGTCTCTCTGCCGGTGCCGATCTGACGGAATGCCATCGGGCGCTCGACTGTCTGGTCGCGATGAGGCACGTCTGGATCGTGAGCGTAGACCCCTCGTCAGACCCTTATCTCATCGAGCGCGTGGCCAAAGACGCCGCTTTTTGCGAGGTGCAGACAGCGGACGTTTTTGCGGAATTCATCCAAGCCCACGATCGTGTCCGGGTGGTCGGAGTCCCCCCTGGCCTTATCCCTGCAGCTGGAATGACGGCGGATTTTTTCTGTGGCCCGGTCTCATTGAAGCCCCTCGCGGAGCTGAGCCCTTATTACCTTCGTCAAGTCCTACGTGTCGGCCATCGGGGATTCCTTCGGGCGGCCGACTTCACGGACGTGGCTTGCGCTTCGGTCGTCCGCTAGCAGATTAATCTTATGGAAGCCCCATTGCACGCCCTGGAAGAACGCCTGGCTTTTCTTCAGCGACACGTCGAACAACAGGACCGCGAGATGCTGGAGCTCTCCCGCCAGCTGATGAAGCTGACCGAACGTCTCGCCCGCATAGAAGCCAAGGTGGCGCAAGGGACGGATGGCGCCGAGAGCTCCCCACCGGCCGACGAACGCCCGCCGCATTGGTGACGCCAGAAACGGGTTTACTTCTTTCGCCTAAATATTAATAAATCATCAGAACTATCGCCATGAATGATACGCTTACTTATTTGGAATATGGGATTTACCTCGGACTTTCGCTGGCCGTGACCCTGTGGGTCGGACGGGTGCTCTTTCGGAGCGGTCGCCCGTTCTTGGTCGATGCTTTTCATGGCAACGAAACGATGGCTGACTCGGTCAATAATCTTCTGATCATCGGCTTCTATTTGGTGAATGTCGGCTTCATGTTGCTTTTCCTTTCATCCAAAGAGCACCCCACGACAGGCATCAAAGTCGTTGAGGATGTCAGCAAATCGGTCGGCGTGGTCGTGGTCGTCCTCGGCGTGATGCATTTCATTAACTTAGCCGTATTAAATTCCCTACGTACGGGTGGGCTTGCCACACGTCCGCCGGAGTTGCCTAAGCGCTGAGGCCGCGACATGTGCGGCCGTGTGACCCAGTTTTCGCGCTGGGATGAAGTCGTCCGCGATCTGGGTTTACGCCCTTCGCCTCAGGCACGGCGCTATAACATTTCACCGGGGACGCCGTTGTTCAGTGTGAGGCGCGAGCAAGGCGAACTTAAGGCCGAGCCTTTGCCTTGGGGCTTCGTGCCTTCTTGGCTCGCACCCGACATCAAGGAGGAGGGGCATGCTAATGCCAGGGCCGAAGGCATTTTCGAGCGGCCGACTTTNNTGAGTGGAAATCCGAAGGCCGGACCAAGGTGCCTTATTATTTCCGCGCGGTGGATGGCGGACCCTTGGCGCTCGCTGGCTTGTGGTCGCTTCGCCTCTTGGCAGACGGTTCGGTCAGTCGCACTTTGGCCCTGGTAACGGTCGCCCCTAATCGTGAAGCCGGCGCCATCCATTCCCGCATGCCGGTAGTACTTGAGGGTACCAAGCGTGCTGCCTGGCTCTCTGAGCGGGCCTTTTCTCCCGAAGATTTTGCGCAGTTAGCCGTGTCGGCCCCCGACCGTACGCTATCGCTGTATCGGGTCTCTCCTGAAGTCAATCGGGTGGCACAGGACCAGCCCAGTCTTGTCGAGCCGCTCGTGGGGGCCACCGACCAGCCCGACTTCTTCGGAGATTTGCTTGGCTAGTCGGATTATTTATTCAGTTATAAAGGCATGTCATCGCCTTTGCATGTTCCTAAATCCGTGGAGAAACCTTGGGGCCGTGAGATCTGGTACGGTGATCAACCGGCCTACGCCGGCAAGGTGCTGGAGGTGAAGGCCGGTAAGCGCTTAAGTTTGCAATACCACGAACGTAAGACCGAGACGCTCTACCTGCTCTCTGGTCGCGTCAAGCTGACCTATCGGCCTTTGCTTGCCGGAGAAACGCATGCCACGGCCCCCGTGACCGCTGAACACGAAATCATCTGGACCCCGGGTCTGGCCGTACACATCCCCGTTCGCACGATTCACCGCTTCGAGGCACTGGAAGACAGCGTCTTGCTGGAGGTTTCCACCCCCGACCTCACCGATGTCGTACGTTTGCAAGACGACTATGCACGCCCTGCGCGCGACTGATTACTTTTATGCGTAAAGTTTTAGCTTTTGACTTGGGTGGTACGAAGTTTGCCTTCGGCGTCGTCAATGAAGACGGTTCCGTGCTTGGTTCTGGTCGGGTTGAAACCCATGCCGAAAAAGGCCCCGCGCAAGCTTGCGACCGCGTCGCGGCCGAGGCCCATAAGTTACTCGACGAGCTTAAGCTCAAGCCGGCCGACTTTGTCGCCATCGGCGTAGCCTCGCCCGGCCCACTGGATATTTCGCGCGGGTGCGTCGACGGTTCGCCTAATCTCCCTGGCTGGACGGGCTATTCGATCACCGAAGCGCTGAGCAAATCCTTCGGTGGTCTTCCTGCCCGCATTGATAACGACTGTAACGCGGCAGCTTTGGGTGAATTCCGTTTCGGTGCCGGCAAAGGAAAGAAGAACGTCGTGTATATCACGGTCTCAACGGGCATTGGCGGCGGCGCCGTGATCGATGGGCGTCTGATGCGGGGGAGCAATGGTAACGCCGCCGAACTCGGACACATTCCTTTGACGATGGATGGCCCCCGCTGTGGCTGCGGTAATCTGGGCTGCTGGGAAGTTTACGCCTCGGGTACGGCTATCGCCCGTCGCGCCCGCGAGGCGCTCGCTGCCGGTCGCACCTCTTCGCTCACGGTTTTAGCGGGCGGCGCGGAACACGTCACGACGCACCACATTCTGCAGGCCGTCGCCCAAGGCGATGCGCTGTCTAAAGAAATCTGGGAGCAGTCCATCAACTACCTTGGTCGCGGCCTCGGCGCGGTGATTAATACTTTTAACCCTGACGTCATCGTGGTCGGCGGCGGGGTCACGGCCGCCGGGGATACGCTCTTCGTGCCCATGCGCCAAAGTGCCAATAGCTACGCCTTTCCGCGCCTCTCGGCGGTCTGCACGATTGTTCCCGCCGGCCTCGGCGGTAATGTCGGTGTCGTCGGCGCCGCGGCTTGCGCCTTCGAACACGTCGGCTGAAGACTTTCGCCGCTGATGCGCGTCTCTGTCGTTATCCCGGCGTTCAACGAAGAAAAACTCCTGCCGACGACGCTCGCGTCCGTGCAGGCCGCGGCTACGGCTTTCCTTTCCCGCGGGTGGACGTGGGAATGCGTGGTCTGCGACAATAACTCAACCGACGGCACCGCGGCTTGCGCCCGCGCCGCCGGCGCCACCGTCGTCTTCGAGCCAGTTAACCAAATCGGCCGAGCGCGTGACGCCGGTGCACGAGCAGCCTCCGGCAAATGGATGATTTTCATCGATGCTGACTCGACGCCCTCTGCGGCACTCTTCACGGCGATCGCTGACCAGATCACCGCGGGCCGCTCGCTCGGTGGTGGGAGCACGGTCGAACTCGAGCCGGGGACGCCACGTTACGCTCGTTTCGTCTGTGGGCTGTGGAATCTATGGAGTCGACTCACGCGCTGGGCGGCCGGGTCGTGTGTCTGGGTCGAGGCCGCCGCGTTCCGCGAGGCTGGAGGCTTCGGCACCGAATACTACGCCGGCGAGGAGGTCTTCTTGAGCCGCCGGCTCAAGGCCATTGCTCGGCGCCGCGGACGGTGTTTCGTCATCTTGGCCAAACACCCCCTACGCACTTCGTCGCGCAAGCTGAAGCTTTACACGCTTACCGAAGGGGCCCGATTTTTCTTCCGCATGCTGTTCACCGCCGGCCGAGCGGCCAAGCGGCCGGAGAACTGCGAAATCTGGTATGACGGTCGGCGCTGACCACTTTCAAAGCCGCTGTTTTTTCCATTTTGGGACCGGGAAGACGGTGATTTTATCGGACGCGACTTCAACCTTATCGCGCGGTCGTAATCCCTTAGCCTCCTCGTCCGTTACGATTTCGTAATGTTTTGCGGCGGTGATCCGGTCCGCGATTTCCCAGCAATCCTTGGGGTTGTTCACCCACTTTTCAGGCGGAATTTTGCTCAGGTCGTAAGGCTTGGAATAAGTCCGTAAGCTTTTGCGCGGCCCTTTCGCGTATTCATGGAAATACGACATAGCGAGTTCTCGCACGCTGCGGTAGACGGGATCGCGCCAGCGCAGGCAGACGTAATTGGTCTTCGAAATCGCCCCCCACTTGCCGTTGATACGGAAGGGTGCGATGACGTGATCCATATCTTGATGGGCGCTGAAATCTAGGAGCAGGGGAGGGTGTCCCTGCAACCAAAGGGCGAAGGCCGCAATCATGGCCCCTTCGATGCAATGCGCCGAGCGATGCTTCAAGGCCTGCTCGACGGAGCGGGCGGTATCGCCTTTGGGTTCGAAGTTCTGTGGAAAGCTAACCAAAAAATCTTGGATCGTCCGCGGGGTACTCAATTTGGCCAAGAGTCGCGCCTGGGGCGCAGCCAACCCGCGTTTTTGGGCAAGTCGAATGCGGGCGACTAACGACATGCTGTGATGATTAGCCTTCGCGGCTGATTCCTCAAGGAGGGAGTGCAGCCGGCCCTTTCGGATTGGCTAACGCCGCCCATTAGCTAAACCTGTGAGTCACCTTTCATGAAGTCGTCCTTCCGCCACCCGAGCTTGCGCTCACCACGCACCTAAGAGATGGACGCCCATACGCTCGACCAAATCCGCTGGGGCCTACTCAGCTTGATTCTTCTGATCATCTCCATCGGCCTTCATGAGTTTGGACATGCCTGGGTCGCCGA
>DKND01000001.1:0-2907 GCA_002470605.1 Opitutia bacterium UBA7397
GGAGAGAGTTCGAAGTCCATGGTTGTTCAGTCGCGGGTGACGGCGGCGTCGAGATTGTAGAGCGCAAGGCAAGTGGCGGTAAGGGCGGCCAATTCAGGAGTCGGAAGCGTAGCGTCAGTTTTGCTCTCACCGATGGCGATAAGGGCGTCAGCGGCTTTGGGGTCGGCCGCGTAGACTTTACGTTGATTGGCCAGCATGCGGGTAAGGATCGCAGGTTCTTTACCTGAGGGCGCGCGACCGAGGACCAAAGAGAATGCCCGGGACAAGCGAGCCTCATCAGTCGCGCCTTCTTTGGTTACACGTTGCGCCAGGAAGCGGGCGGCTTCGACCCAGGTGGGGTCGTTCAGCATGGTCAGCGCATGGAGCGGTGATGAGGTCGTGGCGGTACGTACGCGACAGGTCTGGCGGGCCGAACTATCGAACATGTTCACGGGCGCGATGGTGCGTCGCCAGAAGGTGTAGAGCGACCGGCGATAAAGGTCGGTGCCATGCGAAGTCGGGTAGGTGAAATCCCGTTCCTTGGTGATGGCGAGGCTTTCCCACGGGCTGTCCGGCAGGTAAGGATAGACGGGGACACCGCCGATTTTCCCGTTAAGTAAGCCGCTGGTTGCTAAGGCAACATCGCGCAGGACCATCGAAGGCAGCCGAAGTCGAGGTGCGTGCGAGAGCAGTTTATTCTCGGGGTCTTTTTGCAACTGTTCGGGCGTGACGTGGCTGGACTGACGATAAGTTTTGCTCGTGAGAATGAGTTTCTGAAGGGCCTTCAACTTCCATCCGGATTCGCGAAATTCGACGGCAAGCCAATCGAGAAGCTCCTGGTGGGTCGGCCGATCGCTCTGGACACCGAGGTCTTCGGAGGTGCGCACGATGCCCTTGCCGAAGAGCTGTTGCCATTGCCGATTCACTTGCACGCGCGCGGCGAGCGGGTGCTCTGGGCTGAAAAGCCACTGCGCGAGGCCGAGGCGATTCTTGGGGGCATCTTTCGGTAGCGGCGGAAGGAAGCCGGGGGCATCAAAGGTGACTTTGTCTTTTTTCGCAAGGTAGGCGCCGCGGTCGAGGATGTTAGTATCTCGCGGCATGTCGTCGGACATCACCATCACGCGTGGAAGGGTGTCGCCCCGGAAGCCGTCGAGCGCGGCCTTAGCCTTATCGATAGCCATGACGCCTAGGATTTTTTTCCGCTCTTCGACGAAGACGACTTTATCGTAGTGGGCCCGGAGTTGTCTGTTCTCCGCTACGCTGCGTTTCTTTTCCGGCGTGAGCAAGGCCTCGATTTCCTTAGGCAGCATGCCTTTGTCTTTGGTTGGTTTTACCAGCCAGTCCGCGAAGGCTTTGTTTTGAAGAGTCAAGAGTCCTTTGTTCTTAGCGTCGAAGTCGGCTTGAAGTTTCACAAGTTCCGCGGCCTGCTCGGCGGAAGGGTATTCGACGACGGTGGTGTCGAGGCGGAAGCGGCTCGTGGTGCCGCTGCGTGTTTTGGCTCCGACAGGCGTGCCGCGTTCCTTCACGTGATTGAAGGCATCCATCCATTGGTAATAATCTTTTTGCGTGATGGGGTCGTACTTGTGGTCGTGGCACTGGGCACAGGCGACCGTGAGGCCAAGCCAAGTGGTCGTGGTGCTTTCGACGCGGTCAAAGAGGCTCACATAGCGTTGTTCTTCGGCGATGTTGCCGCCCTCGCCGTTGAGGATGTGGTTGCGATTGAAGGCCGTCGCGATTTTTTGCTCGGGCGTAGCGTTGGGTAACAGATCGCCCGCCAGCATCTCGGTGCTAAGCTGGTCGAAGGGCTTATCGGCGTTGAGGTTTTTTACCAACCAATCCCGCCAGAGCCATTGGAAGGTATCACCGTCTTGTTGGAAGCCGTTGCTGTCCGCATAGCGCGAAGCATCCAGCCAAGGCAGGGCCATACGTTCGCCGTAGTGGGGCGACGACATCAGGCGATCGATTTGTTTCTCGTAGGCATTGGGGCTCGAGTCCGCGAGGAAGGCGTCGGTTTCTTCGGGCGAGGGAGGCAGGCCGGTAAGGTCTAGAGAGAGCCGGCGAAGTAGCGTAGCCTTGGTGGCTTCGGGTGAAAGCGTCAGGCCGGCCTTGGCGAGTTTCTCGACCACAAAGGCATCAATCGGATTTTTCTCTCCGTTGGCGGGAAGCGGAGCGCGGACGGGCGCAACGAAGGTCCAGTGCGGTTTGTAGACGGCACCTTCCGCGATCCACCGTTTCAAGATGGCACGTTGGGCTTCCGTCACGCTGCGATGCGAGTCAGGCGGGGGCATGACTTCTTCCGAGTCCTTTGAGAAGAGGCGTTTGATTAATTCGCTGGCATGGATGTCGCCGGGCACGAAAGCCTTTTTCTTGAGGGCTTCTTCTCGGATATCCAGCCGGAGCTTCGCTTTGCGTTTATTGCCGTCGGGACCGTGGCAGTAGAAGCAGTTCTCCGAAAGAATCGGGCGCACGTCCTCGTTGAAGTCGAGTCGCTTGGGGTCGGCGGCAAGGGAAGCTTCAGGTAAGGCGGCAATCAGGCCTACAAGTAAGGGCGTCAGATAATGAGCTGTCCGCGGCATGAACTTTTGCAAATGGGGGTGAGGGGGTGGTCGGGCTTACCGGATGTATGTCCTGACCTGGGGGAAAGGTCTTATAATTGATACAGGGAATACGGCCAAAGGTTTCAATATGATTAAGCCTAACAGCGGGCCGGTTGGGCGGTAAACAAGGTACGCCCTCCCACCCTTTGAGGTTGCTGGAAAGGCCGTCCGTGTTGTCATTCGTTCCAGTGCGCATCCTCGATCGCTATTTACTGACGGAATGGGTCAAGGTGTTCGCCTTGTGCCTCCTGAGCTTTGGCGGGTTGCTGATGCTCTCCGAGGCTTATAATTGGATACCGGAATTCCTCTCCTGGGGCTCTTCTTTTGCGAC
>DKND01000001.1:2927-5714 GCA_002470605.1 Opitutia bacterium UBA7397
ATTTCTTTGCTGATTTCGGTCATCTTTGTCTTGGCGACGATGAATAGGAATCAGGAACTCGCCGCCGCTCGTGCCGCCGGTATCGGCATGTGGCGCCTGACCGCTCCGCTCTGGGCGGTAGGGTTGTTTTTCGCCGGTTTCCTCGCGGCGCTAAATGCCTATTGGGTGCCTGATGCGCTCGAGGAGCAGACGAAGATCCACGAACGCGAACAATTCGCCGCCCTGCTCAAGAAGGGTGGTGCGGTGCTGCCTTCGAATCAGAGCGATTTCATTTCCTTCGATAATACCAAGGCCCATCGTCTATGGCTCATGACTCGCCTGGGCCTGACGACCGGTAAGGCCTTCGAGGTGATTGTGCATACGTTTGACGAAAAAGGCCGCGAACTCCGGACGGTTTCCGCTCGCCTCGCCGAGTTCAAGAAAGTCGCCGGGCGCTGGCAATGGACCTTCCGCGAGGGGCGCGATTTGCATTTTGATCCAACTACGGGGTCCTTGTTGTCGCAGCCTCGCTTCCAGGAACTGACTTTGCCCGATTACGACGATGATCCAGAGGTCATGCTGTTTGCGACTCGCGCACCGGATACGTTATCACTGCGCGAAGTGAGTCGTTTCGTTGAGCAGACGGGTTCCAACCCGACCGGTCGTAACGCCGCTTATGCCATGCGTTACCATGCCATCATCTCCGCGCCGATGATTTGCTTGGTCGTCATCGCCGTCGCCATTCCTTTTTCCGTCACCGGCGGGCGCATCAGCCCGATGGTCGGGGTGGCCAAGACCTTCGGGCTTTTCATCGTCTTCTTCTTCGTTTCGTCGCTTTGCTCCGCCTTTGGCGAGAGCGGAGCCCTGCCGCCCATCGTGGCGGCTTGGTTGCCCGTAGTCTTGACGGCTGCATGGGTGGTGCCGAAGTTGAGGGCGGTTAATTAATCATCATGCTAAGAGCTATTCGTATTCGCCCCGGACGTCCCGCGCGCGCCCTTCGTGGTCACCCTTGGGCCTTTCTCGGGGAAGTAGACTTTGCTGGTCAGCCGCCGCAGGATGGCGAGTGCGTCGAATTGAGCGATGTGAAAGGTCGTTGCGTCGGCGCAGGTCTCTGGAACGGGAAATCACAGATCGCTTGGCGACGTTATTCGCGTCGGCCCATTTCGCTCGACGGGCCTTTGCTCGAAGAGCTGGTCACGGCCGCCGTACAACGTCGCGCTGGAAAACCGGTCTGTCGTCTGATCTGGTCCGAGGCAGATAGTCTTCCGGGGTTGGTCGTCGATCGTTATAACGATCTACTCACTGTCCAGGCGCTGACATTGGGCATCGATCAGCGACTGGGAGTGATCTTAGATATTTTGCAGCGCTTGCTGAAGCCCCGCGAGATCGTGATCCGTAATGATGCGCCTTCGCGAAAACTCGAAGGTATGGGCGTCGAGATCCGCACGGCTTCGGGCAAGGTGCTGGAGCCTTCATGGATGGAAGTCGGCGGCGTGCAGGTTAAGATCGACCTCGTCAGCGGCCAAAAAACCGGGATGTACCTCGACCAGCTCGACCAACATGCAAATGTCGCCAAGCTCGCCAAGGGTCGGCGGGTGCTCGACGCTTTTTGTAATCAAGGCGGCTTCGGTCTGGCCTGTGCCAAGGCTGGCGCGACGAGCGTCCTTGGGCTCGACTCTTCCGAAGACGCCATCGCCGCCGCCCGCACTGCGGCCGAACGTAATGGATTAAACGCCTCTTTCGAAGTCGCCAATGTGTTCGATTGGTTCACCGAACACCGCGAAGCCTCGTTCGACTTGATCATCCTGGATCCGCCACCGTTCGCCCGCAGTAAAGACTCGGTCGACGGTGCCTTGCGGGGTTATAAGGAACTTAATTTGCGTGCGCTGCGGCTCCTGGCTCCCGGAGGCATCCTGGCGACTTATTCCTGTTCGCATCGCGTTTCCGAAGAGATGTACCTCGAGGTCATCGAAGCCGCCGCATCCGACGCCCGGCGCGAGGCGGTGGTCCTGGAGCGCACTTCCCAGCCGGCCGACCACCCGGTGCTGTTGAATTTTCCGGAAAGCCGTTACTTAAAAGGCTTCGTCATCGAGATTCGGGCTTAACTCCGGCCGCCTTCCCGCTTTCATCACCTCATGATTGTTTCTCTGCGCGGCAAACTCATCGAAGCGAGCGTCCTGCGCGTGGTTATCGAATCCTCCGGCGTTGGCTATGAGGTCAATGTCCCGGTCACGACCGCCGAGCGTCTGCCTAAGTTGGGCGCCGAGGTCTTTCTGCTCATCCACCACGTCTTTCGCGAAGATGGTCAGGCGCTTTACGGCTTCGCCGTCGCCGAGGAGCGTGAATTCTTCCGCCTGCTCGTCGAGAAAGTTTCCGGCGTCGGCCCTAAGATGGCGCTGAATATTTTAAGCCGGATGGCTTTGCCGATTCTGCGTGATGCGATTCTGCGCGGCGATGTAGCTTTGCTTTCGCAATGCCCGGGCATCGGCAAGAAGACTGCCGAGCGTTTGGTCATGGAACTGAAAGATAAGGTCGGCCTAGAAGGTCCGGGTGCGACGGTCGTCTCGACTTTGCCGGCGGCTTCGGCAGCTGCGCCGACCCCGGCCTCCGATGCCATGGCCGCGCTCATCGCGCTTGGATTCAAGCCGGCCGATGCCGATAAGGGTGTGCGTACCGCGCTGACGAAACTCGGTGCCGGTGCCAGTGCCGATCAGTTGGTGAAGGCTGCGCTTGGACGCTGAGGCGCCTTCGCGAGGGGGCAAGTGGGCACGGTGACACGTGGACAAGGGGTTAAACTCAAAGGGAGAC
>DKND01000051.1:0-999 GCA_002470605.1 Opitutia bacterium UBA7397
TGATACCCGTCGGTGGTGGTGTGGACGTGGTCAAGATCGAGGGCCGGCGTATTGACGCTATCGAGCATCAGCGTCACCGCGCGCGATGAATCCGTTTCGAAACAGATGCGTGCCATGTCATACATTACGCGGACTTTATCCATGTATTCCTTGGGACTGCTCGGATCGAGCGGCGAAGAAGTCGTGGCGATCGGACGCGGCTTCTTTTCCCATTCCTTGGACATCTGCATCCGTTGTTCGAGCTCCCGGACGCTGGTGAAATATTGATCAAGGCGGTCGCGATCCTGCGTGCCCATCGTGCGGCGCAATTCGCCCGCCTGGCCCCCGACGGCATCCAGGATGCTCTGCCCCAACACGAGTCGGCGCTCTTGCGCCGCGATTTCTTGCGCCGAACCACCCATGAACATCTTTCGGAAGACTTCCGAAGCCTTTTCTTCGGTCGGGATCATCACGCCGCCCGCCGTCCAGGAAAGGCTCCGCGAACCGCGCGAACAGTTCACGCCCAAGGTCATGGAAGGATAACGCGTGAGGTGACCCATCCGTTCGGCCATGAATTGATCGAGCGATATCGTGTTGCGGAAGCCCCCGCTACTGGGGTGAGGCGCCGCGGTCAGGAAACAATTATCCGCGGGGTGGCCGCCATCGACGTCGGGGTGCGAAACTCCGGAAAATACCGTGAAGTCCTTACGGTGCTGTTTCAGCAGTTCGAGGTACGGGGAAGCTTTGTAATCCGCCCCCTTCCCTTGCGGGAAAAAGAACTCCGGAACCAAGCCGAGATTATTACAAATACCAAGCATGCGCCGAGGCTTGACCGCCGACGGAGCAGCAGCCGCAAAGGCGGGGGTCATCGATTCCAAAAGCGGCAACGCCAGCAAGACGCCGGTGCCGGCCAGAAAACGACGCCGGGAGATGGCACGTTTAAAAGCCACAAAGGGCGCTTGAGTAGGATTAAAGGACGACGGGGTGGTCATGAAGGTAGAATTATTTGTTAAGGAAAAG
>DKND01000051.1:1071-12317 GCA_002470605.1 Opitutia bacterium UBA7397
TCGTCCTTCGCGACGAGTTTCTTGAAATCACGGATGTCCGTGAATTTCTTCCCGTCAAGTTGGCCGAATGACTCAACCGCCAACGCGTTATGGAAAGCGAATTTTTGGCCGTTCTTCCCGATCCCGACCTCAGGCGTCTTCCCATCCAGCGCCCGATAGGTCGTCCGGAAACCTCCCATCACATCAAAATTCTCTAACGCGAAACCCGGCGGATCGATTGTGGCATGACAAGCCGAGCAGGATTCCAATTTCCGATGCTTATCAAGCTGCTGGCGGATAGTGACAGCTCCGCGCGTATCAGGCTCGACCGCCGGGACGCTCGCGGGCGGCGGTGCCGGCTTACGGCCGAGGATGCGCTCCATGATCCAGGCTCCGCGGATGACCGGCGAAGTCGTGGTACCGTTGGCGGTGACCTTAAGAACGGCCGCCTGGGTCATGAAACCACCACGCACACTATCCTTTGGCAAAGCAACCTTACGCAACTTAGCGCCCATGACGGGGGGGAGTTGATAAAGGTTCGCCAAGCGCTCATTGACGAAAACGAAATCGGCGTCGACGACGTTCTTGATGGGAAGATTGCCGCGCATGAGTTCAGCGAAAGTCTCGTGACTTTCATCCCGTGCCGATTCCAAGAGATGGTCATCCAAGTAATAATCCGGATAAAGATTGGAATCAGGGTCATTGGATCCCGCCTTACGCAGGTCCAACCAGTAATCCGTAAACGTATCGACGAAACGACGACTGCGCTCGTCCGCCAACAACCGCTCCGTCTGGGCTAGCAAAACGTCTGGTTGATGTAACTTCTTGGCCGCGGCCAGCTTGCGCAGTTCTTCGTCGGGCGGGGAGTTCCAAAGGAAGAAGGCGAGGCGCGAAGCTAACGCGAAATCATCCAGCCGACCTGGTTTCTCTTCGAGATAAAGGAAAGTGGGAGAGCAAAGCACGGCGGTGTAACCTGCGAACATCGCCTCCGTAAAACTACTGCCGGTCTTCATCGCCTCCAAGATGACCGGCAGGAAACGCACCTCTTCTTCCGAACTTAACGGACGGCGACAGGCTTGCTTCACGAAACGACGGAGCAGACGTTCAGCATCCTTCGGAGCGTCTGTCGTCTTAACGTCAAAAGTCAGCGCAGTCCCGGGCGCACGCACGACGGGTAGATGATCAAAGAGGGCGACGTAAGGAGCGGACGGCCAGGCTGGTGCCAAAGGCCCTTCGACTTCGATCCAGCGCATGACCATCCCGGGCTGTCCCTCGGGCGTGGCCAAGGGATTTTGGGCCCGACTCGCGCCCGGACGGGAGCGGAAAAACCGAGTGGTGTCGATTTGGATGCTTTCGCCGGCCTTAAGCGAAACGTCCAATTCGTTCACGGTGGGGTCCGGATTGAAGTCCACATTACCGATTCGTCTAAGGATACGCGGGGAAGTCAGAGCGTAGACCGTGACAGGTTCCGGACGATGGCCTTTGGAAATATTGTCGAGATCAGGCACCCACCAGCGAACCGTCCCCTTGGCCGAAGGCAGGCTGGGGCCGACCCAGACGGTTTGTCCGCAAAGTTTGACCCGGTAGCGGCCAGACACCGGCGCCCGGAAGGAACTAAAGTTCGGCTCCACCGGTTCATAAGAACCATGCACGACCCCCACGCCTTCTTCATCCCGTACTTTTTTATTAGACTTACTGGCGGTCAACGGTGCGTCGCCCCGTCGGACCTCCGGTTGTCCGGCGAAACCGAGCGTCGGAAACGTCGCTCGTTCGGGCGACTGATTGAATTCTGAAAATTTCATCTTGCCGGTGTAACTACCCTGCTGGCGGGCATAATAACGGTGCGGCGAAATATCTGGCTTCTCGACGGAAGATATGAAAGCCGATTTAAGGGCTTCTTCCGCGGCGGTCATGTAACGGGCAAGCTGGACGTGTGAAACATCCAACGCCTGACCGGATTTATTAAAACGATAAGCCTCCGAGTCTTCCGGCAGGATTTCCTTGATATCGAGCCACGGCGCCTGCAACAGATCACGCAGGGCATTCTCATATTCGAACCGGTTCATACGCCGCTCGACCGCCCGGCCTTGGGCCGCTACTCGGGCGATTTCAAATTCGCTCAACGAATTGGAAAGTGTCCCGAGGTACCCGACGAGCTGACCGGCATCGGGACGTGCCTTCTTCTTGGGCGGCATCTCGCCATTGGCCGTCCGGTCGTAAATCTTCACCCAAGTTTCAAAGGTCTTAAGTTTAGTGAGATTGGCACCCAGCGAGGTCAGATCTAGTCCGCCCTTCTTGGTCTCGCCATCATGGCACTCCACGCAGTTCTTCTCCAGAAACGGGGCCACACCCGCCAACGGGCAAAGTGGCAGAAGCATCATGAGGTAAGTCACTTTCCGAAATTTCATATCGTAGAAATAAGACAGCGAGATTTAGCGATTGTTGCCAACCGAAACGAATGAATTTAGGCAGTTTTACTGAGGATTAGCCATCAGCCTAAAGTTATTGAGATACGCCTTGGGCCACCCTGCCTCATGGGCATGCTTTCCATCATCCGTTCTGCCGCCTTACTGGGAGTCGAAGCCGTCCCCGTTGAGGTCGAGGTAAATACCGGCGAGCTAGGAGAATACGGCCTTTGGCTGGTTGGGCTGCCGGATGCCGCCGTCAAAGAATCCGAGGAACGCGTGATGTCCGCCATACAGAACTGCGGCCTACGGATTCCTGAGACACGGACGACGGTCAACTTGGCTCCCGGAGACCTGCGGAAAGAAGGCGCGATGTATGACCTTCCCATCGCACTGGGCATCGTCGCCTCGACCGGTCAGCTGGAAAAAACCCGACTGCAGCGCTACCTAATAGCCGGCGAACTCGGCCTCAGCGGCCGTACCCGCACGGTCCGCGGCGGTGTGGCCATCGCCGTGCTCGCCAAAAAATTAGGCCTGCAGGGCGTGCTATTGCCGCGCGAGTCAGCCGAAGAAGCGGCGCTCGTGTACGGCATCGAAGCCGTGGCCGTCGATTCGCTGGACGGAGCGGTTCGTTTCCTCAGCGGCGACCCTAAGTTCGGTCCTCTGCCTGCCGGCACTAATCCCTTTCGCCGGCCAACCACCGTCGGCCAACCGGATTTCACCGAAGTGAAAGGCCAAGCTGGCGTGCGACGCGCGGTCGAGGTGGCCGCGGCCGGCGGACATAATATACTTATCATCGGACCGCCCGGCTCGGGTAAATCGCTCATCGCGAAACGGATTCCCTCCATCCTGCCCGAACCTGATCCGGAGGAGTTCCTGGAGATCCTCAGCGTCCATTCGGCCGCCGGTGCTTCGCTCTCCGACCCAACCCGACATTGGCAAAGGCCCTTTCGCGCTCCTCACCATACGATTAGTGACATCGGCCTGATTGGTGGCGGCAGCATTCCCGGACCAGGCGAGGTCTCGCTGGCCCATCACGGCGTCCTCTTTCTGGATGAACTCCCTGAGTTCCGACGTTCGGCGCTGGAAGTCTTACGCCAACCCTTAGAGGACGGCTCCGTCACCGTCTCTCGGGCCGCGGCCAAAATCACTCTACCCTCGCGACTGATGCTGGTAGCTGCGATGAACCCCTGCCCCTGCGGTCATCTTGGCGATAAGCAACGCGAATGCCGTTGCTCGCCGCAACAGGTCAGAAAATATCGTGCCAAGATTTCCGGTCCCTTGCTTGATCGTATCGATATCCAAATCGAAGCCCCTGCCCTAAGTTTGGACGAACTACGCACCGCCCAGCCCGGAGAATCATCCGAACTGATGCGCATCCGCATCGAGACGGCGCGCACAATCCAGCGACAGCGCTTCGGCCAAGGGTCCGGCGCTTGTAACGCCGTACTGAGCGGCCAACTGTTACGCGATCATTGCGCCCTCGATCGCGCCCAGGGCGACCTGCTCCAACAAGCCATGGAAAAATTAGGTCTTTCCGCCCGTGCCTATGATCGCATCCTTCGAGTTTCCCGCAGCATTGCCGACCTCGCCGGAGCAGAACGCATCGCCACATCGCATTTGCTGGAAGCTATTCATTATCGTTCACTGGATCGGAGTTAAAAACGCTCGCTCCCGCCTAGAATAATCATCCAATGACGCATCCCCATGAAATCCCTCTATAAGTTCGGGCTCATCTGCCTACTCGCTCTTCTCGCCCTCCCACTCGATGCGGCCGATAAGATCCGTGTCCTGATCATCGACGGACGCAATAATCACGACTGGCTCCGCACGAGCGAATCGTGCAAGGCTACCCTCGAAGCGACCGGTCTCTTCACCGTCTCGGTATCCACCGCTCCCGCCGCCTTCGCAAAACCCAAACCAACGAAACCCAAGGCCGGCGATACCGCTGCCAAAAAAGCGTTCGACGCCGACATGAAAGCCTGGAACGCCGAAGAGGCAGCTTTCAATAGTGCCCATGCCGCCGAGTGGAACCGCTGGGTGCCGAAGTTCACGGACTTTCAGGTAATCGTGAATAATTACAACGGACCCGAATGGGGTGCCGACATGAAAGATGCTTTCACCGAATTCGTCCTGAACGGCGGCGGCCTCGTCAATGTCCACGCTGCGAATAACGCCTTCACAGGTTGGGATAACTTCAACGAGATGATCTGTGCAGGATGGCGCGGCGCTGACTTCGGCCAACGCGTCGCGGTCGATGACGCGACTGGTAAAGCCATCGGCGTCCCCAATGATCAGGAAAAAATCACCGCCAAAGGCTTTGGTTCTGGCCACGGCGCCAAGCACGATTTCGTCCTCAAAACGCGGGATGCTTCTCACCCCATCATGAAGGACCTGCCAGCAGAGTGGCTTCACGCGACCGACGAACTCTACGGCCGCATGCGCGGCAGCCCTGACCATATGGACGTGATAGAAAGCGCCTTCTCCAAGCAGGAGTTTGGCGGCACCGAGATGCATGAACCCATGGTCTGGTGGGCGCTGTTCAACAAAGGTCGCGTGGTGACTACCTCCATGGGCCACCTCTGGGTCGGCGACACCAACTTCGCGGCGCTTCATTGCGTCGGCTTTCAGACTATCCTCGCGCGCTCCACCGAATGGGCCGCGACTGGCAAGGTCACTTTGGGTGTACCGGAAGGCTTCCCAACCAAGGATAAAACGAGCGTGATCGAACCATCGAAGGTCGTCTGGAAGAAATAAGCTTCCCCCTTAATTCGGAAAACGAAGGCTCGCCTCCGTGCGGGCCTTCTGCTTTTCAGGCGAAGCGACGCATCGCCACTCCAACCGTTGCGCAAATCTGCTCGGGCGAAAGGCTGATACTGACGTGTAGACACTTCTCCGTCGCGAGGTTTGGGCGCTCCAGCGTGGCGAGCTGGCTACCGAGCAGGCCAGGCGGCATGAAGTGCCCCTTACGCGCGTCGAGGCGTGCCAACAGGAGCTCCTGGCTGCCATCGAGAAAGACGAAGAAGAGCTCCGGATCGCCTTCGCGCAGGCGATCGCGATATGCCTTCTTTAAAGCGGAACAGGTGACAACCATCGCTTCGCCATGGGCCTTACCCTCGGCGAGGCGCTCAGCCATCGCCGCGAGCCAGCTGGCGCGATCGGCGTCGGTCAGCGGCGTGCCGGCGCTCATCTTCGCGATATTCTCCGGCGGATGAAAGACGTCGGCTTCGATGAGTGTGGCGCTGGTGCGCTGAGCATACATCTCCGCGACGGTACTCTTACCGCAGCCGGAGACGCCCATGAAGACGAGGTTCGGGTGCGCCATCGCCGCTCAGAGGTTGATCGTGCGACCTTCGCGGAAAGATTGATCCGCGGCCGCGACGATACGCATCGAATTGACGGCATCTTCCATGTGCGCGGTCAGATCAAGGTCTTCGCGGATGGCTTTTTCGAAATACGCCTGCTCGCGCTCACATAACCCGTCGTGCCCCGGATCGGCTTCGGTCGGGACGATTTCGTCGGGCTTGGTAAATTTGCCATCCGGACCGAGCTGCGAAGAGTGCACCTTCAAAGCCTGGGCGGCGGAGTGCGAATCAACATCAGCTGAATTGCCCGCCTGGGAAGCCTTGCCGGCGACAATGGAGACGCACCCTTTCGGGCCGATGACATCTTTAACGAAAAAAGCCTCTTCCGACATCATCGGACCCCAGCCGGCTTCATACCAGCCCACGGAGCCATCGGCGAAGGTCACCTGCAGGTGGCCGTAATTGATCTGACCCGCGGGCATATCTTCTGTGAGACGCGCACCGATACCGGAAACGCGAACGGGGCGACTACCCGTCATCAGACACATGACATCGACGTAGTGCACGCCACAATCGACGACCGGGCTACAGGTCTGAAGCAGAGCCCGATGCGTCTTCCACATGTCGCCAAAACTCTGCTGGTTAAGATTCATGCGCATCACCAAAGGTTTACCTAAAGTCTGCACTGTCTTGATGAATTGAGTCCAAGCCGGGTGATGCCTTAGAATATAACCGATGACCACCTTACGCTTAACTTCCTTGGCTTTGGCGATGATTTGTTCGGCCTCAGCGACCGTGACGGCGAGCGGCTTCTCGACAAAGACGTGGCAACCGACCGCAAGAGCGGCGACCGCATATTCGGCATGGGTGTCAGGATAACTCGAAATGGAAACGGCATCCGGCTTGGTCGCCTGGAGAGCGGCATGGAAATCACCGAACTCCGCATACCCTCCACCCAGTTCAGCATTAAGTTTAGCCCGCGAATCAGCGGAGCGGGTAACCAAGCCGCAAATTTGAAACCCCGGAAGCTTATGGTAAGCGAGGGCATGGGAACGACCCATATGGCCGGCTCCGACGCAAAGGACACGGATGGGGGAAAGGCTCATCGAAGCACTAGCATCACCCTTCCCCCTCCCGCTTCAAGCCGGGAGAGTTTTCGGATTGATAATTATTCGACTGATTAAAGGGGTAAAGGCTGGGCGACGCCTTTGGCCCGCTGCACCTCGAGTAAGGCTTTGAGTCGTGCGACGATTTCCGGGTGATCGTTGGCGACGTTGTTGCGCTCACCGGGATCACTCTGTAGGTCAAATAAACGCGAACCCACTTGGTCGCGACTGTCGTTGTCTTGTTGGGACTCGGAACCAAGCAAATCGACGACAGGACCTTGAGCCTTCTTGCCTTTACCGCCCGCGCCACCGCCAGAGATGAACTTCCAGCGAGCGTCACGGATTGAGAGCAAGGCGCCCTGCGTACTAGATATAAGAGTCTCGCGGCCGGTGCCGCCCGTGAGAGCCGCAGACGTATCAACGGAATCCAGGTTGAGGAAATCGGCGGGGTCGCCGCCGGCGACCTTGGTGAAGACAGCCGGCAGGTCGACCTGTGAAATCAGAGCCTCAGAGACCTTCCCAACCGGAGTATGACCAGGCCAGCGGGCGATGAAGCCGACGCGGGTGCCACCTTCAAGGATACTGTATTTACCCCCGCGGAAAGGTCCGGCAGGCGTATGACCAGCCTGCTTGTTCAGTTCAACGGCCTTGTCCTTGTAGCCATCGTCAAGCACGGGGCCGTTATCGGAGGAATAAATAACCAGCGTGTTCTCGGCGAGGCCGTACTTATCGAGCTCGGCGAGGATGCGGCCGGCCTGGTCGTCGAACGCCACCACGGCATCGCCGCGCGGGCCGAGCGGCGTCTTGCCGGCGTAGCGCGGATTGTGGACGCGCGGCACATGGTTCTCATGCGAGGCGTAGTAGAGGAAGAAAGGCTTATCCTTGTTACGCGCGATGAAGCCGCAGGCCTTGTCGGCGAAAGTATCACCCATCGTCTCGTCGTTCCAAATCGCGGACTTGCCACCTTTCATCCAACCGATGCGACCGACGCCATTGACGAGCGCCATGTTATGCCCGTGCGACCAATCCATCTTGAGTTTCGAACGTTCGGCATCGGTGGTCAGATCAGGATCGCCGGGGTAGGCTTGCTTATAACTGACTTCAATCGGATCTTTAGGATCGAGGCCGACGACAGAACCATCCTCCACAAAAACCGTGGGGACGCGGTCACCGGTGGCGGCCATGATAAAGGAGTAAGTGAAGCCGATCTGATTAGGTGAGGGATCGATTTTCTGATTCCAGTTCACATCGCCCGAGCCGAGACCAAGGTGCCACTTACCGACGACGCCGGTCACATAGCCCAACTTAGCGAGGCTGGCGGCCATCGTCGGGCGGCCGGGTTTAATAATGAGGCGGGCGTCACCAGGCAGGACACCAGTCCCCTCGCGGCGCCAGGCGTATTCGCCGGTCAACAGGGAATAACGGGAAGGCGTGCAAGTCGCGGAAGTGCAATAACCAGCGGTGAAGCGCGTGCCCTGCGACGCAAGCTTATCGAGATTTGGTGTCGGAATGACCTTTGAGCCGTAGCAACCGAGATCACCCCAGCCGATATCATCCGAATAGAGCAGAACGATATTGGGCGGGCGCTTGTCGGCCGCGAAGACCGAGAGGACGAAGGAAAGGGCAACTAAGGGCAAGAGACGCATAGGCTTCTTGTAGGGCGACGGCGGTAGGAAATAAAGCCGAGAATTCTCGACAGCACCCCTTGCTTGCCAAACCAGCCTTTGAACCCCAATCATGGGGTAAGCATGCGTTTCGCCAAATACCACGCCCTCGGCAATGATTACCTCGTCCTCGAGCCCAAGGATTGCCCGACCCTTTTCTCTCCCGAGGCCATCCGCAAGGTCTGCCATCGACACTACGGCCTTGGCTCCGACGGCATCCTCTTCGGACCGATCGACCGCGCGGATGGTACCTACGGACTTCGCATCTTAAATCCGGACGGCTCCGAAGCTGAAAAATCCGGCAACGGTATCCGGATTTTCTGTCGTCACCTCCTCGAAACAAAGCGCATCCAAGAAGGCGAAGAGTTTAAACTCCATACTCTCGGTGGCGTGGTTCGCTGCACGGTCTTCGAAGGCGGCCAACGCATCCGTGTCGAAATGGGCAAAGTCTCTTTCCGCGCCCCAGTCATCCCGCACATCGGACCCGACCGCGAAGTCCTCGGCGAAGAAATCACCGTATCGGGTAAGACCTTCAAGTATTGGGCCGCCACCGTGGGCAACCCCCATTGCGTCATCCCCGTCGACACCCTTAACGCCGAGCTCGCCAAAACCTATGGCCCGGGACTCGAAGTGCATGCTAACTTTCCCAACCGCACTAACGTGCAATTCATGAAGGTCTTGGATCGCAAAAATATCCAGATCGAGATCTGGGAACGCGGTGCCGGCTACACCTTAGCGTCGGGGTCTTCCTCCTCCGCCTGTGCCGCTGTAGCCCGTAAAATGGGCCTAGTTGACGCTGATTTGACGGTTAATATGCCCGGAGGTAAAATTGTGATTGGCATCGGGGATGATTATTCCATCGTGATGACAGGCCCGACGACCCCTGTGGGCATCTTCGAGATGCACCCCGGAGTTCCGGACCAAGACATCGCTGTTTAAGGCGAGAAGTCTTCCCCTAGTCAGTTTTCCATTGGCACGCCGTTTTGGCAGTGCCGTTCAACGTACGACCCAACTCATGGCGCCGCGCCAGCCGCTACCTAACATCTCTGAAGACGATTTGATCGATCTGGCAGGAGGAGCCACCGTGCTACTCGCCAAGGGTCTGGTAGCCAAAGGTAAGGTCAAGAAAGCCCATTGGACCGCCCCCGTCGTCGAAGCCTTAGTTGATGATGGCACCGAATCCCGCGAAGCCCGCTGGAACCTGCGTTCGATTACTTTCCAACGCAATGAGTGCGGCTGCAGCGTCTCCCTTCTCCAACGCAAACTTTGCGTCCACTCCGTCGCCGCCTACATCTCCCTGGCGATCAAGGAAGGTTACTTCAAGGCCGACGAAACAGCATCCAAGGCCAGTCCCGTCAGCCCCAAGGAAACCAAAGCAGATAAGATAGATAAAAAAGCCGAGACGACCAAAGCGCCGGATGCCGCCCAGGCCGGCCCACGCCTCAAATCCATCACGCTCTCAAATAAGCGCGGAACGCCGATCGAGGTGCGCTTCATCATTCCGCCCAATATCACCACGGCAGCCCAACGTGATGAAATCATCTGTCGCCTCGAACTGCGCGTCGATGACGTGCAAGTCGCCCCAGAAAATCTCGACCGCAGCAAAGCCTGGACGATGGAGCCAGACACGGTGTTCTTCTTGGCGATCCTGGAAAACCTCTGCCACGGTAAACTTCAAGGGATCCTCCCCCTGACCCGTCGCCACTTACGCCAACTGCTTTCCGTCGGCAAAGGCCTCACGGTCTTCCGGATGGCTAATGCGCCCGAAACCCCTTTGAAATGGACCGGCGATAATCTCGAGAAAGTACACGAACACCTCGACGAGCCGGAATCGACGCCCCAGACGACCGCTTCCGGCGATCCCGTCGATGATAATAACGACGAACAGGAAGTGCGCTCCCAGGATAGCGGCCGCGAGGATCGCCCATGGGTCGATGGCTCGATGAAATGGCTGCGCATCCGCCTGCCCCAACAATCTTCCGGCCCCGTCGCCGAACTCCGCGACGTGCTTTCGCGTAGCGGTTTCACCCTCGAGACGACGACGCGCGAGTGGTACCTCGCCGGCACGATCCAGGTCCTCAACTTCCTCGCCCGCCACCACAAGTTGCTCATCGAGCAGAACGATGCGTACTTCACCCATAATCTTTCGCACTCGCTCCGTAACGTCGACTTAGCCAAAGCGAAATGCGATGCGGCTGAAGAAAAGGACGGCTTCCGTTTCGCCATCGGCATCGACCCCGAAGGCAAATCTTCCAAGGTCGTCCAAGAGGCCTTGGCCAGCGGCCGGATGTTCTTCTACACCGATCGCGGTCCGCGTCTGATTACGCCCGAGCTGATGGATTCGATCCGTAACGCCCAACGCCGTATCACCGGTGAATCGAAGAGAGACGTGGACTTGGACTTGAATCTCAAGATTGGCTACGCCGACCTCGCCAGCGCCGATGCCATCGCGGAAGAGCTTCAAGCCGCCTTCGCACCGCCCGAAACCTGGAGCCAACGCTCTTCGGCGATCCGGAATTTATCCAAACTACAGCCCGCCCCCGTGCGCGAAGAGCTCACGAAGATGCTGCGCCTCTACCAGCAGGTCGGCGTCGCTTGGCTCTGGCATATTCATAATAACGCCTTGGGCGGCCTGCTGGCCGATGAAATGGGCCTAGGTAAGACCGTCCAAGCTTTGGCGTTCATGGAAGCCCTCCGCGTCCATCGCCCCGCCGACGGACCATGCCTCGTCGTCTGCCCAGCCTCCTTGGTCGAGAACTGGCGCCGCGAAGCTCGCCGCTTCACCCC
>DKND01000013.1 GCA_002470605.1 Opitutia bacterium UBA7397
CTCAGCGGTAAATTAGTCGAGACGCTCGGCGGTTATCAAAGTGCCGCCGCCGCCATCACGCTCGTCTACGCCGTCGGTTTGTTCGTGGCTTTCTTGGGCAAGGAGACTACGGGTCAAGGCCTCCAAGACTAAGATGAATCCGCACGATGTTCAGATTCGGGCCGTACGCTGGCATGCCTTGCCGGTGCAGACCCGTCTACCTTTGAAGTTCGGTCACGAGACGGTGACGAGCGTCGCCTGTGCGCGCGTTTGTATGACCGTTTCGCGGGCCGATGGCTCGCGGGCCGAAGGGTGGGGCGAGACGCCTCTGAGCGTGCAATGGGTCTGGCCTTCCACGGTTCCCTACGAGGTGCGTTTCAAGGCCATGCAGGATTTCTGCGATCTGTTGACCGAGGCCTACGCTCAGTTCCCCGCCCAAGGTCATCCGATGGAAATCGGCTACGATTTCATTGAGGCGGTGCTGCCTAAGCTCCTGAAGGCTTTCAATGCTACGTTGCCGAAGGGCGTGGTAATGCCGACTTTGGCCGCCTTGGTCTGCGCCTCGGCCTTTGATTTGGCCCTGCATGATGCCTATGGCGTCGTGAATGAGGTACCGACTTATTTTACTTATCAGGCACCCTGGATGAATCGCGATCTGTCCGCTTACCTGACGCCCGCCGCCGATGCTCCACAGGTAAATTTTAGCGGCAAGTATCCGATCGATTTTTTCCGTCAGCCCGTCGAGACGAAGTTGCTGGCCTGGCATCTCGTCGGCGGTCTCGATTATCTGACGCTCGCTGAGGTGGGCTCTAATGTCTTACAAGATGGCTACCCGAGCTCACTTGACGCATGGATCAAGCGCGACGGTTTGAAGGCGCTGAAAGTCAAGTTGCGCGGCAATGATGCCCCTTGGGATTTTGCCCGCATGAAGCAAATCGCGGAAATCGGCCTACCGTTGGGTGTCGAGTGGTTCACGGCCGACTTCAACTGCACGGTGATGGACCCCGCATACGTCAACGGCGTGCTCGACCGTATTAAGGCGGAGCTGCCGGAACTATGGTCGAGGTTGAGTTACGTCGAGCAGCCTTTCCCTTACGAATTGGAGGATCATCCGATCGATGTTCACTCAGTCAGCGGCCGCATGCCGCTCTTTCTTGACGAGAGCGCCCATGATTGGCGAATCGTTCGCTTAGGTCGCGAATTAGGCTGGACTGGTGTCGCGCTCAAGACTTGCAAGACGCAGACGGGTGCTTTGTTGAGTCTCTGTTGGGCCCGCGCCCATGGCATGCAATTGATGGTGCAAGACCTGACCAACCCCATGATGGCCCAGATGACCCACCTGCTGTTGGCGGCGCACGCCCCGACGATTGCCGGCGTGGAGACCAATGCGATGCAGTTTTATCCCGAGGCTTCGGCGGCGGAGGCCAAGATTCATCCGGGGCTTTACCGTCGCCAGTCGGGCCAGATTGATGGCAGTACTCTTTCCGGCCCTGGTTTCGGCTATAGATTGAACGAAATTGACCGAAAGTTGCCTGCGGCTCGGATGTCTTCGCCCGCTTAAGTCAAAGACGCTTGCCCGCTTGGACGGAATTGCCATTTCTTTGGTTTCCCCTCCCATGCTACCTCGTCTCCTCCTCCTTGCAGCCTGCGCTGTCTCCGCTTTTGCCGCGGATGCTCCTCAACGGAAGATTCTTTTCTTCACCAAATCATCCGGCTTCGAGCACGATGTGATTTCTTATAAGAAAGGCATGCCCAGTTTCGCCGAAAAACAACTCCTCGAGTTGGGCGCCGAAAACAAATGGGAATTCGTCTTCTCGAAGGATGGTTCCAAGTTCTCCCCGCAGTACCTCGCGCAGTTTGACACGGTGATGTTCTACACCACTGGCGATCTCTGTTCCGAAGGTACCGACAAGAATCCTCCCATGTCCATGGCGGGCAAGCAGGCGCTCTTTGATTATGTCCGATCCGGCAAAGGTTTTGTCGGTACGCACTCGGCTGCTGATACCTTCCATACCGACAACGAAGATAAGAAGGGCCCTGAGCGTTTTACCAACCATGGCGATAAGGCTGACGCTTACGTCTGCTTCCTTGGCGCGGAATTCATCCGGCACGGCAAGCAACAGGAAGGTCGTAATCAGGTCATTGACCCGACTTTCCCTGGCTTCGAAAAAGTTGGCGCTGAATTCACCTTCGCCGAAGAATGGTACACGTTGAAGGATTTCCGTCCCGAAATTCACGTCCTCACTGTTTTTAACAGCCCTGCCCTCGAGGGTGATGATTATAAGCGTCCGGCTTACCCTAACACCTGGGCCCGTAATGAAGGTAAGGGTCGCGTGTTCTATACCGCCATGGGTCACCGCGAAGATGTTTGGACGAACCCGACCTTCCGTCAGATCCTCGTGGGTGGCGTGAAGTGGGCCTTAGGCGATGCTAAGGCTTCGGATCTTTCGCCTAACCTTCTGAAGGTTGCCCCGGGTGCGATGACCAATCAGCCTTACACCGAAACGCCGGTCAAAAAAGCGGCACCGAAAAAAGCCGAAGCCAAAAAATAAGTCCTCAAGCAGGGCGGGCGCAAAGCCCGCCTTGTTTGTTTGTGGACCTTTAATTTTTTATCATGCGCGAACCTACTGCCGAAGCCACGAAATGGAGTGAGTTGTCCGAGCATCAGAAGAAGTCTGGTTTTGCGGCCTGGCTCGGCTGGTTCTTTGACGGTCTCGATCTGCATCTCTATACGCTCGTTGCGACGGTGTTCGTCGCGCAATTGCTGGCTTCTCCGGTAGCACATCCGGATGTGGCCAAGTACGGCTCGATTATCCAGGCGGCTTTCTTGGTCGGTTGGGCTTTCGGCGGTGCGGCCTTCGGTATTGTCGGCGATCGACTCGGACGAAGTCGGGCCTTGGTCCTGACGATTCTCACCTACGCAATCTTTACGGGACTTTCTTTCTTTGCCCAGACGTGGTGGCAGCTGATGATTTTCCGCTTCCTGGCGGCGCTCGGCATCGGTGGCGAATGGGCTGTGGGCGCCTCGCTGCTTTCCGAAACATGGCCCAAGAAGTGGCGCCCCTGGATCGCCGCCGTCCTGCAGTGTGCGGTGAACCTCGGCATTCTTTTCGCGATTTTTTCCGTCGAAGTCCTGAAGCTTTTTCCAGGCTTCGAGTCGCGTTGGGTTTTCCTTATCGGGGTCCTGCCGGCGTTCGTTACCCTTTGGATTCGTAAGGCCGTACCCGAGACGGAGGAATGGACCCATGCCCAGCAAGGGCGCCAGCCTCCGCCGATGTCAGACTTGTTTGCCCCAGGTATCCGCCGCACGACCTTGATCGCGATGACGCTCTGTGCGATCTCGCTGACGGGCCATTGGACGTTTATGTTCTGGCAGCAGGCTTTCATTAAGACTCACCCGGGAGTTTCCGTCTCCGCTCAGGCGCATGTGACTTCCGTAGCGTTGTTTTGCGTTATCTTCGCCTCGATTTTCGGTAATTTTGCGTCGGGCTATTGCGCCCAGCGTTTTGGTTATAAGCGTACCCTTGCCGGTTTTTTCGCGGCCTATTTTATCTTCATGTTCGCGGCTTTCCTTATGCCCTGGAGCCTGTCGGTCACTTACGTGCTCTTTGCGGCGGTTGGCTTCACGCAGGGTGTCTTTGGTTTGTTCACGATGGTCCTGCCGCCTTTGTTTCCGACGCTGCTGCGTACCACGGGGGCGGGCTTTTGTTATAATATCGGCCGAGTTTTTGCAGCGGCGGGGACCGTCTTTTTCGGGCTCTTCGCCAAGGTCGGAGACTTTAGCCAATGTCTCTTCTATGCTTCTTTTCTTTTTATTCCGGCGGCGATCCTGGCCTTGTGGTTACCCACCGAAGAAGCGATCGAAACTCCCCGATAGCGCTTTCTTAGGTATTGTCGATTCGCTCATCCTAAGCCATTAATCCGGTCGTGAAGTTGAAAGATAAGCTCATCCTTTTCCTGAAAATCGAGGCGCTGACCTTGGTCATCGGTCTTAGTTTTATTCTTAGGCATGTGGCCTTGGGAGTGATTAAGGATAAGAAGGCGGCACTGGTCGCACAGCTCCCAGTGCCTTTCAAGTCTTCCGTCGCCGAGACCATCAAGCGCCTCTCGGCCGTGATGGTCCACGACCAGTGGTTGTATCTTCTGCCTTTTTACGGTGCCTGCTTGTTCGCCATCCGAACCGATCTTGTTTCGCGCTCCCTGCGGGATGTTTTTCTGAAGTGGAGCCTAATTTTATTCGTGATGGAATTCACAACCGAATGGACCAAATACGGTTGGGATACCGTTTCGGCCGATTTGCCGGTGCAGCTGGCGCGCTACCTTACCGGGGGACTCATGGCCGCCGGGATTTGGTGGCTGATGGAAAGAGCCCCACGGTTGAAAGAGCTCGGCCAAAAGCCGCTGGTCACACGTCGTCGGACACGACGGGAGGTCAAATAGGGTTAAGCGCCGGCAATCACCTTGAATTCCTGGGCGCTCACCGGCGTCACCGATAGACGGTTGCCGGGCCGTAATATCAGCATCGTCCGTAAGGCTTTGTCGGTCCTGAGGTCTTCCAACGTAAAAGGCTTTTTCAGGGTCTTATGGAAACTGACTTCCACGCAGCTCCAGCGGGGTTTCTCTTTGGATGCTTTGGCATCGTAATAATCCGACTTTGGATCGAATTGCGTCGGATCGTCAAAGGCTGCCTTGGAAATTTTGGCCACTCCGACGATACCAGGTTCCTTGCAGTTGGAATGATAGAACAGGACTAGGTCGCCGACTTCGCATTGGCGGAGGAAGTTCCGTGCCTGGTAATTTCGCACCCCCGTCCAAGGTTCGCGGCCACGCCGATGCAATTCTTCGAAGGAAAATTCATCGGGTTCAGATTTCATTAACCAATAGCGCATGGGGAGCACGGTGTGAGTTGTCCGTCGGATTTCAAGGCAGGGTTGAGGTCTTGCCCTTTGGTCGGCTCTCACTCTAATCGTGCCGATGCGTCTGTTGGATTCCCATTGCCACCCCGATTATGCCGTGAAGGCCGGTCGGCTGGAATCTTGGATGAGCGAGGCGCAGGCCGTTGGCGTGGAAGGGGTCGTGGCCATCGGGACCGACTTACATGATTGGTCCGAATATCGTGATCTGGCCCAGAAGCATCCGCTTTTCTTCCGCCATACGGTTGGCCTGCATCCATGTCATGTGACGGAGGGTTGGGAGGAGACAGTGGCAGCAATTGCACCTTATTTCGCCGATCGCACTTCGCCGGCCGCTTTGGGCGAGATCGGTCTGGATTATTTTCGGCTCCCCGCCGATGAATCGGAGGCCGCGCAACTTAAGCTTTGGCAGCAAGAGGCTTTTCGCCGTCAACTCATGTTGGCTTATCAATTCGGTTGTCCCGTGGTGATTCATTCCCGCCACGCTTTCCTGGATTGCGTCCGTCTTATCGATGAAAGCGGCCTCGATTGGCGAAAGGTCGTTTTTCATTGTTTCGTCGAAGGGCCGGATCAGGTCCGCGAAATCAATGCACGCGGCGGAAGGGCTTCGTTTACCGGCATCATCACTTATCCTAAGTCCGTCGAGATCCGGGCCGCGCTGCAGGCCCAAGGTTTGGCCCGCCTGATGTTGGAGACCGATGCCCCTTATTTGGCGCCTCAATCTGTCCGCGGCAAGGAAAACGCCCCGGTAAATCTTCCTGAGATTTGCGCCCAAGCGGCGATGCTTCTCGGTTTGCCCGTCGATGAGGTGGCGGAGGTTTCCACCCGTAATGCTAGGGCTTTCTTCGATTTCTGAGCTTTGATGCCATATCGTCACTTAGGTGACGCGCTTTTAACACACGTCTGCCTCATGATTGGCATCGATGTCACAAAGGGCCATACTTACCAACAAAGACGAGTTCAAGACGGCCTTGGGGCCGCTACATTTGGCCGAGCCCCTGCTGGATACGTTTTTCAAAGTCCGCGCGTTTGACGATTTCCTTGCTCGCATCCACGCGGCCGGCCGCCCGGATTTCTTCACTTCGGCCTTGGAGCAATCCGGGGTTTCCAGTTCGTGGAATGATACCTGTCTGGCCCGCGTTCCGCGCACCGGTCCATTAGTGGTGACGGCTAATCATCCACACGGTCTGGCCGACGGGTTGGTGGCGATGGATTTCATCTTACGTGCCCGGCCGGATGCTTTGGTAGTGGGGAATCGATGGCTAAGCCAGATTCCTGGGATCCGGCCATGGCTCATCGAGGTCAATCCCTTCAAGGCCGGAAAGGAGGATACGAGTAATATGACAGGAGTTCGGCGTATCATGTCTCACCTGAAGGCGGGCGGATGTATTGTCACTTTCCCTGCGGGTGAGGTTTCCAGTCTTAAGCTAAAGGCCCGTCGCGTGGAAGACGCCGCCTGGTCGCCGCAGGTCATCCGTTTGGCGCGCAAGGTGGGGGCTTCCGTTTTGCCGTTGCATCTTGAGGGCAAGAATTCCGCCTTATTCCAAGGCGCTGGTCTGATTCACCCGCGTTTGCGTACCGCGTTACTCTTGCGGGAGTTTTTCCGCCATCGCGGGAAGGTCATCCGCCTTCGTGTCGCAAATCCGGTCATGCCAGCCCAATTGCAAGATCATCCTGATGATGAAGAGGCCACCAGCTTTCTCCGATTGCGATGCGAATTGCTTCCAGCTCGCGACCATGCCTCACGTGCGAACGGCGCCAAGTCAGCTCCGTCAGTACTCGCGCCGATTATCTCCCCGGTAAATCCTACGCTCCTTCGGGCTGAACTAGAGAGTCTTCCTCCTGAAGACCTTTTGCTGACGAGCGGTGATTTCCGAGTTTACCGTTTCTTGGGTGGAGATCTGCCGCATACCTTGCGGGAAATCGGACGACTTCGTGAGACAACTTTTCGGTCGGTTTCGGAAGGGACTGGCTTGGAGTGCGATCTGGATGCTTTTGATGCGTGGTATGACCAGATGATTCTCTGGGATGACAAGACTTCCCAGATTGTCGGAGGTTATCGGTTAGGTCCGACGGACCGTATTTTGCCGCTCAAGGGTAAGCATGGTCTCTATACCTCGACGCTGTTTGAATTTAAGGGCGATTTTTTCCGTCGCATGGATCCCGCCTTAGAGATGGGGCGTTCGTTTATCCGTCAAGAATATCAACGTAAGCCCACGAGCTTACCCCTTCTCTGGCGGGGCATTGGCCGTTACGTCGTTCGTTTTCCGAAATATCACCTCTTGTTCGGGCCCGTGAGCATCAATCCCGAGTATGGCCAGGCCTCCAAGGACCTCATTTTGTCCTACCTTAAGCATAATCGCACCGCCGATGATCTGGCCCCGCTGGTAAGGGCTAAAAATCCGCCCCGGGCGATGAGTCTGCGCGATGCGGATCTCGACGTCTTACAACGTTGCGCATTCGATTTGGATCATGTTTCCGGGTTGGTCAGCGATTTGGAGCCTGACGCCAAGTCAGTCCCCGTATTGCTCAAGCATTACCTTAAGCTGAACGGCCGTCTTATCGCCTTTAATGTCGATGACACTTTCGGAGGTTGTCTGGACGGCCTGATTGTCGTCGACCTGACGCAGACCGATCCGAAATTACTTGCCGCGTATATGGGCGAAGAGGGCGTGAAGGCGTTCCTTGATTTCCACGATTTCGAAGACTCGCGTCCCGGGAAATAAAAAAGGACAGGCCGGGTGGCCTGTCCTTTTATCGGGTTGGATTTCGCCTTAGGCTTTCGCGAGCGCTTGTTCGAGGTCGGCGATGATGTCTTCGATGTCTTCGATGCCCACGGAGAGGCGGACGTAGTCATCGGTGACGCCGGCGCTTTGGCGCTCTTCCGCTGAGAGCTGAGAGTGCGTGGTCGAAGCCGGATGGATTGCCAAGGAGCGGGCATCGCCGATGTTGGCGACGTGGCTGTGAAGCTGGAGCGAATTGATGAATTTGCTGCCGCCTTCGAAGCCGGACTTCAATCCGAAGCCGACGAGCGCACCAAACCCGTTGGTCAGGTATTTCTTGGCGAGGTCGTGGTACTTAGAGGACTTCAAGCCCGGGTAATTCGTCCACTTCACCTTCGGGTGCGCTTCCAGGTATTGGGCAACTTTTAAGGCGTTGGCGCAGTGACGTTCCATGCGGAGGTGGAGGGTTTCGACGCCCTGCAGGATGAGGAACGCGTTGAAGGGTGAGATGCAGCTGCCGACGTCGCGGAGGAACTGCAGGCGCATCTTCATGATGAACGCGATATTGGCTCCGCCTGCTGGCGCGAAAGCCTTGAAGGCTTCCCAGTGCGGGAGGCCATGGTAGGACATATCGGGTTCAGTGAAGCCGGGGAACTTGCCATTGCCCCAGTTGAAATTACCGCCGTCCACGACGATGCCGCCGATGCTCGTGCCGTGGCCGCCAAGGTGCTTGGTCGCCGAGTGGACGACGATGTTGGCGCCATGTTCAAAAGGACGATTCAGGTAAGGTGAGAGGGCGGTGTTGTCGACGATCAGAGGGACGCCGGCTTCGTGGGCGATTTTGCCGACTTCGGCGAAGGGAAGGATGTTTAGGCGTGGGTTGCCGAGTCCTTCGCCGTAAAAAGCCTTGGTGTTGGGGCGAAGTGCTTTGCGGAAGTTTTCAGGATCATCTCCGTCGACGAAGGATACTTGGATGCCGAGCTTAGGCAGGGTGTAGTGGAAGAGGTTGTACGTTCCGCCGTAAAGTTGCGCAACCGAGACGATATGGTCGCCGGCACCGGCGATGTTCAGGATGGCGGCCGTGATGGCGGCTTGGCCCGATGAATGCGCGAGCCCACCCGAACCGCCTTCGAGGGCGGCGATACGCTGCTCGAGCACGTCGGTGGTCGGATTCATGATCCGCGTATAAATATTACCCAGCTCCTTGAGGCCGAAAAGATTGGCCGCATGTTCCGTGTCGCGGAACTGGTAGCTGGTGGTCTGGTAGATTGGTACGGCGCGCGACCCGGTCGTCGGGTCGGGTTTCTGGCCAGCGTGGAGGGATTTGGTTCCGAGTTTCATAGGGTGAGGAGAGTAATATCGGACGATTTTGATAACAAAACAAGCGATTTAAGGACTATGACAGCCAGGCGTGTCACTTCGCGGGCCGCAGTTACGTCTCGCCCCCGCAGCCTAATATTCCCTATCTAAAGTCTTCCATGCCCGTCTTTTTGCACGACACGATGAGCCGCGAGCTTCGGCCGCTCCTGACTAAGCCCGATAAGGCTTCTTTCGGGATGTATTGTTGTGGTCCGACCGTCTACGGGCCGGCGCATATCGGCAACTTCCGTACGTTCATTTTACAGGATGTCCTTCGCCGTACCTTGGAAGCTTCGGGTATCAAGGTTAAGCATGTGCGTAACATTACCGACGTGGACGATAAGACAATACGCGGGGCGTTGGCGGCGGGTCAGTCTTTGGCGACCTTCACGCAAGGTTGGACAGATAAGTTTCATAAGGATTGCACGGCTCTCGGTCTCTTGCCTCCGCACGTCGAACCCAGTGCTGTCGTTCATATCCCTCAGCAGGTGACGATGATTGAGGCTCTAATCAAGCGCGGGCATGCTTACGTGGCGAAGGATGGGTCGGTTTATTTCAAGGTCTGCTCCTGTTCGGATTACGGTAAATTAAGCCACCTCGATCGCTCGAAGTTGCAGACGCAGGATACCAATAGCGCCGGACAAGCCAACGATGCAGATGAGTATGACCGCGAGTCCGCGAATGACTTCGCTTTGTGGAAAGCTTATAAGCCGGAAGATGGCGAAAATTTCTGGCCCAGCCCTTGGGGCAAGGGTCGTCCGGGCTGGCATATCGAGTGTTCCGCGATGTCCTTGGAGCATCTCGGCGCTACTTTTGACCTCCATGGCGGTGGCGTTGACCTGTGCTTCCCTCATCACGAAAACGAAATCGCCCAGACGGAATGTGCCACCGGAATCAAGGGCTTCGCCGCCCATTGGTTCCATAGCGCCCACTTGCTCGTCGAGGGCGATAAGATGTCCAAGAGTAAGGGTAACCTCTACACCCTTGAACAGCTGATCGAAAAAGGCTTCACGCCCAATGAAGTGCGCTACGCTTTGATCAGCGGCCATTACCGTACGCCGCTTAACTTCACGCTTCATGGGGTCGAAAATGCCCGGTCGGCGATCGCTAAGCTCGAACGCTGGGTAGATCGCATCCTACCGGTCGCCGGCTTCTCGCGGGCGGAGTTTGTCGCGCCGAAGGTTCATGAATTGCAGACGACGTGGGGTAGGTTCGCCCCAGCCTGGGAAGCTTTGCAGAATGACCTTAATATCCCCGGTTGTTTGGGGCAGATTTTCACCGTCGTCGGAGAGCGCGAAGATCCGACTCCGGCTCAGGCTCGTCAAGACGTCTGCGGACTGGCCAAGCTTCTGCAAGCCCTTGGGTTAGTCCTGTTTGTCGCCAAGGCCGAAGCCGCGATTCCTATCGAAGTGGCCGAGCTCGGTGCCCGTCGCTGGGCTGCCAAGCAAGGGAAGGATTTCGCCGCCGCCGACCAGCTCCGTAAGGACTTGTCCGCGCTGGGCTGGACGATGCTTGACCGCAAAGACGGCTACGACCTTAAGAAGGCGTGAGGGGTAGGGTGCCTGCCTCCGTCCTTGCCCTCCGCCTCGGGAGTCCCTAGCGAAAGGATAGCTTTTTACGACATGTCCACCCGCCCGACGATGACTCCCCTTGAGGAGATCCGACATTCCGCTGCCCATATGCTGGGTGCCGCTGTTCTCCGCCTCTTTCCGCAGGCGCAGTTGGATATCGGGCCGCCCACCGACAATGGTTTCTATTACGACTTCGACGTGGACCATTTGTTTACGGCCGACGATCTCGTGAAGATCGAAGAAGAGATGCGTCGCATTTCAAAGGAGAACCAGAAGTTCGAACGTTTTGAATGCACGCGCGAAGAAGCGGATAAGTTGCTCCGTGAACGCGGACAGAATGCCTATAAGCTCGGACGTCTGGCGGACATCCCGGCCGGCGAGACGATTTCATTTTATAAGAACGGCGAATTCGTCGATCTCTGCGCGGGCACGCACGTTCGCTATTCCTCCCAGGTCAAGGCTTTCAAGCTGCTTAATATCGCCGGGGCCTATCACCGGGGCGACGAAAAGAACAAACAGTTGCAGCGTATCTATGGTACGGCTTTCGCTACTAAGGATGAGATGGAGCAGCACATGGTGCGTGTCGAAGAGGCCAAGAAGCGCGACCACCGCAAACTCGGCAAGGAGCTGAAGCTTTTCCATATCGACGAAAAGGTCGGCCAAGGCCTCGTGCTCTGGGTACCCAATGGTGCCATCGTCCGCCAGGAGCTGCAGAACTTCATATCCGAACAGTTGTTCCTGACCGGCTATAAGCAGGTATTCACGCCCCACATCGGCAACTTGGATCTTTATCGGACCTCGGGGCACTTCCCTTATTACAAGGACGCGCAATTCCCACCGTTGGTCGAACGCGAGGCGATGGAGCTGCTTTCCAAGGAAGGTTGCGCCTGCGGCGAACTGACTAACAAACTCGAGGACGGCACCGTCCAAGGTTTCTTGCTGAAGCCGATGAACTGCCCTCACCACATCCGGATCTTCGCGTCGCAGCCTCATTCTTATCGCGATCTGCCTGTACGTCTGGCGGAGTTCGGCACGGTTTATCGCTGGGAGCAATCCGGTGAGCTGAATGGCATGACCCGCGTCCGTGGTTTCACTCAGGACGATGGTCACTTGTTCTGCACCGAAGATCAGGTCGGCCAAGAAGTGCTGGGCTGTCTGGAACTCGTGAAGGTCGTGCTCAAGACCCTGGGTCTGAATGATTATCGCGTCCGGGTCGGACTGCGGAATCCTGATTCGAACAAATACACCGGTTCTTCCGAGAATTGGGATAAGGCCGAGGCCGCTTGTCGTGCCGCTGCCGCCACCCTTGGCGTCGCTTTCACCGAAGAGGCTGGAGAAGCCGCTTTCTATGGACCTAAGATCGATTTCGTCGTGCGCGATGTCATCGGCCGCGAGTGGCAATTAGGCACCGTGCAGGTCGACTTCAATCTGCCCGAACGTTTCGAGCTTTCTTACATTGGTCCGGACAATAAGCCGCACCGACCAGTGATGATTCACCGTGCGCCTTTCGGTTCGATGGAACGTTTCGTGGGCATTCTGATCGAACACTTCGCCGGCGATTTCCCGACCTGGCTTTCCCCTGAGCAGGTCCGTCTGATTCCTTTGAACGACGACATGAATGCCGATTGTGAAGCCATGGCTGAACAGCTTAAAGCTGCGAAGATCCGTTGTTCCGTCGACAGCTCTTCGGATAAGCTCGGAGCCAAGATCCGGCGAGCCGAGATGTCCAAGGTTCCGCACATGCTCGTCGTCGGTGCGAAGGAGAAGGAAGCCGGCGTGGTGAATGTCCGCTCCCGGGCTGACAAATCTTTCGAGGGTAACCGTACGCTCGCGGATTTTATCTCGCTGATCACGGCCGAAGTCGCAGAACGCCGCCTCAAGGCGTACGTTCCGGTCGCACCGGCCGCTGGTTCGCCCGCCGCTCCTGGAGCCTGATAGCGACGACAGGGTGCCTATGCGGCAACGATATGCATAGTCGAACGATTGGGTGGGGAACGGCTCTTGCCCTCATCGTTTAGGGGTGGTAATTACCGTTATGTCTTCGTCTCGCGATTCCTCTCGTCGTAATTTTCTTAAGATGGCTGGCTTGGGCGGCTTGGCTCTTGGGGCCGCGGCCACGCCTGCGCTCGGGGCTGCTCCGCGAGAGGCTGCGGCGAATGCCGCCCAATCTCCCGCCAAGAACGTAATCTTCATGGTCGCCGACGGCATGAATATCGCGGCGCTTTCGCTTGCGCATACGTATCTCCAGCGGACGGTGAACCAGACGAGTCAATGGATGAAGCTTTACCGTGAGCTACCTGTCGTCCGCGCGCTTTGTGAAACCCAATCAGCCAGCAGTCTGGTGACGGATTCCGCCGCTGCCGCTTCTTGCTGGGGCATCGGCGAACGTATCACCAATGGGGTGATCAACATCACGCCCGACGGCCGGAAGCCCGTCACGATGATGCAGAAGATGCGCAAAGCCAAAAAGCGCACCGGGCTTGTTACTACCGCCACGGCGACGCATGCCACCCCAGCTGGCTTCGTGGCGACCGTCGCCTCTCGTGCCAAGCAGGCGGAAATCGCTCCGCAGTACCTTGAGCGCGGCGTCGACGTCGTTCTCGGCGGCGGGACGCAGTATTTCAGCGAGACGCTGATGGGGGATTACCGTAAGGCGGGTTACGCCATCGCTCTTAATCGTACCGAATTGCTGGCCTATAAGGGGGGGGCGCCTTTGCTCGGGCTTTTTGATAAGAGTCATCTTCCTTTTGAAATCGATCGTCTGAATGATCCAGCGGTCGCCGCCCATACGCCGACGGTCTCCGAGATGACCGAAGCGGCCCTGCGTTGTCTGCAGGATTCGCCCGACGGTTTCTTCCTCTTAGTGGAAGGCGGTCGCGTCGACCATGCCGCTCACGCAAATGACGCAGCGGCCACGATCCATGATCAGATCGCCTTTGACGCGGCGATCACCACCGTCCTGCGCTTCATCGAGAAACATCCTGACACTTTGCTGGTGATCACGACCGACCACGGCACCGGCGGGTTGCAGCTGAACGGCATGGGCTCCGAAGATCTCGTGGGCAAGGGGTCTGCTTACAGTGAAAGCACGCCCGCGTTTATGCGTCTCACTAAGTTTACGATGTCACAGGAAGCCATGGTGCATCGGCTGAAGGAATTCGGGCCCAAGGGGCTGGCCGCGCAGGTCGTGGAAAAGACCGGTCTGGAATTTAAGGCCGACGACCTGAGCTCGATCAAGGACATGAAATCGCTGCAGGACGTTCTCCCTAAGTATATCGGGATCAGCTGGACGAGCCATCATCACACCAGCGAAATGGTCGAGTTCTGTGCCTATGGCCCTGGCTCCGGGCTCTTTACGCCTTACCTCCGCAACGATGAAGTCCATGCAATCTTGCTCAAGGCCATGGGGCTCTCGGCTTAAGGTCGCATCTGCCTCCAATAAAAAAGGGCGTCCGATCGGACGCCCTTTTTGTTTAGTCAAAAGGACGGCTTAGTTTTTGTCGTACTTCACGCCACAGCCGTAAGGCTTGGTGTTGGTGACTTCAGGGGCGTTGCCGGCCTTGATGGCCTTGATCGCGGCGAGGACGTAGTTGGTCGATTTGTCGAGGTCGGCGACCTTGGTGGAGACGCTTCCGCTGTCGATGGCTCCCTTGTATGCTAGGTTACCTTTGGCATCGATGACGTAGCAATGAGGGGTGACTTTGGCTTCATACGCGCGAGCGACGGCGCCGTCGGCGTCATCGATCAAGGCGGTGGCAGGGTAATAGACATTCTTGCCGAGATCAGGCACTTTGCCGCCCGTATTGATTGCTAGCCAGACACCGCCGTCGGCGACGACTTGTTTTTGGAATTCCTGCATCTTGCCGGCATCGTAAAATTTACGGACGACTGGGCAGCCTGGGTTATACCATTCAAGGACGACAATCTTACCTTTGTAGTCCGAGAGGCTGACGGTTTTGCCGTCGGCGGTCTTGGCGGTGAAGGCAGGAGCTGGCTGGCCGATTTCAGCCGCGGCAAAAACGGCGATAGCGGCGAAGCAGGCGAGGAGGGTGGAGGCGATACGCATGTGGGTGGTGTTTAGGGTAGGAGGGTATTTATAGGGCAGGGTTACGTACTTTCAACACCGACGGTTGGTTGGAGTTACTTAAGGGCAGATTTTAGGTCGTTTTTAACCCTATTTTGACTCATGGGTTGCCAAAATGTATTAAAAGGGGGAATTAACTGATCTGATTATGGCCGATGCACGCTCTATCGCTTTGGTTTGCGCCACAGAGGTTTCTCTATGGGAGGAGCTTGGCGTACGCGCGCTTGCCGTGGCGAAGGCCGAACCGGCTTTGGCTCCTTTGCTTAAGCGCTACGTATTTGAGCCGAAGAACTTCGGTGAAGGGATCGTCCGTCGATTGGCGGAAAGATTGTCGCCCTCCGGTCACGATGTGCCGTTGATTGTCCAGGTGTTGTCGGAAGCCGTGGCCGCCGATCCGGAAGTGCTGGCTCAGATGCGCGCCGACATTCGGGCGACTTTAGAACGCGACCCAGCCACCGAACATGCGCTGATTCCTTTTCTCTGGTATAAGGGCTTTCATGCCATCTCCGCACATCGCTTAGCCCATGTACTCTGGAAGGCTGGACGTCGCGATGTGGCAATGTATCTGCAATCTTTATCCTCGGAGAACCTCGCGGTCGATATCCACCCCGCCGCACGTTTTGGCGTAGGTATCTTGCTCGACCACGCCACGGGCTTCGTCGCCGGCGAGACGACGGTGGTCGATGACAACGTTTCTTTCCTGCACGAGGTTACCTTAGGCGGCACGGGCAAAGCTCGGGGCGACCGCCACCCTAAGATTCGTTCCGGCGTCTTGGTCGGCGCCGGCGCTAAGATTCTTGGTAATATCACTATCGGCGAAGGCGCCAAGATCGGCGCCGGTTCCGTGGTGCTCAAGGACGTTGCGGCGCACACGAGCGTCGCCGGCGTGCCGGCGGTGATGATCGGTCGGACTAATGTCGACGCCCCTGCGCTCGATATGGATCATTCGCTCTAAGCCATGCCGCATTCTTTTAAGTCGCAAGAACGTCCGGGCGACGCTCGCGTCTTAGACTGTCTTTATCGTGTCGGGGCGTTCGTCAATGCGACCGAAGATCCGCGGGAAGCGCTCGATTTCATCTTAGCCGAAATCGTCCAGACTTTGGCGGCTTCCAGCGCTTCCATCGCGCTGGTGGAGCCGGCCACGGGCTCGTTGCGGATCGAGGTGAGCAATGGCCTCGATGCCGAGTCCGCCAAGCAGATTATCCATCAGGGGCAGGGGATCACGGGTTGGGTCGCCCTTTATGCGAAGCCGCAACGTATCCCTGATGTCTCAAAGGATCAGCGTTACGTCGAAATTCGCCAAGGCATCCGTTCCGAACTCGCCGTGCCGATGGAGTTGATGGGAAATGTGATCGGGGTCGTGAATTGCGATTCTGACCGGCTCGATGCGTTCACGGAGCAAGACGTCGCATTCTTATCTTTATTAACTAACGAGGCCTCCAAGGCCGTGGGCCGCATCTGGCTGCTCCGGCAGTTGCGCTCGAAAGCCGCGCAGCTCGAGGCCCTGGTGGGTGCCGCGCAAGGTCTAGCTCGCGAACGTGACGAGCCGGGTATCTCCTTGGACCTGGCCCGTCACACCCGTGCGCTCCTGGGTGCCCGGGCCTGTGCTTACTTTAAATTAGAAGGCCGGGACCTGATCCTGACCAGTCTCGATGGCGACTGCGCCGGCAGCATCTTCATTCCGAAGTTGTCGGTGGACGTCACTTCGCTGGGGACGGTTGCCACGCGTCGTCGCACATTGGTGGTGCCGATTGCGGGCAAGACGGAAGAGAACCTTTTTTCCAAACTGATTGATCCAGTCGCAAGTTCTTCGCTTCTGGCCGTGCCGGTCCGCTACGAGGACGACACCTTTGGCGTCCTGGTCTGTGTGGCGATGGGTGCTTACCGCTTTTCCGATGACGACAAGCATCTCGTCACGGCCCTGTCTTCCTTCGGCGCGTCTTCGATTCAGAATGCCCGGCTTTACGCTAAAGTTTTTGCCGTGGAAGAAGGATTACGTCGCAGCGAACGATTAACTGCCCTTGGCATGCTTTCGGCTGAAGTCGCCCATGAGATCCGTAATCCTCTTACGGTGATGAAACTTCTCTCGGATACCCTCGCGCAAGGCATGGATGCTAACGATCCGCGACTTGAAGACCTCGGCGTGATGCGCGAGAAAATCTCCCATATGGAAGGCGTCGTCTCCCGTGTCTTGGGTATGAGCAAGGCGCAATCAGGTGCCTTTAAGCCGATCAATCTGCGTGAGTCGGCGGATAAGGCAATGGTCCTCCTGCGCCTTAAATTGCAACAGCTCGGCGTAAAGTTCGCCGTCGAAGGCGAACTGATGATCCCGTTGGTCGAAGGCAATCCCGGTCAGATCCAGCAAGTTTTCCTCAATCTCATGCTGAATGCGGTGCAAGCGATGCCCGCCGGTGGAAACTTGGTCGTCAAGGTCGACGTTGAGCCTGGACCGCAAGGGGAGGTCGTGGTCATTCGCATCGCTGATACGGGTACTGGTATCGCTCCAGAGATTTTACCGAAGATTTTCGAATCTTTCTTCACGTCACGCGAAGATGGCACCGGTCTGGGTCTCGCCATCGTCAAACGGATCATGCGCGATCACCGAGGTGATATCATCGTTGAATCGACCGGTCCGGCCGGCACGGTATTCAAGCTTTGGATGCCCGCCGCGAAGTAAGCCAATTCTGGAAGACCTTCCATAATACGGGTAGGAACGAAACGGCGATGACGCTGCCGGTCACGACTCCGAGATTTTTGGCTAATTTAGTCCCGCCGATGATATGGCCAAGGCCGACTAAAGAAATAATCCAGAGAATCGCTCCGAAGATGTTCCAGTAAAGAAAGCGTGCGGCGGGCATACGTCCCATTCCGGCGACGAAAGGTACAAAGGTTCGAATGATCGGGATGAAGCGCGCCATGACCAATGATGCCGCGCCTTTCTCGGCATAATATTCACGCGCGATCTCAAGGTAGCGCTTCTTGTATAGCCAACCATCCGACCATTTTTCGACTCGCTTACCGAATTTCAACCCAAGCCATCTCCCCAGCTGGTTACCAATGATCGCGGCTGCTATCAGCCAAAAGCAGAGAGACCACGGATTTAAAAGGGCAGGACGCTCGCCGTTCGCGGTCGTGAGTACGCCGGCTACGACGATCATGGAGTCGCCGGGAAGGAAGAAGCCAAAGAGCAATCCGGTCTCGGCGAAGACGATCAAGGTCATGACGGCAATGCCACCCAGTTTGATCATCGCCTCGACGTCCGACATCGAACGTAGGGCTTCCATGAGTGCGGCGAACCAGGTGTCCATGGGGCATTAGAGTCCCGAAGGACGAGATTGGCAATGACCTTGAATATGGGCCGAATTATCTGCAGGGTAGGGCCGTCGCATGTCGCCTGAATCTGAATCCGCCGCCATCAATCTCCGCCGCTCCGCGTTACAGCACGGATTGGCGGGGGAGGCCTCTCTGGCTGATGGATTCCTGCCTCGCGCCAAAGCCTTCTTGGCGGAGTCTCGCGAAATTCAATTGGCCGCCCATCGGGCAGGCGCACCAGGGGGCGAAGTCGCTCGATTACGCTCAGATGCCATCGATATCATTTTTGACGCGCTCTTCCTGCGGGCCGGTCCAGCGGCGTCTCAGATTTCTCTGGTGGCCACCGGTGGCTATGGGCGGGCCGAGCTTTGTCCCTTAAGCGACATAGATCTATTGGTCCTAGTGCCGGCACATTCGGCCGAAATCAAAACTCTGGTCGAAGCGATTTTGTACCCGTTATGGGATTTGGGCCTTAAGGTTGGTCAATCCGTCCGGACGGTGACGGAGGCGACAAGTTTTGCGCTCGACGACCTGCATATGCGGGTCGCTCTTCTGGAGACGCGTCTGCTGTGCGGTAACCCGAAGCTCTTCGATGAATTGGAAGCTAAGTTGTCATTGATGCTGAGCGGACAATCTTGGCAGCCGTTCGCGAAATTGATTGTCGAATCCCAGCGTCGTCGTCGGGAAAAGACGGGTGGGAGCGCATATCTTCAGGAGCCAGATTTAAAAGTAGGCGTCGGGGCCCTTCGCGATGTTCAAGGCTGCGTTTGGTTGGCCCGCATCGCTCGTGGTGTCTCTGGTCCAGCCGGTCTCGCCTCCACGGGCTTTTTACCCGTTGGTGATTTCCAGAAATTTCTCGAAGCACGTGCCTGCCTGCTCCGCCTGCGCTGTGAACTCCATTTCCAAGTCACCCGTCCCACGGAACACTTATCCCTTGAACGCCAAGATACCATATCCGCCGCTCTGGGCTATCAGGGAAGCCTGACGGAGCGCATCGGTTCCATGATGCGCGAATACTTTGACGCCGCTGATCATGTCCGTCGTTGCGTTGAAATCATCGAAGGTACGGTGATGGGCGAACCTGAGCCGGTGGGCTGGGGCGAGCCTTTGACTTTGGATGGTTTTATTATCGTTCCGGGCGGAACGGCATCGGCGCAACACCGGCTGGTTTTCGAAGAGGATCCCGGCCGATTGGTAAGGTTGTTCCGCCTTTGCCAAATCCACGAAGCTCGCCCTGGTCGGGCCTTGTCTCTTTTGGTTCGCGAACGTGCGCATTTGCTTACGTCCCAGATCGCGCTTTCTGAAGCCTCCGCCAGTTCTTTTCGTGCCATGCTTACCGCCGGCGGACATGTCCATGCCACGATCAATGCCTTGCGGGAACATGATCTGTTGTACCGTATCGTCCCCGAATTCGCCGGTCTGCACTGCCTCGTTCAATTCGAATTTTATCACCGTTGGACGGCCGATGTTCACACGCTGCGCTGTCTTTGGGAGCTTGATCAGATTTACGCGGGCAAATCTGAGATCGACCAAAAATACCGTGAAGTTGTCTTGGGTTCCGAATCTCCTTCGCTGCTTTATGCGATTCTGTTCCTGCACGATATCGCGAAGTCAGGCGGCATCGAAGGCCACGCCCAAAGAGGCGTGCCCATTGCCGATGTCATCTTAGAGCGTTTGGGTTTTGATGCCCGTGAACGTCATATCGCTAGCGGCGTCATCCGGCACCACTTGGTGATGGGGCTTTACTGGCAACGGCATGACGTCGATGACCCCGTCAATATTGAGCGTTTCGCCCGACTGATGGGCGATGAACAGGTTTTGCGAAGCCTCCATGTGCATACGCGTTGTGATGCCCGGGCGACTTCGACGGACCTATGGACTGATTTCAAAGACGGCCAACATTGGACTCTCTATCGCCGCACCTTAGCTAAGTTGGCGGGCGAAGACGAACTGAGCGCCGCAGCCATTACTGCCGAACTCCGCGCGGCTACCGCTAAGATTGTAGGCGATCGATTGCCCATCGATGAAATTGAGGCTCATTTCACTGAAATGCCCAAGGGCTATTTCCTCCATGCCTCGCCCGAAGATGCTGCGCACCACTTGTTGATGATTCATCAGCTGATCGCATCGGTGTCCGAGGCGGACGGTGAGATTTCACTTCGTCCGATCGTCGATTGGTTTGATGATGTGGGATCATCCCAATCCTCGGTGACGGTCGTGACTTGGGATCGCGCCGGTCTGTTCAGTCGTATGGCCGGTGCTTTCGCGGTGGCCGGTATTAATATTATTTCATGCCGAGCGTTTTCCAGGACGGACGACGTGGCCATCGACTTCTTCAAGGTCGTTTTGCCTCCCGGTAAGGAGCTGGCGGCGCAGCAGCGTTTCACCAAAGCCCTGGCCAAATCACTGGTCGAAGGTTCCGATTTACTGGACGAGGTCGCCCAAGAAGAAGCCCATGTGCTGCTGACTGCGCCACGTCGTAAGGCTTACGTGCCTTTGGCGGCTAAGGTGGAAGTCTATTTCGAGGAAGATCTCGACCGCACCGTGATCGAGTTGCAGTGCAACGACCGTTTAGGGCTGCTTTTCCGGGTTGGGCGCACCATCCGCGAGGCCGGTTACGCGATTACTTTCGCCAATGTCGCGACCGAACAGGGCTTTGCCATCGATACTTTCTACCTTACCCCCGAGCGTGGCCTGGCCACCGTCCCGCATGCGGTCGAGGCCTTGGCCGGGGCGTTGCGGGAAGTGGTGTCATGACGTCTTCTGTCCCTTGCATCTCCGGGGAAAGTGGCTTAACTTTGTTATGTTTCCCATGCATACCTTGCTTACCCCTCTTAAGGCCCTCGCCGTCCTGGGTCTATTGATCGCTCAACTCTTCGCTGCTGATTCCAAACCTATGCCCACACCCCCTAAACTTGAAAAGGCCATGTTCGGCGCCGGTTGCTTCTGGGGGGTCGAATATCAATATGCGAAGATTCCGGGCGTCTTGGAGGCTTTTAGCGGTTACGCTGGTGGCACCGTCGAAAATCCGACCTACGAAGACGTCTGCAGTCATACTTCCGGGCATGCCGAGGTGATTCAGGTCACGTTTGATCCTGCTAAGATCAGTTACCGTAAGCTCGTTGAATATTTCTTCATCATGCATGACCCTACGCAGGTCAATCGCCAGGGGCCTGATGTCGGCGACCAATACCGCTCCGTGATTTTCACCTATTCGCCGGAGCAGAAAAAAGTCGCCGACGAAATCAAAGCCCGCCTCACAGCGGCCAAGACTTTTGCCAAACCGATCGCGACCAAGATTGAAGAGGCTCCTACTTTCTGGAAAGCCGAGGCCTACCATCAGAAGCATTACGCGTTGCGAGGTACTCGGCCCTATTGCCATCTCGTGCCTTTCGCCGAGGAGAAGTAAATTTCGTGGCCGAACGGCGATCAGGTCCCAAGGGTTCGCTTCCTGGTTTTGAGCCGGAGGCCGAGGGGTCGTTGCCTCCGCGTCGCCGACCATTGGCTGCCCGCATGCGCCCGACCTGCCTCGCCGAAGTCGTAGGGCATAAGGGCTTGCTCGGGAGCGAGGCTTTGCTGCCTCGTCTGATCAAGGCCGATAATTTCGGTTCGCTCATATTTTACGGTCCTCCTGGCTGTGGTAAGACCACGCTGGCTGAAGTCATCGCCGCCGAGACGCAATCGCAGGTGGTCAGGGTGAACGCGGTTCTTTCCGGTGCCGCGGAGTTACGCGAGGTTCTTTCCGACGCCCGTCGGCATCCTGAGCGCAAGACTGTCTTGGTGGTCGACGAGATTCACCGCTTCAACAAAGCCCAACAGGACCTTCTCTTGCCTGATGTCGAATCCGGGGTGGTTCGTCTCATCGGTTGCACCACGCATAATCCTGGGCTCTATGTCGTTCCGGCACTGTTGAGTCGTAGCCATCTTTTTCGCCTCGATCCGCTGACGGTGCCTGAAATTGCGGCCTTCCTTGGGCGTGCTTTGACGGAGAAGGAAAACGGCTTAGGCGCTTTGGGTATCAAGGCCTCCGATAAGGTACTCCAGTTAGTGGCTGAAATGGCTTCGGGCGACCTTCGGCGGGCGCTTAACTGTCTGGAGACGTTGGTGTTGTCCGCTCCCGCCTTAGGCACGGTGACGGATGAAGCGGTCGCATCGTTCGCCCGGGAGCGTCGCATCCGTTATGACAACGGTGGCGATGACCATTACGATACGGCCTCGGCTTTCATAAAATCTCTTCGCGGGGGCGATCCCGATGCAGCCTTATATTGGTTGGCGTTGATGCTCGAGGGCGGCGAAGAGCCACGTTTTATCGCCCGACGTCTCGTGATTTGCGCGTCGGAAGATATCGGTCTGGCGGATTCTCGTGCTTTGGGCGTGGCCGTAGCCGCTTTCCAAGCTTGCGAGATGGTGGGTGCTCCCGAATGCGAATACGCTTTGGCGCATGCGGCGCTTTTTTTAGCCCTTTCCCCTAAGAGCAATAGTGCGACGACCGGCATCGCCGCCGCCAAAGAGGCCGTTCGTACCCAACCTCGCCAGGAGGTCCCTTTGCATCTGAAGGATTCTCACACGCAAGTCGCCCAGCGCCTAGGGCAGGGTGGCACGTATCGTTATAGTCACGAATATACCGAGGGCATCAGCGGGCAGGATTATCTTTCTAAGCCGTTGGCTCTTTATCAGCCCGGCGAAGCCGGAGCCGAAGCCCAGATTGCCGAACGTCTGGTCCGTTGGAGGGCCCTCAAGGCTTCGATACGCCAGAGGGAAGGGCAGTCGTGAGTAAGGTCGCAGCCCGGCTGCCTTGGTTTGGCCCAGGCAAATTCCCGCTCTATCTCGCCCCGATGGCGCGGCATACTGATGTGGCTTTCCGTCAGGTTTGTAAGGAGCAAGGGGCCGACGTGATGGTGACGGAGTTCGTCCAATCGGAGGCGCTCATCCGAGATAATGCCAAAGCTTGGGAAATGGTTGATTTTACCGAAACCCAACGGCCGATGGGTGTGCAGATCTTCGGAGCGACGCCGGCTTCCATGGCCAAGGCTGCCCGGATGGTCTGCGATCGGATGAAGCCAGATTTTCTCGACCTGAACTTTGGCTGTCCCGCTCATAAGGTCATCGAGCAAAATGCTGGCTCAGGTCTTTTGCGCTGCCCACCGTTGCTCTATGATTTGGTAAAAGCGGTCAAAGACTCGATCCCGGATGTACCGCTTACCGCTAAGATGCGGATTGGTTGGGATTATTCGACTATTGTCGCCGTCGAAGTGGCTGGCCGGCTGGAGGAGCTGGGCGTCGAGGCGATCGCCGTCCACGGCCGGACCAAGGAGCAAGGGTATTCCGGAGTAGCCCATTGGGGGTGGATCGCGCAGGTCGCCGCGGCCGTAAAAATCCCCGTGATCGGCAATGGCGACGTCAAAGACGGGGCATCTGCTCTTCTTCGCCAACGCGAAGCAGGCGTCTCCGGCTTGATGATTGGACGGGCAGCTCTGGGTAATCCCTGGATTTTCGGACAGATCAAAGCCGCCCTCGCGGGTTTGGCCGACGACTTGCCCTTGATCGGGACCACGCAGCGTTGGGATTGCATGCTCCGCTTGGCGGAACTGACCATCGAAGTGCATTCATCGCGACTCGGCTCACGTGATGTGCGTTGGATGCTCGATCGGTTGCATCCTTTGACGCATGGGTTGCCTGGTTCGCGTAAATTACGTGATCAACTCCGCCATTGTTTAACGCTTGACGACTTACGACGACTTCGGGACGCGCACCTTTCCGAAATCGTCACATGAAGGATTCACCCTATCCATAGGGCATCGGTAATCGTGTGTCATCTGTGCAACAGAAACTTCAGTTTCTTATCTACAGCCTAAGTGTTAATAACCTGTGCAGGGCTTGAACTTGTGCGGGTCTAGCGCGCCTCCATCAAAGGGGTCAGATTTGTCCCCCCGCAGATCGAAAAAAGCCGTCGGCTACGGTCATTTATTTAAAACACATAAACACACCACCTAAGTTTCATTAATACAACGACTTACAGATTAACCAAGCCAGGCGCTTTCACCGGCCCGAGACCTGTATTATCGTCCTTCAACCTTCTTTCACCTCTCTTTTACAAAATTAATCCATTTTCAGGCTTCCAAAACGCCTGTGAACAACCTTCCTCAACCTTCCCCCTTTCCTATGGCCAGCCCTGACAGTCATCTTTCCCTTTGGGAGACCGCTAAATCCGAACTTCGTAACACTTTTTCACGTGCCGACTTCGATACGTGGATTTCAACCTTACAGCCGCTCGAAATCGCCGAAGGTAACGTGCTGGTGCTCGAAGCTCCTTCCGTGCTCACGGAGGCTTGGGTGAACAGCAACTACAGCGAAGTGCTCCGTCGTCAGCTGACGCTGGTCGCTGGACGTAACATGGACTACCGCTTGACGGCTTCGGTTGATGCCTCGCGTGATCTTCCCCAGGTGGTCGCTTCGGTGTCCCGGGCTTCGCGTCAAACTTCGGTTTCACCGCCTCCGGCCATCAAGGCCAATAATACTTTCGAAAACTTCATCGTCGGTCCGGAAAATGAAATGGCCCATGGAGCTTCGCTCGCGGTCGCCAAAGAGCC
>DKND01000019.1 GCA_002470605.1 Opitutia bacterium UBA7397
AGCACTGCACCCACTGCCACGGTGAAGAGGAAAAACCCAAGGGCGGCGTCGACCTCCGCCTGCGTCGGTTCATGGACGGGAAGACCGAAGATGGTTCGCCCGTGCTCACGCCCGGAGATCCGGAGAAGAGCGCCCTCTGGACGCTCACCCGCGACGGCGAGATGCCAAAGAAGGGCAAGAAGATGCCCGAGCACCAGCTCGCCCTCCTCGCGGCTTGGATCAAGGCCGGCGCGAAGATTTCCGAAACCGAACCGACCGGTGTCCTGCCACCCGGCGTCTACGTCTCCGCCAGCGACCGGAAGTTCTGGTCTTTCCAGCCAGTCACGAAGCCGACCATCCCGCGCTTCGCCGACACTCCAGAACTCAGCCCCATCGACGCGTTCGTCCGCGCGAAGCTCAAAGCCAAGCAACTCGACTTCGCTCCCGAAGCCGATCGCGCCACCCTCATCCGCCGCGCGACAATCGACCTGACCGGCCTTCCGCCCACGCCGGCCGAGGCCGCCGCGTTCGTCGCCGACACTTCTCCCGATGCTTATGCAAAGCTGATCGACCGGCTCCTCGCCTCATCCGCCTACGGCGAACGCTGGGCACGACACTGGCTCGATGTAGCCGGATACGCCGACACCAACGGTTACGCCGACGCCGACTCCATTCGCCCTTACGCCTGGCACTACCGCGACTACGTGATCCGCTCGCTCAACGCCGACAAACCTTGGAATCAATTCATCCAGGAACAGCTGGCAGGTGACGAACTGAACGCCGTCTCGGCGGCCAACGTCGCCACAGCCGTGCTCGACCCTTCGAAGATCGATGCCCTCACGGCCACGGCTTACCTGCGCATGGGTCCGGACGGCACGGGTGACACCGTGGCTGACCTCGAATTGGCGAAGAACCAGAGCATCGCCGACACCCTTCGCATCGTGACGACCTCGCTCACCGGCCTGACGGTCGCCTGCGCCCAGTGCCATGACCATCGCTACGACCCCATTAGTCAGGTCGATTATTTCCGGCTCCGCGCGGTCTTCGACCCCGCCCTCGACTGGCGGAAATGGCAGAACCCAGCCCAACGGACGATCTCACTCTACTCCGCGACCGAAAAAGCCAAGGCGGCCGAGATTGAGAAGCAGGCCGCGGCCATCGACGCCGAAGCCACCAAGATGTATAAGGCCGCCCTCGACGTGGTGTTTGAGAAGAAGATCCTCGATGTGCCTGAGCCCGAACGCGCCGCTTATCGCGTCGCCCGCAATACCGTCGTCGCGCGACGCACCAAGGAACAGGCCGCGCTGATCAAGAAATACTTCTCCTCTCAGGCCACCTTTGGCTTGGATCTCTACGACAAGGACGCTGACAACAAAGTCATCGCCAAGCGTGCCGAAGCCACCGCGCTCCGGGCCACGAAGCCGATCGAAGGCCGCGTCAGTGTGCTCATCGAGCCCGTCAACGCCGCCCCGAAGAGCGAACTCCATAACCGCGGCGACCACGCCCAACCCCGCCAGCTCGTCACCCCCGGCGAACTCTCCATCCTCGGAAATCCGGCCATTCCCGTCGATGACCCGAAACTGCCTACGACCGGCCGACGCCTCGCCTACGCGCAGTGGCTGACCTCCGGCCAGCACCCGCTCGTCGGCCGCACGCTGATGAACCGCGTCTGGATGCACCACTTCGGCCGCGGCATCGTGAACACTCCAGGAGACCTCGGCATGCTCGGCGAGCGCCCCTCGCACCCCGAGCTGCTCGATTACCTGGCCGGCCGCTTCGTCGAGACCGGCTGGAGCCTTAAGGCGATGCATCGCGAGATGATGCTAAGCCGGACCTATCGTCAGTCCGCCCGTAATGACGAAACTCAGTCCGCCGACCCCGACAACGCCCTCTTCGGCCGCTATCGTATCCGTCGCCTCGACGCCGAGACCATCCGCGACGCGATGCTCGCCGTCAGCGGCAAGCTCAACCCCGAGATGTATGGCGAACCGGTCACGGTCGGCAAGACGGGCGACGGGCGCATGATCCCCGGCGTCGAAATCTTCAACGGCAACAAGACCATCGTCCTCAAGGTCGATACGTCTTCGCCCGCGGTCTATCGCCGCTCGGTCTACCTCCAGCAGCGTCGCAGCGGCCCGGCCACCGCGTTGGCCACGTTTGACCTCCCGAATATGGACCCGAACTGCGAACGGCGCGACCTCACCACCGTCGCCCCGCAGTCGCTCTTCCTGATGAACGACGAGTTCGTCATTGAACGCGCGAAGGACCTCGCCGCCCGGGTCATCAAGGAACACCCGGCAGACGCTGACGCCCAAGTCCGCGCCGCTTGGATCCTCACGCAAGGACGCGAGCCCTCCGCCAAGGAACTGACTGACTTCAATCGCCTGCTAGCCGAACAGGTCGAACACTTCGCTAAACTTAAGCCCGTCAAGCCGGTCGCCGACGCCTCATTAAAGATCAAAGTCGTGAAGATGAAATCTACCTCTAAGAAGGCCCCGCCTCAGCCCACCTTCCCTGCTCCCGCAGCCACCACGCAGGACGCCCGCATCGAGGCGCTCG